>NZ_JAFLRJ010000132.1 GCF_017315755.1 Streptomyces beijiangensis
CGTGACGGTGGTGGGGGGCCGGGGTCGGGGACGAGATCGGGTGCGGGTGCGGCATGGGGAGCCTTCCTCGTGCGCCGAAATGTGCAACTGGTGTGGCAAAACACACCTGTTGAGGCCCATCCACCCTAGAGAGGGAACACAATCGCCACAATGATGACGTCAGATTTTGTGGCTTTCTGAGAGCGGGCCGCAGCCGGCAAGGCCACGAGGCGGTGCCGGACCGCCCCGGATCCCCGCGCGGGCGTTCAGGCGTGGACCAGTTCCAGCGCCTTCTTCAGGTTGTACTCGGCGATGCCCGCCATGAACGCCCGGCCGGGGAAGTCCCCGTCGAGCAGCCGCAGTGGACCCGCCGTCAGCGACAGACGCTGCGCGAGCACATAGAGCGCGAGCCGGTTCTCGTCCAGTCCGTCCACCTCCAGCGGCCGGTAGGCGTCGTGCAGACGGATCCGCAGAAAGACGTGCTCCCACTCGACGTCGAAGTACATCAAGCCCTCGATGTCGATCAGCACGGGGCGCCCGCCCGCGTCCACCAGTACGTGATCGGGCCCCAGTTCGCCGTGCACGACCGCGAACTCCGCCCGCGGCCGCACCGCCGCCGCCAGGCCCAGCAGCCGGTCCTCCAGCCGGTCGCGGGCTCCCGCGATCCGCGGATCACGCGACGCCGCCTCGGCGAGGTCCCGCAGCGCACGGTCCAGGACGATCCCCTCGCACGACGTCCCGAGCGACGTGCCTCCGCCCTCGACCACGGCCACCTTGCCGTACGCGGAAGCCCGATGGCCCCTCATCGCCTCCAGCGCCTCCCCGAGCCGGGCCATCACCGGGGCAGCCGCACTCGGGTCGCGCGCGAGCAGCTCCTCCAAGTTCTCGCCCGGGAGGTCCTCGACGATCGCGAGGTCGGCCGGAAAATGGGCGCCGTCGCTGTCGACGAGACGGATCGCGGGGACGCGGACGCCGAGCGCGTCCAGCCGCGCGTGCGCCGCCTCGAACAGGTCGAGTCCGAGGCCGGGCGCGAACGGGTCGGTGAGGTCGTCGTCACCCTCGGCCGCCGGCCAGTAGTTCTCGGCGTCGTCCCACAGGTAGGCGATCGCAGTCGTCGCGTCGTCCATCATCAGGCGGTACACGCCCTTCTTGCTACCGCCCGCGACCCGCTCAACCGCCTCCAGCCGCCGCCCGCCGCCCAGCGCGGCCCGCGCCGCATCCGCCAACTGCTCACGCGTCTCTGCCCTCGGTGCCACGTTCCGGACCGCCTCTCCCTCACGACAACCTGCGCACCCTACGGGAGCAGCTGCGTGGGGACGATTGGTTTGCTCCGCCCCCGAAAATCAGTGGAACCGCACTCCCGTATGCCGTTACCGTGCTCCCGCCCGCAGTCACCCCGTCAAGGACGTGCCGTTGTACACCATGTGAGACCCCCCGAGCGCTGATCCGTCGCGCGTCGCACCTGTGCGACGCGCTCCTTTTCGCTGCGGTCCTCTCACTGGAACCGGTGTATCTCTGTGTCCAAGAACTGGGTGGGCGTGCCCACCGCCATGCCGATCGTTCTCCGCCGTTGCCACAGGTGCGCCTCCGGGCGCTTCAACACTGTCCTGGAGCGGATGAACGTGCGTTCCGCACAACCCGATCGGCCCGCCTGGCAGTCGCCGTACGGTCCGTCGCCGCACCGGGCGCACCGCGGCCGCTGGGCGCCTGTGCCGGGGGTGGCGTGGTCCCGGTCCGCTCTGCGGCACGGATACCTGTGCGGCCGGACCGACTGATCACCCAAGGGGTCTGTCCGGCAGCGTTCGATCTGCCGGACAGGCTGTGCCAACGCCCGCTGGAGCGGCCGCGTACGGTCCAGGACGTCCGACGGCCGTACAAGGGCTCCGACGGACGTCTGCGCGTCTCGATGCGCCACCTGGACAAGACGCTGTCCACCGACGACGTCCCCGCCCACGCCTTCGACCGGGTCGAGAAGCTCTCCCCCGGCGAGCATCATCCACACCGGCGGTGGCCACGCGTCGTACCTGCAGCTCCCAGTCAAGACCCGCTGGGGCCACGGCCCGTCGACGCACCCGGGCCAGGCGTGCTGAGGAGAGTGCGGTCAGTGGGCGCCGGGCTTGGCGGCGATGCGCTCCACGACGGCGTCGAGGTCGGCGCGGGACCACCAAGAACCGTTCCTCATCACTCCCGCGATCTTGGTGAGTGCGATGTGGTCCTCCAGCGGGTCCTCGTCCAGAATCACCAGGTCGGCGGGCATACCGACGGCGACCTGGCCGAACTCGCCTTCCTCGCCCAGGAACCGGGCAGCCTCGATCGTGGTCATCCGCAGGATGGTCAACGGGTCGAGCCCGGCTTCCGCGAGGTGGCCGAACTCGTCATGGAGGGAGAACCCGGGGATGATTCCTGCGGCTCCGCACGCATCGGTACCCGCCACCATCGGGACTCCGGCGTCTGCGAACGTCTTGGTCATCCGCAGCTGCGCGGCCCAGTGGCCGTGCAGGGCGTCGCGGGTGACGTCGGGGAGCTTGGAGAACTTCTTCGCCGACTTGTCCCAGGCGCGCAGTTCACCTGAGGCCATATAGCGGCGCCTCGGGTCTTCGGTGTGTTCGGGTGAATCGCCGAACTGCTGGGTGTGGACCCGGATCAGGGTCGGGCACTGCCAGGTGGTGTGTTCGACGAACAAGGCGGCCAGCTCCTCGGCCTTCTGCTGGTCGTAGGAGCCGTCGGCGAGTTCGTAGGCGTGAGCTTCCAGTTCGGAGGTGCGGGTCGCCGGGTTCACGGCAATGCTCTTGACCAGCTTCATCACCAACTTCTCGGCACCAGGGATCTTGACCTTGGGGATCGGCGGGAGCTTGCGGGTCGCGTTCTTGGCACGCACCTCAGCCTCGCGGGACGACGCAGCGGCGAACACGGTGACACCCGGACCCAGGTGTTCGATCGACCACACCCCGCCGCGCGCGGCCTCCCGGGGATCGAGGTCGGCCGGCAGGTGGCCACCCAGCCGGATGCCGAGCCGGTTCGCCTCCTCGAGGGCAGCCAGGAAGGTCTCCCGGGTCGTCATGCCCGCCTTGACGAAATCGGCACCCTCCCGGTGCTGCTCCCTCACGGCCTGAACCGCGCCGTCGACCGTGCCGGCGTTCAGCGGGGTCAGCAGGTCACCAGCGGTTGCTTTGAGCGCCGGTGCGCCGGTCGGCCGGGGCAGCGTGCCCTCGCGACGGGACTTCAGCAGCTCCCTGCTGCCCGACATCTGGCGGAAACCGACGACGCCGTTGGCAAGCATCAGGGCGTAGGTGCCGTCGACATCCTCCGGGGTGTTCAAGGCATGCATGTGCATGTCCATGAACGCCGGGACAACGAATCGGCCTCGCCCCTCCACCACGTGCGCGCCCGAGACCGGGGCACCGGTCGTCGTCACGGACGTGATCCGGTTGCCCTCGACGACCACGTCCTGGCCGGGTGTGCGGGTCCCGTCCAGCGGGTCGACCACGATGACGTCCCTCACCACCACGCGTCCGTTGATCGAGGACGGTTGAACGTACCTGCTCATGTCTCTCCTAGAGGTCGTCACGCAACGTGACCTGGTGCGCGAACTGCCGCAATCGCCGTCATCTCATTTGCCCACTTTTGGGGGCCTGACCTGGTGCGACCTGGTCTTCGGCCCCGCGCTGCCCTGGCGGCCGTCACACGGCGAACAGCCGGCGCACATTGCGGGTGGTGAGGTCCCGCCAGGTGTCGGTGGTGGACGGCTGTGCGGACGAGTCGAGGGACGCGACCTGGGCGAGCACCGCTCCCTCGGGTGTCCAGCAGTAGTCGCTGCCGTAGAGGAGGCGATCGGTGCCGAACGCGGCCTCCAGCGCCGGGATCTGGCGCGGGAAGGGCGTCCCGGCCATGTCGTACCAGAGGCGGCCGAGCTGTTCCACGGCGCTGGGCACGTCCTGGGGACCGTCCCCCACCACGGCACTGAACAGGTCCATGCGGTCGGCGAGCAGCGGCAGCGCGCCTCCGCCGTGGGTCAGCACCCAGCGAATCCGCGGATGGCGGGTGAGCACGCCGCGCAGGAGCAGGTCGCTCGCGCTCCGTGCGGTGTCGAACAGGAACTCCAGCATCGGCCGCGGCCGGCCCAGGGAGAGGTCGTCGGCGTGGGGCGGCGAGGTGGGGTGGACGAAGACGAGGGCTCCGCGGCGGTCGAGGTCCTCCCACAGCGGTTCGAGCCGGGGGTCGCCGAGGTAGAGGCCGTGGTGGTTGGTCTCCACGGCGACTCCGTCCGCACCGAGTACGTCCAGGGCGTGGGCGGCCTCGGCGAGCGAGCCCTCGACGTCCGGCAGGGGCAGGGAGGCGAAGTGGCCGAACCGCTGCGGACGCTCACTGCGGACCAGGGCCCCGAACTCGTTCACCTCCCGCGCCAGGGCCCGGGCAGCACCGTCGTCCCCGAAGTGCACTCCCGGAGAGGAGATCGACAGATAGGACTTCTCGATTCCCGAGCGCTCCATCAGGTCGAGATGCCGTTCGACGCTCCACGTGGGCCACCCGGGCATCCCGTCCGGGTGCTCGATGCCGGCGGATCGAGCCGCGGCAACATAGCTGTCCGTGACGAAGTGGGCGTGGATGTCGATGAGGCCGGTCGAGGTCATGTGAGGCTCCCTGGCTTGCGGGTCCGTACCTGAATCAGCGTAGGAACGGCGCCGTACGATGGCATGAGTGATTCCGATGAATGAAACACAGAGTTCCGATGGTGGCCTTGCCCCGAGGCGCGGAGGCAAGCCCGCCGAGGGGCAGCCGGTCATCGACCGGGCGTTCGCGCTGCTCGGCGCATTCGACAGCGACCACCGTGCGTTGTCCCTCGCCGAACTGGCCCAGCGAAGCGGCATCCCCCGCAGCAGCGCTCTGCGGCTCGCCCGCTCCCTCGTACACGTGGGCGCGTTGGAGCGCCTCGACGACGGCCGCTACGTCGTGGGGCTGCGATTGCTGGAGACCGCATCCCTGGCTCCGCGCGGCCACGGACTGCGGTCCGTGGCCATGCCGTACATGGAAGACCTTTTCCACGTCACCCGTCAGCACGTGCTGCTCGCCGTGCGCGACCAGCACGAGGCACTGCTCATCGAACGGCTTTCGGCCCTCGACGCCAGCCCTGTCGCCTACCGGGTCGGGGGCCGTCTTCCTCTCACGTCCACCGGTGTCGGACTGGTACTGCTCGCCTTCGCACCGGTGGCCGTGCAGGACCACGCCATCGGTGCCTTCGAGCCCGGGCAGGGCCCTGACGGCATCGGCACCGCAGCCGACCTGCGCCGCATGCTTGCGGAGGTACGGCGTGGTGACCACGCCTTCGGTCGGCAAAGCCATCCCTGGCCGTTGAACACCGTGGCCGCGCCGGTGCGGGACGGCCAGGAGGTGGTGGCGGCGCTGTCGGTCGTGGCACCCAGCACCGGCTTCGCGGAAGCGGGCTACGGCCCGGCCGTGCGGGCCACCGCCCGTGCGATCTCCCGGGAGCTGGAGGAGGACGGCCGCAGGGCGGCGCGTCCCGGTCACGCGTGATGCCGTCCTTCGCGTTCAGCGGTCCCACCAGTCGAAGGAGTGTGTGGGCGCGTGCACGCCGCGGGCCCGGTCGAGGCGCGCCAATTGGCCGCGATGGAAGAGCAAGGGATTACGGGGCCCGCGGGCCGCGGCAAGGTCCCGTACCCGGCCCACCACCGCCATGTGGTCCCCTGCGGGATGACTCCCCTCGACGTCGCACACGATCCAGGCCGCCGCGCCGCTGAGACGCGGAGGCCCGTGAGCCTCGAACTCCCAGTCCCCGGTGGCGAATCTGTCCGGCGTCCGCCGGGCGAAAGCCGCGCACACCTCCTGCTGGTCGTCCGCAAGGACGTTCACACAGAAGCTCCGGGCGCCGACGATCGCCTGCGCGCTGGCCGAGTCGCACCCGGCGTAGAAGACGACCAGCGGGGGGTCGAGGGACACCGACGTGAAGCTGCCGACCGTGACACCCACCGGGCCGGACGGCGTCGTGGCGGTCACCACGCACACCGAGGTCGGCACGTGGCCCAGCACATGACGGATATCCGCAGGTTCGGGGACCATGACAGGCGGGTCCGTTGCGGCGAGGGCAGATGCGGGCACAGCGACCTCCAGGGGAACGGGATCCGAGTCCGCGTCGATCACGGCGGGAGCGGTTTCCGTCGACGCGGGTTCCACTCCAGTCAATCCACGGTGCTCTCCCCGTCGCACTGGGCCGGGGAGCCAAGCCGGGTGGAGGGACTTGGGCGTCGGGCCCAAAGGGGCGGCCGACTGGTCCGGCAGCGCAAGTGGCGGCCGGGATTCTGCGCTCCCGGAACCAAGACAGGTGGACGAACCGGGCGTGCAATCCCACCAGAGGCGCCCCGCCACACGAGGTGCGCCGCCTGAGCCGCGTAACGCCCGGAGGACACCATGACCACCACCGCATCCACCCCGCAGACAACCGTCGCGTCTGCCGCAGCGCTGAAAGAGAGCGCGACGGCGCTGCTGCCTCTGCTGAGGGAGAACGCCGCCCGTACGGAGAACGACCGCAGGGTCGCCGAGGAGAACATCAAGGCGCTGACCGATGCCGGACTGTTCCGGCTGACGGTACCGCGGCGCTTCGGTGGCCATGAGGCGGATCTTCGGACTTTTCTGGAGGTCAGCTCCGAGCTCGCCCGCGGCTGTGGGTCCACCTCCTGGGTGACCACGCTGGTCAACGTCTGCAACTGGATGGTCGGCCTGTATCCCGACCAGGCCCAGCAGGAGGTCTGGGGCGAGGACCCCGACGCACGGGTGTGCGGCGTCCTCGCTCCCAGCGCCACCAGCAGGGCCGTCGACGGCGGACTCGTCGTCACCGGCCGCTGGGGCTTCGCCTCCGGCAGCCTGCACTCCCAGTGGGCGACGCTGGGCGTCCCCGTCGTGGACGCCTCCGGCCGGCAGACCGACCAGGGCGCCGCTCTCATCCCGATGAGCGATCTGACGATCGAGGACACCTGGTACGTGGCCGGCATGCGGGGCACCGGGAGCAACACGCTCGTCGCCGACGAGGTCTTCGTGCCCGCGCACCGCATCCTGTCGGTCACCCAGAGCGTGCAGGGCGCGTACCCGACCGAGCACAAGGACGAGACGCTGTACCGGTCCGCGCTGGTGCCGGTGCTCGCGCTGGTGCTGGCCGGCCCGCAAGTGGGCCTGGCCCAGGGGGGAATGGACCTGGTCTCGGCCTCCCTCGCCAAGGGCAAGGGCATCTCATACACCTTCTACGAGCGCGCCGCCGACGCGCCTTCGACGCAGATCCAGCTGGCCGAGGCCGCCCAGCTGATCGACACCGCCCGTCTGCACCTGATGCGGGCCGCCGACGACATCGACAGTTGGGCGGCCCGGGGCGAGTACATGCCGTTCGAGACGCGGGCGCGGGTACGGATGGATACCGGCTACATCGCCCGGCGTTCCCGTGAGGCCCTGGATCTGTTGCTGAGCATCCAGGGTGCCGGCAGCTTCGCCGAGGCCAACCCGCTGCAGCGGATCTGGCGGGACCAGGAGACGGGCAGCCGGCACGCGGTGATCAACCCGGCCATCGCGAGCGAACTGTACGGTCGCGCGCTCCTCGGGATCGAGGAGCAGGTCACTCCACTGATCTGATCGGGACGTCAGAGGTGGCGAGGAGGATCGTCGTGCGAGCCGTTCGCTTCCGGTCGGAGCACAGCAGCACCCAGCACCCGCGTGGCCTCCAAGGCCGCCATCACTTCGGGCAGTTGGGTCGCCAGGTCGTGTCCGAGCAGCTCCTGAGCCCGCTTGACCCGGTAGGTGACGGTATTGCGCGCCACATGCAGTTGCGCCGCGGCGGCCATCAGACTGCGCTCGTTGCGCAAGTACAGGCGCAGCGTCCGGCGCAACTGTTCCGTGTGCGGGCTGTCCGCCGCCAGTGCCCCGAGCTCGTCGCCGACGAAGCGGCGCAGGGCGGGCAGGTCGGCGGAGAGCAGTGCCGGCAGCTCGACATCCGGGTAGTCGACGACACGGCCCGTGCCATGGGGGTTGAGCTCTACGATCCGGGCCGCGTGCCGCGCGTCCTCGTGCGACTGGCGGAACCCCGTCAGTCCGTGGCGTACCGAGCCGAAAGCGAAGCGGCAGCCCTCCGGGTACAGGTATGCACCGGGCGCGGCAGCGGGGATCGGGGCATGCAGGTCTCCCCACGCCCACACGGTGGTCCGGCCGGTGGGAAGAACCAGGACCGAGGAACAACCGCGCAGCTGCAGCAGTTCGGCTGCCGCGCGCTGCAGGTCACCAGGGGTTTCCGCGGTCGGGCTGTCACACCACGCGATGACGGCCAGGTGGCGGCCCTCCACCCGGTAGGCGAGGAGGTCACGCGCCGCTTCCTCCCGGACCGGCTGTCCGTCGAGGATCGCGCGGACGGTTTCCTCGCGGGCCGCGGCGCCGCTGGTGAGCCATCGGTCGTGCTCGGCCAGGTATTCGGCGGTCATCCGGGAGGAGAACTCGTCGATGAAGTCGAAGAGCAGCTCGGAGATACGGCGGAACTGCTCCGAGCGTTCGGACGGTGCGGCCCGCTCCTGGCATGCGGCCATCAGAGCCTGCGTCAACGCCGCGTGGGCGACGCGGATTCCGCGCAACACCTTGTCCAGGCCCAGGCGTCGCCGGGCGAACTCACGGTCCCCCAGCAGGGACTCCTCGGGGATCGCACGGTCGGCCGCCGGGTCTGCCAGCAGGAGCAGCGCGCGCAGTGTCGCGGCCTCGGTACCCATGCGGAGGGTTTCGAAGGGGGCCTGCCCGCCCCCCAGTTCGGGGACTTCGCGGATGATGACGAGAGCCAATTCCTCGCCGACGGCGACAGCCCAGTCCACGGGCCCGGGACCGATGCGGTCGGTCGCGTCGGCGATGGTGCGCTCCGAGCTGGCGGACGCGCGGGGCGTGTACGCGAGGTCGTGGGTGAGCTGGAAGACCCAGTCGGAGGGGCCGGGATCATGGCGATCCGTCATGACGCCTTCCTTGCCGTCGTGCGAGCATCACGCGCCGCGTTGCCCTGCCGGTCGGCGCCGGGCCTGCGTGGTCGGGTCGGGCAACGTCACTGTGGCGTGGTCCTTCTCGATCACCGTGCGCAGAGCGTCGGAGGTGCGGTCGATGTGCCGGGCGAGCAGCTCGGCCGCCGTGTCGACATCCCTGTCCAGCACGGCGCCGACGATGGCCTGGTGCTCACCGGCGACGTCGCGCTCGGTGTCGTGGCCGACGGGCAGCGACCAGCGCCGGTACAACGTTGCCGCGTCCCGCAGGCTGAGGGCCGCGGCCAGCAGCCGGGCGTTCCCGCACCCTTCCAGCATGGTCTGGTGGAAGCGCTCGTGGACAGGGAACCAGTCCGGGTTCAGGGTTCCGTCGCCCCGGAGCCCGTCGGTGCCTGCCAGGTGGTGGTGGGCGGCGACCACGGACGCCTCCCACGTGATGTCCCCGCGCTCCATCGACCGGCGCAGCACCAGGGTCTCGATCTCGATCCTGGCTTCCGTGAGTTCGTTCAGATCCGCCAGGGACACCGTGACCACGCTGAATCCTTGCTGCGGCGCGGCATGGACGAGTGCCTGCTCGGACAGGCGCGTGAGAGCTTCGCGCACGACCGACTGGCTGACCGAGAAGCGCTGGGACAGCTCCACCAGGCGCAGGCGCTGACCGGGCTCGAACACTCCTTGAAAGATGTCGTCACGGATCTGTGCGTAGACGACGCCGCCCCTAGTTGCCTTCTCACCAGCCATAACCACGCACCGTAGCAGCAAAACGACAGTCGAAGAAATTATCGTTAATCTATTGCCTCATCGAGATTACAGGGCAAGACTTCCCAGCAGACACCCGCACTACATGGAGGGCCTCATGCGCCTGGCGCACATAGACGGACGGCTGGCCATCAAGGGCCCGCAGGGCTTTTTCGATGCCGCGGAGGCGAGCCGGGGGCGCTTCGGTCCCGACGCGCAGACCGCGTTCGCCGACTGGGAGGCGTTCTCCGACTGGACCCGGGAGTTCCTGGCGTCGCCTGCTGCGGCAACAGCACCCCCGGTCGGCACGGCCGCCGGCACGGTGTGGGGCCCTCCCGTTCCCCGGCCTGCCCAGATCTTCGCGGTCGGCCTGAACTACCTCGACCACATCGCGGAGTCGAAGCTGGACGTGCCGACCGAGCCGGCCGTCTTCACCAAGTTCCGCACGTCCCTGACCGGCCACGAAGCAGCAGTCACCCTGCCTGACGGGCTGGTCGACTGGGAGGCCGAACTCGTCGCCGTCATCGGCCGCCACTGCCACCACGCGAACCGGGAGACGGCCTGGTCCTACGTGGCCGGGCTGACCGTGGGCCAGGACCTCTCCGAACGCCGTCTGCAACTGACAGGACCGGCACCGCAGTTCTCCCTCGGCAAGTCCCACCCGGGCTTCGCCCCGCTCGGCCCGGAGCTCGTCAGCACCGACGAGTTCGCGAACCCGGACGACCTCGAGCTGGGCTGCAGGCTCGAAGGCGGCGAAGTCCTGCAGAAGAGCCGGACCTCCGAGATGGTCTTCGACATCCCGGAACTCATCACCCGCCTGTCCGCCGTGTGCCCGCTGCTGCCCGGCGACCTGATCTTCACCGGCACCCCGGCCGGCGTCGGCGGCGCCCGCACTCCGCAGAAGTTCCTCGCTCCGGGAGACGTGCTGGTCACCTGGATCGAAGGCATCGGGACCCTGCGCAACCCGATGCTCGCCCCCTGACCGACCCGCGAGGCCGTACGACGGCGGACCTCACGAGGACATCACAGGTCCGCCTTTCCGATTCCGCCTCGCCGATCCGAAAGAGCCGCAACATGTCACTGCACCGACTGACCCAGATCGTCATGGGCGTGCCGAACGTCGAGCAGACAGCCGCCTACTACGCCGACTTCGGCCTCACACCCGTGGGAGGCAGCACTGGCGGCACCGCCGCACCGCAGCGCTCTCACACCCTGTCCACCATCGACGGCGGCGAGCAGTTGCGCATCGTGCACTCCTCCCGGCGCCGCCTGGTCGAACTAGGCGTGGGTGCCGACGACCCGGACGACCTGGACCGGGTCGCCGCCTCCCTCGCCCGGCTCGACGTGCCGGTCCACCGCACGGCGGGGTCGGTAACCGCCGTCGATCCGGGCACCGAGGTCCTCGTACGCGTGGAACTCTCCGCGCGCCTTCGACAGACCGCTGCTCCGGCGCCTCTGTACAACGCCCCAGGCACCGACGTCCGCCTCGGGCACCGCGCTGCGGGCATCCTGCGCGAGGAACCGGTGCGACCGCGCAAGCTCGGGCATGTGGTGCTCGGCTCCACGGACCAGGAGACCTCCCAGCGTTTCTTCCAGGAGGGATTGGGGTTCAAGGTCAGCGACACCGTCAAGGGCCTGGCCGCCTTCATGCGCTGCTCCAGCGACCACCACAACGTCCTGGTACAGCAGGCTCCTGTCGCTTTCCTGCACCACACCTCCTGGCAGGTCGACGACGTCGACGAGATCGGCCGCGGCGCCACCGCCATGCTGGAGGCGGACCCCGACCGCCATACCTGGGGGCTGGGCCGCCACTACATCGGCTCGAACTTCTTCTGGTACCTCAAGGACCCGGCCGGGACCTTCTCGGAGTACTACTCCGACCTCGACTGCATCGTCGACGACGCCCTGTGGAAGCCCGGCGTCTTCGAGGGCATGAAGTCGCTGTACGCCTGGGGCCCGCCTCCTCCCCCGTCGTTCCTCGCCCCGGAGGATCTGGCAGCCCTGATGACCGGCGCTCACGCGCCGACCGAGTGAGGACGACCACCATGCACCGGAACACCGGCCGTCCAGGCCGTAGCGACGTACTCGTCGTCGGAGCCGGGCCGGTCGGCCTGACGACCGCCCTGTTCCTCGCCAGGGACGGGTGACAGGTCACCGTCCTGGAGCAATGGCCCACCCCCTACCCCCTCCCCCGCGCCGTGCACTTCGACGACGAGGTCGCCCGGCTGCTGGCCGACGCGGGAATCGGTGACCGGCTGGGCGAACTGTCCGAGCCGGCCGACAGCTACGAGTGGCGCAACGCGGAGGGGACTCCGCTGCTGAAGTTCGACTGGTCCGGCCTCGGCCCCTCCGGCTGGCCGCTTGCCTCCATGACGTACCAGCCGGACCTGGAGCGGGCCCTGGCCACGGCGGCCGACGCATGTCCGAACGTCACGGTTCTGCGCGGTCACGAGGCCGTCGGCCTGGCCGAGACCGAACGGGATGTCACCGTGACGGCACGGGACACCACCGGCCGGCAGCACGAACTGACCGCCGACTGGGTCGTGGGTGCTGACGGCGCCAACAGTTTCGTACGCGCTCACATGCCCACCCGCATGACGGACCTCGGCTTCTTCTACGACTGGCTCATCGTCGACGTCCACCCCCATACCCCGCGTACCTGGGACCCCCCCGTCAACCTCCAGATCTGCGATCCGGAGCGGCCCACGACCGTGGTGTCGGGCGGGCCGGGCCGACGGCGCTGGGAATTCATGCGCATGCCCGGGGAGTCCGTGGAGGAACTCGACACCGAATCCGCCGCCTGGCGGCTGCTCGCACCTTTCGGGATGACCCCGGGCACATGTGACCTCGAGCGGCACGCCGTCTACACCTTCCAGGCCCAGTGGGCCGACACCTGGCGTGCCGGTCGCCTCCTGCTGGCCGGCGACTCGGCCCACCTCATGCCGCCGTTCGCGGGTCAGGGCATGTGCTCCGGTATCCGGGACGCGGCCAACCTCACCTTCAAACTCGACCTGGTCCTGCGCGGCGCCGCCGACCCGGCTCTCCTGGACACCTACGGCACCGAGCGCAGCGCCCACGTCCAGCACGCCATCGGGATGTCGGTCGAGCTGGGCAAGGTCATCTGCGTGACCGACCCCGGTGAAGCGGCCGAGCGGGACGCCTTCCTGATCGGCCACGGCGCCGACCCGGCGCGGGCCCTGCCGCCGCTGCCCCCGACCGTACTCACCGACGGCCTCGTCGGCCGTGGTGAGGCGGGAGCCGCCGGGCGACTCAGCCGGCAGGCACGCATCTCGTACCGAGGGCGCACCGGTCTGCTCAGCGAAGTGGTCGGCCGCGGTTTCGTCGTCGCCTCCACCACCGATCCGCGCACGGTGCTGTCGACGCGCCAACTCACCTTTCTGGAAGGGATCGGAGCGCGTCTGCTGCATCTGGCAGGGCCGGAAGCGCACGCCGACGAGGAGGTGGCCGCCGTCGATCTGGACGGCTTCTATGTTCCCCACCTCGCCGAGGAGGGGCAGGTGGGCGTGGTGATCCGCCCTGATCACTACCTCTTCGGCACCGCCGCCGCATGGGACGACTTCGTGCGTCTCATCGATGACCTGGAGGAGCAACTGGCGGCCCAGCACGGCTCCTTGACCCATGACGTCCCGGCCCCGGCGCCCGTCGCCACCACCGGGGGCGAGTGGTGAACACGCCACAGACACCCACGCCCCCCGAGCCGGTCTGGTTGCCTGACCAGTCCAGCGTCGCGGGCTCGCGCATCGCGGGCTTCACGGAGTTCGTCGCCCGGCTCACCGGCGTCACCCACCCCGACTACGAGTCCCTATGGGCGTGGTCGGTCGCTGACCTGCCCGGATTCTGGACAGCCGTCAGCGAGTTCTTCGCCATCCGGACCTCCGGCGCCTGGAGCCAGGTCCTGGACGACGCCCCCATGCCGGCCACCCGCTGGTTCTCCGGCGCCCGGCTGAACTACGCCGAGCACGCACTGCGTACGGACGATCCCACCGGTACCGCGATCATCTCGGTCGACGAGAGCGGCGCCACCACGCACACCACGTGGGCCGAACTACGCGGCCAGGTAGGCGCGTTGTCCGCCTGGTTGCGTCGGCAGGGAGTCACGGCCGGAGACCGGGTGGTCGGCTATCTGCCCAACTCCCCGCACACCGTCGTGGCGTTCCTGGCCTCCGCCTCCATCGGGGCGGTCTGGTCGGCGTGCGGCCAGGACTACGGCTCCGACGGCGCCGCCACCCGCTTCGCGCAGCTCGAACCGGTCGTCCTCTTCGCCGCCGACGGCTACCGGTGGAGCGGTCGCCGGCACGACCGCCGCGCGGAAACCGCCGCGCTGCGCACCGCGCTGCCCTCGGTCCGCGTCACGGTGCAGGTGCCGAACCTCGGCCTGCCGCTCTCCCCCGACGCGGGCACGGGCACGGTGCTCTGGGAGGACACCCTCGCCGACCCCGCGGAGTGCGTCTTCGACCATGTGCCCTTCGATACTCCGCTGTGGGTGCTGTTCTCCTCCGGTACCACCGGCACCCCTAAAGGCATCGTCCACGGACACGGCGGAGTCCTGCTCGACCACCACAAACTCCTCGGCCTGCACCTCGACCTCGGTCCCGGGGACCGCTTCCTCTGGTACACCACCACCAACTGGATGATGTGGAACCTGGTCGTCTCCGGCCTGCTGGTCGGAGCCACCATCGTGCTCTACGACGGCAGCCCGGCCCACCCGGCCCCGGGACGCCTCTGGGCCCTGGCCGCCGAACACCGGGCCACCGTCCTCGGCGTCAGCCCCGGCTACCTGCAGAGCTCCGCCAAGGCCGGCCTCACGCCCGGACGCGACCTCGACCTGTCCGCACTGCGCGTCCTCGGCTCCACCGGCGCCCCCCTGCCCGCCCAGTCCTACTACTGGGTCCGCGACCACGTCGGCCCCCGTGTCCAAGTCGCCTCCACCAGCGGCGGCACGGACATCGTCAGCGGCTTCGCCGGCAGCGCCCCCAACACGGCCGTATGGCCCGGCGAGATCTCCGCCCCGCTGCTCGGCGTCGCCCTGGAAGCCTTCGACAGCCGCGGCCGGCCCGTCACAGAAGAGGTCGGTGAACTCGTGGTCACCCGGCCCATGCCTTCGATGCCGCTCCGGTTCTGGAACGACCCCGACGGAAGGCGCTACCACGAGGCGTACTTCAGCTCCTACCCAGGCGTCTGGCAGCACGGCGACTGGATAACCCGTACCGCGCACGGCAGCGTCATCATCTCCGGCCGCTCCGACTCCACCCTCAACCGCCACGGGGTACGGCTCGGCAGCGCCGACATCTACGCCGTCGTGGACGAACTGCCGGGCGTCCGCGAGAGCCTCGTCATCGGCGCCGAACTACCCGACGGGGACTACTGGATGCCCCTGTTCGTCGTCCTGGAACCCGGCCACGAACTGGACGAGGAACTGCGCGACACCATCAGGACCGCTATTCGCACCCATGCCTCCCCTCGTCACGTCCCCGACGTGATCATCGAGGTGCCTGCCGTGCCGCACACCCGTACCGGCAAGAAACTCGAAGTCCCCGTCAAACGCCTGCTGCAGGGCGCCGCCATCGGTCAAGTCGCCGGCCGTGAGGCTGTCGACGACATCACGGCCCTGGAGTACTTCACCCAATTCACACGATCCCCCGCCCCTGCACCCCTTCTTCCGTAACGCCGACGAGGAGCCTCCATGTCCGTAACCCGCGAGAAGCTCGAACTGCTCGGTGGCAGGATCACCGGAATCGCCGCGCTGCCGACGGAACCGCCGGAGAAGGCGCTGCTGGTCTACGTCCACGGTGGCGGCGCCAATGCCACCAGCTTTGACATACCCGGTCATTCACAGCTGGAACTGGCCGCACTGAACGGCTTCCCTGCCTTTGCGCTCGATCGGCCCGGGTCCGGGGACAGCGTTTCCCTCGGCTTCTCACCGGACTCCGACTCCGGGCTGATGCGCGCCAACGCCGAGCGCCTGCTCGACGCGGTGGGCGAACTCTGGCAGCAGCACCAACAGGGAAGCCCTGGTGTGGTGCTGGTCGGCTGCTCCATCGGCGGTGCGATCACGCTCCATCTGGCCGCGCTCTGGGGCGCGCTGACCGATCCGTCCTGGCCCCTGCTCGGCGTCGCGGTGTCCGACATCGGCCAGGTGCTGCCTCCGGCCATGGTCGGCGCCTGGGACGCGCCGTCGGACACCGAGTACGCCGGTCTGGAGCAGCTCGCGGGCAAGATCTCCATGCCGCCCCTGTGGACCGTCCCCGCCTACGTCCTCGGCGCGGCCGACCGACGCGAGTCGTTCCAGCCCGCCCTGCACGCCGAGCTCAAGGAAGTCGCCGGAGGCTGGGTCCGGGAATGGTCCGACGTCGCCTCCCGCGTCACCGTGCCGGTGCACTATCGGCTCGCCGAACTTGACAACCTCTGGGTCGCGGGCGAAGACGGTGTCACCGCGTTCGCCGCGGCCCTGCGCGCCGGCTCCCCGTACGTCGACGCCGCGCTCTTCCCCGGCTCCTCGCACGTGATCGCCAACAGCATCGCGGGCTACGAGTACCGCTTCCAGGTCCTGGGCTTCGCCGAGCGCTGCGCTGCCGCGGCCACCACTCCCGAACTCCTCGGCCGGGCACCGCAGTCATGACCGCGATGCCACGACGTGGAAGGGGCGGAGCCCCCTGCAACGCCTTCCGTACTACTACCGTCGTACGCGCGGCATCCCCAGGCCGATCCAGGAGATGATCTCGCGCTGGATCTCGTTGTTGCCGCCGCCGAAGGTGAAGATGACGGCGGAGCGGTAGCCGCGCTCCAGCTCTCCGTGCAGGACGGCTCCCGTCGAGCCCTCCTTCAGCGCGCCCGCCGCACCGACGACCTCCATCAGCCAGGCGTAGGCGTCCCTGCGCGCCTCGGATCCGTACACCTTGACGGCGGAGGCGTCCTGCGGGGTGAGGGTGCCGTTCTGGACGGCGTTGACCATCTGCCAGTTGAGGAGCTTCATCGCGTCCAGCTTGGTGTGGGTCTTCGCGAGGCGGCCGCGCACCCACCCGAGGTCGATGACGCGTCGGCCGTCGGCGAGTTTGGTGTCGGCGGCCCAGCGCTGGACGTTGTGGAGGGCGCGGATGGCCATGGTGCCGTGGGCGGCGAGGGTGACGCGCTCGTGGTTGAGCTGGTTGGTGATCAGGCGCCAGCCCTTGTTCTCCTCGCCGACGCGGCGGGTGGCCGGGACACGGATGTTCTCGTAGTAGCTGGCCGTGGTGTCGTGCGAGGCGAGGGTGTTGATGATCGTGCAGGTGTAGCCGGGGTCCGAGGTCGGGACCAGGAGCATGGTGATGCCCTTGTGGGCTGGGGCCTCGGGATCGGTACGTACCGCGAGCCAGACCCAGTCGGCCGTGTCGCCGTTGGTGGTCCAGATCTTCTGGCCGTTGACTGTGTACTCGCCGGTGGCCTCGTCGCCCTCGCGCACGGCGCGGGTCTTGAGGGCGGCGAGGTCCGTTCCTGCGTCGGGTTCGCTGTAGCCGATCGCGAAGTCGATCTCGCCGGAGAGGATCTTCGGCAGGAAGTACGACTTCTGCTCGTCGGTGCCGAACTGCATGATCGTGGGCCCGACGGTGTTCAGCCCCATGATCGGCAGCGGGACACCCGCCTGGGCCGCCTCGTCGAAGAAGATGAACTGCTCCATGGGGGACAGTCCCCGGCCGCCGTACTCCTTGGGCCAGCTGACGCCCAGCCAGCCGTCGCTGCCCAGTCGCTGGACGGTCTCACGGTAGAAGCGTTTCTGGGCCGCGGGGTCGGCGTAGCGCGCGTACGCGTTGTCCGGCACAAGATCGGCGAAGTAGGCACGCAGTTCGGTGCGCAACTGCTGTTGCTCAGGCGTGTATTCGAGGTGCACGGCCCCTCCAGGCGTCTCGCGGTCCGTCCCTGCGGCGGCGCACACAGTAGAACGTGTTACAAGAATCCGGAAGGGGCTCGGCCCTCTGGGCGTACGCCAGTGACAGTGCGTCAGCGGCGTGGCAGCAGGCCACGGACGTACGCGGCCTGGCCGGCGTGCTGCAGATCGTCGGAGATGACGCTGATCAGCCGGACGCCCAGGGTGACGTGCGGTGTCCACCGCTCGTCGACGACACGGTCGAGCGCAGCGTCGTCGAGTCCGCGCACGAAGGACAGCGTCTGCTCGTGGACGGCGTCGTAGTAGCCGCGCAGCTGGTCGGCCGAGACGCCGCGGACCTCGGCCACCTGCTTGGCCGTGTGCCCGTAACCCGTCTCCGCCTCGCCGAACGGCAGCCCGAAGCGGTCCGACCAGCCCTGCGTGGTCCACACCTGGTCCAGGCCCGCCGCGTCGGCGACGTGGTCGTCCTGGACGCGGGTCAGGTGCCACACCAGCCAGGTGACCGAGTTGGCCTCATCGCCCGGCCGGGTCGCGAGTTCCTCGGGCGAGAGGCCATCGGTCGCGGCGTGCACTTCCTCCTGGACGCGTCCGAACGCGTCCGCCAAAACCTCTGCAGTGTTCATCCACCCATACTCACCCATGAGCAGGTCCACAGAGTGTTCACCGGCGCTGCGGGTACGCGCCCGGCATGGGAGACCACCGCACATTCAAGTACGGCCTGTTCTTGCTGGCCGGCGCCGCCGCGCTGGGCGTGTCGGGCAACCGCCGCGCGCGCCGCGCCGCGCTACGGGGCGCCGGATCGATGGCCCTGGCCTCCGCCGCCTGCGCTGCGACCGGGGCATCGGCGGCGGGGCCCGCGGCCACCGCCGCCGCGTTCACCGCGGGCGTCGCCCTGGAGTCGCCGCGGCTGGGCGCCGTCCTGGCCCCGGTCGTCGCAGGGGTCGCCGCGGCGCGTTCCCGTAACGGCTCCCAGGGCTTCGGCCGGGTCCTCACGGGCGTCGCGGTCGGCGCGGGTGTCGCGGGGGCGACCTGCCGCTGGTGGCCGCTGTACCGGGACGAGCCTGCCGACACCGCCAGGCCGGTCATTGCCGTCCCCGCGCTCCCCGCGGGCCGGGGGCTGGTCCTGGTGGTCAACGGCGACGCGGGAGGTGACACGCCCGCCGAGGTCGAGCTGCGGTCCCTGCTCCCGGAGGCGGACCTCAGGCTCTGCGCCGCCGGCGACGACCTGCAGACGGTATTCGACCGGGCCGTGAAGGACGTTCTCACCGACGGCGGTGCGCTGGGCGTCGCCGGCGGGGACGGGACGGTCAACACCGCGGCCACCCTGGCCGCCGAGAACGGGCTGCCGCTCGCGGTGTTCCCCGCGGGCACGCTCAACCACTTCGCCGCGGACCTCGGCCTGCCCACCCTCGCGTCCGCCGCCGAAGCCGTGGAGGCGGGTCACGGCGGGGCCGTGGACCTCGGCCGGGTCTCCGGTGCGGGATCGCATACGTACTTTCTCAACACCTTCAGCATCGGCGTCTACCCCGAGCTCGTACGGGCCCGTGAAGCCCGCGAATCGCGTCTGGGGAAATGGCCCGCGCTCTGCACGGGACTGGTCCGGGTGCTCGCCGAGGGCACCCCCAACGAGGTCACCGTCGACGGGAAGCGGCGTCTGGTGTGGCTGCTCTTCGCCGGCAACAGCCGTTACGACCCGCCCGGCTTCGCCCCTTCGTACCGCCGCAGCCTCGACGACGGACTGCTCGATCTGCGCATCGTGGACGGCAGCCATCCCTTTGCCCGTACGCGGCTCGTCGCCGCGTTCCTCACCGGCACGCTCACCCGCTCCCGCGTCTACCAGGCCACCACAGCGACCCGGATAGAGATAGGCGGAGTGGGCGAGGAGGGGGACTACTCCCGCGACGGGGAGGTGAGTCCCGCGTCCGACGAGCTCGTCGTCGACAAACTGGCCCGGGCGCTGACGGTCTATCTGCCCGTACCGCAGTGAACGGCCGCTCCGGTCAGCGGTGGCTCTCGCTGTCCCTGCGGTCCTGCCGGTTCCACCGCCCCCGGCGCTGGCGGCGGTACCGGCGGTCCCACCGGTCCTGACGGTCCCGGTAGTCGCGGTAATCGCCGTAGTCGGAGCCGGCGTCGCGCCCCCGGCTCCGGCCGGTGCGGACGAGCCCGTAGACCACGATGGCTGCTGCCACCCACCAGATGGGGTTGAGGAAGCCGAGGCCGAAGAGAAGTACGAGAAGGATGAGCAGCAGGACGAGCACGGTGGGCCTCCCGGGAGCGGAATGGAGCTGCGCGGCCGGGGGCTCGAGCCTCACTCGACAGCTTAGTCCTGCTCAGAGGTTGCGGATACGTTCCGTGCGGTTCAGCGGGACGGGACGGCGTAGCGCAGGATGCGTCCCCAGGTGGATCCGTACTGCTTCCACAACGGGCCGGTGACGTAAGGGATTCCGTACCGCTCGCAGATCTCGCGCACCCGCGGGGCGATTTCGGCGTAGCGGTTGCTGGGCAGGTCGGGGAAGGCGTGGTGCTCGATCTGGTGGCCGAGGTTGCCGCTGAGGATGTGGAAGAGGGGGCCGCCCTCGATGTTGGCCGAACCCTGGACCTGCCGCAGGTACCATTCGCCGCGCGTCTCGCCCTCGATGTGCTCCTCGGTGAAGGTCTGGACGCCCTGGGGGAAGTGACCGCAGAAGATGATCGTGTGGGTCCACAGGTTGCGCACGGTGTTGGCGGTGAGGTTGCCCAGCAGACAAGGCAGTGCGGAGGGACCGGCGAAAAGCGGGAAGAGGACGTAGTCCTTGGTGAGTTGGCAGGTGGCCTTGGTGAGGAGCCCGGTCAGGTCGGTGAGGAAGGCGCGCGGGGGTTTGCGTCCTGCGGCGACGGCATCCGGTTCCAGGTCGTAGAGCGCGATGCCCCACTCGAAGAGGGGCGCGAGCAGGAGGTTGTAGAGCGGCTGGGCGAGGTGGCGCGGCTGCCAGCGCTGATCCGCGCTCATCCGGAAGACGACGTATCCGAGGTCGCGGTCGAGGCCGACGACGTTGGTCCAGGTGTGATGCAGATGGTTGTGGGTGTGCTTCCAGGCCTCTGCGGGGGTGAGGAAGTCCCATTCCCAGGTGGAGGAGTGGACCGCCGGGTCGCCCAGCCAGTCCCACTGGCCGTGGAGGATGTTGTGACCCAGTTCCATGTTCTCCAGGATCTTGGCGGTGGCGAGCATGGCGGTGCCCGCGCACCAGGCGGGTGGAAAGAGCGAGACGGCGAGTGCGGCCCGTCCTCCCGCTTCCAGGCCGCGCTGGGCGGTGATCACGGCGTGGATGTAGCGGGCGTCCCCGGCTCCGCGCGCGGCGATGATCTCGGCGCGGATCCGGTCGAGTTCCTGGCCGAAGGCCTCCTCGGCACTGAAATCGATCTCGGGATTGTCGGCGTTCACGGCGTTCACGGTGACGGTCACGGGGCTCTCCTTGTGTGCTCAGGCATCGAGGGCAAGAGGTCCGGCGGCCGCGGTGACGCAGGTCTGGATCGACTGGCCGGCCCGGTCGTGGAGCTCGCCGGTACGCAGGTCACGCACCCGGCCGTACGAAAGAGGGGTCAGACAGCCGAAGCAGATACCGCGCCGGCACCCGTAGGCCATCCGCACACCCGCCGCCTCACCCACGGCGAGGAGCGACGTGGAGGCGTCCGCGACGGCTTCGACTCCGGTGCGGGTGAACCGGACGCGGCCGCCGGTGGCGTCCGCCTCCGGAGAAAGGGCCGGGGAGAGGGCGAAGTGCTCCAGGTGCAGCTGGTCACCGCGCCCCGCCCGCGCCCAGTGGTCCTCGACCGCGTCGAGCAGCGGGGCCGGGCCACACGCCCAGGTCTCGCGCTCACGCCAGTCGGGGCAGAGGCGCGCCAGGTCGTCGGGGGCGAGTCTGCCGTAGGCACGGGTGTGGTGCTCGTGATAGCGGAACCAGGTCACCTTCGCCCGCGCCAGGCGGAGTTCGTGGCCGAAGATGGTGTCCCGGGCGGTCGGCGCACTGTGCACCAGGACGACGTCGGGATGCGGGGGCCGAAGACTCATGAGTGAACGGAGCATGCCCATCACCGGGGTGATGCCGGTGCCCGCGGTGAACATCAGCATGCGGGGCGGGGGACGGTCGGGGAGGACGAACTCCCCCTGGGCGGGGCCGATTCGGAGCACGTCCCCGGGTTGCGTCCGGTGCACCAGTCGCGGGGAGACCCTGCCGCCGGGAACCGCCTTGGCGGTGATCGTCAGGAGACGGTCGGGACGGTCCGGCACGGAGGTGAGGGAGTACGTGCGCCAGTGCCGTACGCCGTCCACCTCGACACCGACGGGAAGGTACTGCCCGGCACGGTGCCCCGACCAGCCCCGGCCTGGCCGCAGGGTGAGCGTGGTGGTGTCCGGGGTCTCCGCGCACACGGCCGTCACACGCGCTGCCGGGCGGCGGGCGTCGAGCAGTGGGTCGATGAGACCGAGGTAGTCGTCCGGGGTGAGCGGGCTGGTCAGCCAGGAGGCGGCGGACAGCAGCCTCCCGACCAGGGCCGGTGTCGCGGGCATCCGCAGCATCCTCTCGTGGCGCAGCACGGCGGTGCTGCGTACGTCGAGTCGTCCCGGGCCCGGCTGTGCACACGAAAGCACGATTGCGGCGGAGTACGCCCGCCGAGGGGGCCTATCGCGCCATGTTCGGGGCTGCGGAGTCCACCGTACGTCGGTCCGAACGACACCCTGGTCTGCGGGGACCGGGTGCAACGGCCCTGGCGGATATGGCCGGATGACAACGGAGGCCGCATCGCGGACGGCCGTGTGCGGTCCGGCAGGAGCAACGCCTGCTTGCCTCCTGCCGGACCGCGGCCGCGTCAGGCCATCGCTACAGGTCGGTTGCGATGATCTTCTCGATGTTCCGTTCGGCGAGTGCCGTGATCGTGACGAACGGGTTGACGCTGGTGTTTCCCGGGATCAGCGAGCCGTCGATGACGTAGAGGCCCGTGTACCCGTGCAGGCGGCCGTAGTTGTCGGTCGCCTTGTTCAGCACCGCACCACCGAGCGGATGGTAGGTGAGGGTGTCGTTCCAGATCTTGTAGACGCCGAAGAGATCCGTCCGGTAGATCGTCCCTTCCTTCGCGTTGATCTTGTCGAAGATCGTCTTGGCCATGTCGATGGACGTCTGCTTCCAGGCCTGCTGCCAGTCCAGGTCGACCTTGTTCGCGGCGGCGTTCCAGGAGAACGAGGCGCGGTGCGGGGTGTTGGTGATCGACAGATAGAACGAGGCGTACGTCTCGATCCCGGTCGGCAGCGGTGCGACTTCGGCGAACGCCCCGCCCGCGGTCCAGTTGTCGATGCCCCCGCACGGAATGGACGCCTGGATCTTGCCGGTGGGGTCCCAGAGGTGGTTGGCGCGGCCGCACATGACGTTGCCGTTGTCGCCCCAGCCCTTCCCGATCTCGCTGTTCAGGTTGGGCAGCGCACCGGTGGCCTTCAGCCGCACCAGCAGCTTGCTGGTACCGACGCTGCCCGCCCCGAAGAACACCCTGTCGGCGGTCACGGTCTTGGTGACCGTGGTGTCGCCGTTGGTGTTGATCTGGTCGATGACGACGGTGTAGCCGCCACCGGACGCCGGGGCCACCGAAGTGACCTTGTGCAGGGGGGAGATGGTGACCTTGCCCGTCGCCTTCGCCTGGGCGATGTAGGTCTTCTGCAGCGACTTCTTGCCGTAGTTGTTGCCGTACAGGATCTCGCCGGCGACCGCCGACTTGGGGACGGTCCCCGCCGACTCCTGCTTCATGTAGTCCCAGTCGTACACGTCCGGCACGAAGACGAAGGGGAATCCGGACCGCTGGGCGTGCTTCCTGCCGACCCGGGCGAACTGGTAGCAGTCGACGGTGTCGAACCAGGCGGGGTCGATGGTGCCCACCCCGAGGTTCGAGTTGGCACGCGGGTAGTACGTGTTGTACATCTCGTCGGCGTTCACCGACGGGAGGATGGAAGCGAAGTTCTCGCGCTTCGGGGTGACGGCCATGCCCCCGTTGACCAGCGAACCGCCGCCGACGCCACGGCCCTGGTACACCGTGATGCCCGCGAAGTCCTCGGCGTCCAGAATGCCGGTGTACTTGGGGATGCTCTTGTCGATCGGAATGCCGAAGAAGTTGCTCAGCGGCTGCTTGGTCTTGGTGCGCAGCCAGTACGAACGGTTGTCCGGCGTGGTCGTGTTGCAGAAGATCTTGCCGTCCGAGCCCGGAGTGTCCCAGGCCATGCCCATCTCGATCATCTGTACGTCAACACCCGCTTGGGCGAGACGCAGAGCCGCGACGGAGCCGCCGTATCCGGTGCCGATCACGAGCACCGGGACATGCGCCCCGGAGTCGATCGGGGCAGTCGCGGCGGAGGTCTCCGCATAGGCCGGATTGACGTGGGCCGAGAGGGTGACGGCGCCCAGAATAGAACCCGTTCCAGCTAAGAATCTTCGGCGTGAAACGCCCCTGGAACCCTTACCACGCACGGTATTGTCACTCATGTGACGTTCCTCACTCTCGATGGAGTGAGAACAGGTTCTACTGCCGCTTGCATGCGAAGTCACTACATACCTCTAGGTAACTTTCGACCCGATGCACCACAGCAGCACCGGGATCACTGCCCGCCGTCGGGTACGTTGGTCGTGCAGCTGGTTCGCTCCGTCAGCCGGACGGAAGCGTCGCAAGAGGGAACCCGGTGGGAATCCGGGACTGCCCCGCAGCGGTGAGTGGGAACGACCGCCGTCATACGCACTGGACACCTCAACGTCCGGGAAGCGACGGCCAGTAGAAGCCAGGCCGTCCCAGGACGCGCCCGGCGCGCCCACGAGTCCGAAGACCTGCCACTGCCCGCACGCCCGAACGGGCTGCGGTCCAACCGGGACCTCGTGGGCGGGTCGGCGGCGGCAGGGACAGCTCCGGGCGTACGACACCGGGGCGCCCTCTCCTTCGCATCTCTCCGCCCCCGGGGGCCGTCGAGAACTCGCGAAGGAGAGTTCCGTTGACCACCACCGAGTACACCGCCGCACAGGTGACAGCGACCCTGCACGGCTACCCCCGCCAGGGCCCTGGCCGAGAGCTGAAGAAGGCCGTCGAGGGCTACTGGGCGGGCCGTACCAGCGCCGAATCCCTGCAGGACACGGCCACCGCGCTGCGCCGCGCCGCCTGGCAGCAGCAGGCCGACGCCGGGATCACCGAAGTGCCCACCGGGGACTTCTCGTTGTACGACCACGTCCTGGACGCCGTCGTGATGACCGGCGCGGTCCCCGAGCGCCATCGCGCCGCCTTCGCAGACGATGCGCTGGCCGGGTACTTCGCCATGGCGCGCGGCACCCAGCACGCGCCGCCGCTGGAGATGACCAAATGGTTCGACACCAACTACCACTACCTCGTGCCGGAGTTGGGTCCTGACACGGCCTTCCGGTGCGACTCCGGCAAGCCGGTAGGCGAGCTGCGTGAGGCGCTGGCGCTCGGCCTCGCGGGGCGCCCCGTCCTGATCGGCCCGGTGACCTTCCTGCTGCTCGCCAAGCCCGGTCCCGGCGTCGCCAGGGACTTCGAACCGCTGACCCTCCTTGACCGGCTGCTTCCCGTGTACGCGGAGGTGCTCGCCGATCTCCGGGCGGCCGGTGCGGACTGGGTCCAGCTGGACGAACCCGCCCTGGTCCAGGACCGCTCCCCGGCCGAACTGAACGCCGCCGCCCGCGCCTACCGTGACCTGGGTGCGCTCACGGACCGGCCGAAAGTCCTGGTCGCCTCGTACTTCGACCGCCTCGGAGAGGCGCTTCCCGTCCTCGCCCGGGCACCCATCGAGGGCCTGGCTCTGGACTTCACCGGCCCCGCCGCCGCCAACCTCGACGCACTCGCCGCCGTCGGCGGCCTGCCGGGCAAGCGCCTGATCGCGGGTGTCGTGGACGGCCGCAATGTGTGGATCAACAACCTGGAGCACTCGCTCGCCACCCTCGCCACCCTGCTCGGACTCGCGGACCGGGTCGATGTCGCGCCGTCCTGCTCGCTCCTGCACGTACCGCTCGACAGCGCAGCCGAACGCGGACTCGACCCGCAGATCGCCCGCTGGCTGGCATTCGCCCGGCAGAAGACCGCCGAAGTCGTCACCCTGGCGTGCGGCCTGGCCGGAGGGACCGGTGCGATCACCTCGCAACTGGCCCTGAACGCTTCGGCCATGGCCTCCCGTGCCACCTCGTCGCTCACCCGCGACCCGGCCGTGAGGGCCCGCTGCTCCGCCGTCACCCCGGAACAGGCCCGCCGACCGCAGGCCTATCCGGAGCGTGCCGCCGCCCAGCGCGAGCGGCTGAACCTGCCTCCACTGCCCACCACCACCATCGGCTCGTTCCCGCAGACCACCGAACTGCGCACCGCCCGCGCCGATCTGCGCGCCGGCCGCATCGACGCCGCCGGGTACGACGAGCGGATCGCCGCCGAGATCCGCGAGGTCGTCGCCTTCCAGGAGAAGGCGGGGCTCGACGTCCTCGTCCACGGGGAGCCCGAACGCAACGACATGGTCCAGTACTTCGCGGAGCGGTTGACGGGGTACCTCGCCACACAACACGGCTGGGTGCAGTCGTACGGCACCCGCTACGTCCGTCCGCCGATCCTGGCCGGCGACATCTCACGCCCCCGTCCGATGACCGTCGCCTGGACCTCGTACGCGCAGTCCCTGACCGACCGCCCCGTGAAGGGCATGCTCACCGGCCCCGTCACCATGCTCGCCTGGTCCTTCGTCCGCGACGACCAGCCCCTGGCCGACACCGCCCGCCAGGTCGCCCTCGCCCTGCGCGACGAGGTCGGTGACCTTGAGGCGTCCGGCGCCGCCGTCATCCAGGTCGACGAACCGGCCCTGCGCGAGACCCTTCCGCTGCGCGCTGCGGACCAGAGCGCCTACCTCGCCTGGGCCACCGAGAGCTTCCGGCTCACCACCGGTGGCGTACGGGCCGACACCCAGATCCACACCCATATGTGCTACGCCGAGTTCGGCGAGATCCTCGGCGCCGTCGACGCCCTGGACGCCGACGTCATCAGCCTGGAGGCCGCGCGCTCCCATATGCAGGTCGCCGACGAACTGGCGGGAGCGGGCTATCCGCGCGCCGTGGGTCCCGGCGTCTACGACATCCACTCCCCGCGCATCCCGTCCGAACGGGAGATCACCGACCTCATCGACCGCGCCCTGCGCTCCGTCCCCGCCGACC
>NZ_JAFLRJ010001268.1 GCF_017315755.1 Streptomyces beijiangensis
CGCTCGGCGCCCGGCTGCGGTGTGCCGTGCGGGGCGAAGACCGGGAGGCGGTCGCCGGTGCGGACCTTGCGTGTGAGGCCCGGCAGGGTGTCGCGAAGTGACTCGGCGGGCCGGTAGCTGACGTCGTGCTGCGCCTTCAGCGGGGCCCCGAAGCGCTGGATGCTCCCGCTGCGGTGGGCCAGGCGCAGGGCGTTGTCGCGGGCCGCGACCTCGTGGCGGCGCTTGAACAGGCCCCAGCTGGTCTGCTTGGCGGTCGTCAGGACGATGCGCTCGGCGGCGAGGTGCCGGTCGGTGTCGTACGTGTCGAGAATGCCGGGCTCGTACAGGCCGTTGACGACCCCGGCGAGCTTCCAGGCCAGGTTGACCGCGCCCTGGATGCCGGTGTTCATGCCCTGGGCGCCGGGTCGCCGAGACGATG
>NZ_JAFLRJ010001269.1 GCF_017315755.1 Streptomyces beijiangensis
CTCCTGGAGCCGCGCATGGGCCTTGGCCGCATCCTCCAGCCCGTACGTCTCCGCGACCCGCAGCGTCAGCACCCCTCGGTCCGCCAGCCCCACCAGCTCCGCCAGCAACTCCCCGTCCGCCGCGACCTCCTGGGTCTCCACCCGGACCCCCCGCTCACTCGCGGGCGATGCCCCCGGAATGACCCCGGCGTACGCACCCCCGTCCCGTACGGCCGCGAGCGCTGCGGCCCCCAGTACGGCCGCGTCCAGCACCCCGTCGTAACCACCGTCGAGCGGCCCGTCGCGCAGTACGAACCGATCGGCACCCAGCGCCCGCACCAACTCCTCGTCCCC
>NZ_JAFLRJ010001270.1 GCF_017315755.1 Streptomyces beijiangensis
GTCGATGACTCAGGGGGCCGGTCAGGGACCCGATGTATGGCACGGCGGTGCGGCGAGGGGCGCGGGGCATCTTCAGCCCATGCGGCCCGTGCGGCTCACGCCCGAAGACGTGTCGGAGCCCGTACCCGTATCTTCCGTACCGGCGCAGGTGCCGGACCAGGTACCGGCCCAGGAACAGGTCCAGGCGGTACCGGTGGTGCCAGCGGTACCGGCGGTACCCGCCCAGGAGCGGGTGCCAGCACCGGCACAGGTACCGGCACCAGTACCGGTACCGGCCCGGACTCCGGCGCAGGCGGCGCCGGTCGGGCCGCCCGTGACCTGGGCCGCTTCCGTGCCTCCCACGCCTCCCACGCCTCCCGGAGCGCAGGCGACGTCACCGTCCGACACTCCCGCGGCGCCCGAGCCCGAGGGCGAACCCTCGCAGGAGTACACGCCGACGCAGCGCGATCTGCCGGTCATCGGCGGCACGGCCGCCACGCCCGAGCCCACGAGACCGA
>NZ_JAFLRJ010001271.1 GCF_017315755.1 Streptomyces beijiangensis
CCGCGGCGGACGCCCTGTTCGCCAACGGTGCGGAGGACGTCATCGTGACGGCCACGCACGGCGTGCTGTCCGGTCCCGCCGCGGCGCAGATCGTGCCACCGGTGTCGATCATGTCGTCGACGAGGACGCAGACGCGGCCCTTCACGTCACCGACGACCTCGTGGACGGTGACCTGGTTGGCGACGTCCTTGTCGCGGCGCTTGTGCACGATCGCGAGGGGCGCGCCCAGGCGGTCGCACCAGCGGTCGGCGACGCGCACGCGGCCGGCGTCCGGGGAGACGACGGTCAGCTTGTCGCGGTCGACC
>NZ_JAFLRJ010001272.1 GCF_017315755.1 Streptomyces beijiangensis
CCGCCTTCTTGGCGAAGCCGATGGCCACACCGACGCAGAACAGCAGCGGCAGGTTGTCGAAGATCGCGCCACCGGCCGTGGCGAACACCGCCGTGACCTTGTCGGGCAGGTGCAGCTTCTCCTGGACGTCGGTCTGGCCGAACCGCAACAGGATGCCCGCCGCCGGCAGCACGGCGATCGGGAGCTGGAGACTGCGACCCACCTTTTGCAGGCCCTGGAACAGGCCGGATCCCCGCTTCTTCGCGGGAGCCGCCGAGGCGGTGGCGGTGCTCATACTTCCTCCATCGTGGTGGTCTACAC
>NZ_JAFLRJ010001273.1 GCF_017315755.1 Streptomyces beijiangensis
GTACCACAGCAGCAGTGCGACCGCCCCGCACAGCAAGCGCATGGTCCACGGGTCCCAGACCCAGTCCGTCAGGACACGGGCCGTCTGCGTCAGCCCCGGCTCGTCGACCGCCCAGCGGTGGAAGGCCGAGGCGATGTCACGGTCCAGGCCGATCAGCGGGCGCCACTGCGCGACGACCAGGATCAGCAGAAGGACCGAGCCCACGAGACTCC
>NZ_JAFLRJ010001274.1 GCF_017315755.1 Streptomyces beijiangensis
GGGTGGTGCGGTTCGCGCGTTCGGAGCTGCAGATCACCGTGACTGCGGGGGGTGCGGTCTTCTGGGGGTGGGACGGGGCCGGGCCGCTGCCTTCGTACGCGATCACGGGGAGCGGTCCCGAGCCCGACGCGCGGGCCTTTCTCGAACCGGACAAGGACGGCGGCTGGCGGGTCGTCTCACAGCGCCTGACGGTCGCCGTGTCGCGGCACGGGGCCATCGAGCTGCTGACTCCGGGCGGTGTGGTGCTGCGGCGGGAACTGCCGCCGCGCTGGTGGGAGCCGGCCGGCGGCGGGGACGCGCGGTGGG
>NZ_JAFLRJ010001275.1 GCF_017315755.1 Streptomyces beijiangensis
CCACCCGTGTTCGTCATGGCCGCCTCAGTCCCGGTCGGCGGGGAGCCCCCGCATCACCGTGTCCGGCCCGGTCGCGGAGGCGCGCGCGGCATGCCTGCTCAGTGCCTCACCCTCGATCGATGTCTGCACTAATCGGCCGATTCGATACCCAAGTCGGCTCGCATGGCATCTTTCTGCTCCCCCACGTAGGGCCAGACCTTGTGGTGCAGCTCGTCTTCCAAGGCTTGCAGCTCGGCCGCACGTCCGGAC
>NZ_JAFLRJ010001276.1 GCF_017315755.1 Streptomyces beijiangensis
CTCCGACCTCGCCCAGCAGCACGGGGACAAGATCGAACAAGGCCTGGACAAAGCCGCCCAGACGGTCGACTCCAAGACCAAGGGCAAGTACAGCGACAAGATCGGGACCGGTACGGACAAGGCGAAGGACGCTTTGGGCCGCCTCTCGAACAAGGAGGACGGCACGGGCACCCCGCCGCCTGCCGCCTGAACCACACCACCGACGGAAGGCTGCGGAGCACAGCGCTCCGCAGCCT
>NZ_JAFLRJ010001277.1 GCF_017315755.1 Streptomyces beijiangensis
GTCCAGCACCTGCGGATCCCGGCTCAGCGCGCGCAGCACGTCCAGCGCCTGGACGTTGCCCGCGCCCTCCCACACCGAGTTCAGCGGGGACTCGCGCACCAGCCGGGGCATCCCCGACTCCTCCACGTACCCGTTGCCGCCCAGGCACTCCGCCGCCTCCACCGCGAGAGGCGCGCACCGCTTGGTCACCCAGTACTTGGCGGCCGGAACCGCGATCCGCAGCAGCGCCCGCTCCCGCTCGCTCCCGTCGTCGTAGGCCGCGGCGAGCCGCAGCGCCAGCGTGGTGGCCGCCTCCGACTCCAGGGCGAGATCGGCCAGGACGTTGCGCATCAGCGGTTTGTCGATCAGCTTGCCGCCGAACGCCTCCCGGTACGCGCAGTGGTGCACCGCCTGCGCCACGGCCTGCCGCATCAGCCCCG
>NZ_JAFLRJ010000133.1 GCF_017315755.1 Streptomyces beijiangensis
ACCCCGAAAGTCCCGAATCCACCCCAAGCGGATCTCCTACTGCGCCTAGTAGGCTCCGAAACCCCTGTGCGCCTTGTCACCGCCGGTGGGACCTAAGGCCTTCCGATTCGGGACCAAAGTCCTGGAACCTTTACTACGCTTTCGCGTCGTGGTGGATCCCGTAGTCATGCGCATCGCGTCGAGCGTGGCGAGCCCGCTCATCAGGAAACTCTTCCAGTCGGAGGGCCCGGGCGCGGGCCTGGTCGACAGACCGGTCCGCATCGCCTCGTACGTCTCCTTCAAGGGCGAGAAACGCACCCTCGACGGCACCGATATGCACGATCTGGCGGCTGCCCTGGTCGACGAGGCCTTCCGTACGGGAGAGAGCCCGGCTCCCACCGACGAGCGATGGGCCGTGGTCGACGCGCTCACCACCACGCTCTACGCCCTGGGCGACCTCACCCTGAGCGACGTCGCGGCCGTGGAACTGGGCCACACCGCCCTGGCCCGCGAACTGCGCCGGGCGGCCGACACCCCGGAGCGCGAACTCTCCGCGGACGCCACGTACTTCTACGAACGTCTCCTGGAAACCGCCTGCCTGCACATCCTGAACTTCTTCACCCAGCGCTCCACGTTCATCCCGGCGACCCTGGTGACACAGAGCCGCAGGCAGGGCGAACTCATCGCGCTGATCGACGAGTTGATAGCCCGCAATCCCCTGCCGGGATCGGCCGACGCGGCCTTCGAGCGCCGCTACCTCGAACACATCGCGCAGAAGCACAACGCCCTCACCATCTACGGGATCGACCTGCGCGACTCTCCCGAGCGGTGGCCGCTGGACGCGGCTTATCTGAGCCTCAGCGCAACCTGCCCCGACACCCGCACGATGGACGCCTCAGGCGTACCGCTCACGCCTGACCCCGTCCGCCTCCACGCGGAGGACGCCTTCCTGGACCACGACCGGGTGCTGCTGCGGGGCGACGCGGGTTCCGGCAAGACCACCCTGGTCCAGTGGCTGGCGATCACCACGGACCGCGACCGGATCCCCTTCGTCCTGCCCCTGCGCACCCTGATCCGCTCCGACACTCTCCCCACACCGGACCGCTTCCTCACCTCCGTCGCCTGCCCGCATACCCCGCCGGACGGCTGGACCGAACGCGTACTGCGCTCCGGCCGTGCCCTGGTCATGGTCGATGGCCTCGACGAGATCCCAGGCCCCGACCGCACCCGCATCAAGGACTGGCTCCTCGACCTGACCCGCGCATTCCCGGGCAACCGCTGGCTTGTCACCTCACGCCCCACCGCCGTACGGCCCGATTGGCTGGACGGCTTCCGCGAGCTGACCCTCGCCCGCATGACCGACACGGACGTGGCGGCGTTCGTACAGCGCTGGCACCGGGCCGCGGACGCATGCTCGTACGAAACCGACCTCCTCAGCGCCCTGCGCGCCAAGCCGGACCTGGCCCGCCTCGCCACCAACCCCCTGATGTGCGGCCTGATCTGCGCCCTGCACCGCGAGCGCCGCGGCTACCTCCCCCAGGACCGCAAGGAGCTGTACGACGCGGCCCTCGCCATGCTTCTCACCCGCCGCGATCTGGAGCGCGGCATGAGTACACCCGACGGCCTCGAGATGAGCGAACCGGCCCGCCTCGCCCTACTCCAGCGCATCGCGTACGCACTGATCCTCAGCGGCCGTACCGAGATGGACGAGACCACCGCCGAGTCCCTCATCGACCGCGCCCTCCCCTCGATCACCATCAGCTCCGGCACCGCGGACGCCCCCGCTGTCTTCCGCCACCTCTTGCTTCGCAGCGGCCTGCTGCGCCAACCGGGCCCCGGCGTGGTCGACTTCGTCCACCGCACCTTCCTGGACTACCTGGGCGCCCGGGCCGCCGTGGAGGACGGCCACCTCGACGTCCTGGCGAGCCATGCGGCCGACCCTCAGTGGGAGGACGTGATCCGGATGGCGGTCGCCCATGCCCGCCCGCACGAACGGGTCGGACTCCTGGAGAAGTTGAAGACCGAGGCCGACCGTACGCAGACACCTGCGACCACCGGCGCCCGCCTGCGCCTGCTCGCCATGGCCTGCCTGGAACACGCAACGGAGCTGGACCCCCGGGTGCGGGCCGAGGTGGAGGCCCGGGCAGCCGAACTGATACCGCCACGAACCGTGGAAGAGGCCCGCGCCCTGGCCGAGGCGGGACCACTGGTGCTGGGGCTGCTGCCAGGTCCCGGGGGGCTGTCGGACGAAGTCGCGCACTATGTGACGGTCACCGCATCCATGATCGCCACGGATGCGGCACTCCCCGTGCTGAAGCGCTACTGCTCCCACCCAGATCTCCGCGTACGTGCACAACTCGTCGGCACCTGGCATCGGTTCAACACTGACGTGTACGCAGACGAGGTCATCGCCCACCTCGACCCCGACGATCTCTCCATCACAATCGACTCCCCCGAAAGACTGCGGGCGCTGGACAGGATGGGCCCCCGACCCTGCGTCGGACTGCACGGCCCCCACAGCATCGAGGACATGACTCAGGTCCTGGATCCCAGCCTGATCACGCGCCTGGCCCTCAGCGACAACCCCAACGTGAACGATCTCGCCTGGCTCACGCGCCTCACCGGGATGACCTCTCTGTCCTTGATCGACTGCCCCGCAGTCGCAGACCTCTCTCCGCTGGAAGACTTGCCTCTCACCAGCTTGCACCTCTATTCGCTGCCGGAACTCTCCGGCCTCAAAGGGCTACAGATACTCGACGGCCTCAAAACGCTCGGCTTCAGCGAGCTGGCTCTCCCCGGGAACGGCCTGTCCGCACTCCCGGCTTCTGCCCCACTGGAGTTCCTCTTCCTGGGCCGTAACACTCTCACCAGCAGCGGCCTGCGCGGGCTCGGCCGCTGGCCTACGCTCCAAACACTGAGCATCGGCCCCGAACCAGGCCCCCTCACCGCCAGGGACTGGGAAGAAGTGGCCGCCCTCCCTTCGCTCCAGTGTCTGAATCTCAACAGCAGGATGCTGGCGGCCGTGGAGAGCGCCCGCCCCTTTGCCCGCGTCGAGCAGCTCTTCCTGCCGCAGTTCACTGGGACCGAGGACCTCTCTGCCTTGCCTGCCCTCTTCCCTCATGTCCGTACGGTCACCCTGATCCCGCTACCAGGTCAGTCCGTCGACACGGGGCCCTACGAGAGCCTCTTCCCGGACGCAGCCCTCACCGCCCTCCCGCGCACGTACGGGTATTGAGCCGGACGCCATTCCCTTCCGGACGACGAGCGACAACACCCGCCTCCACTACGTCGACTACGGTCCGGCCGCCGTGCCGCCGCCCTGATCCCGGGCGTCGGCTTCAAGGTGTACGAGCATGTCGGGCAACTCAACGCCGATCTGCGGGAGTTCTGACCATCTGAGGCAGGAAGGGCAGAAAACGAGGAACGGCCCCGGAACCAGTCGGTTCCGGGGCCGCCCTCAGCGCAAGGCGTCAGCCGCCTACGCTTCCTTCGTCATGTTCGGGCCGGCGCCGCCTGCCGCCTGCTCGATCGGCGGGACGTCGGGCAGAGCCGACTTCTCCTCGCCGCGGAAGGTGAAGGTCTCCGCCTCACCCTCGCCCTCCGTGTCCACGACCACGATGTGGCCGGGGCGCAGCTCGCCGAAGAGGATCTTCTCCGAGAGGGTGTCCTCGATCTCGCGCTGGATCGTGCGTCGCAGCGGACGCGCGCCCATCACGGGGTCGTAACCCTTCTTGGAGAGCAGGTCCTTGGCGGACTGGCTGAGCTCGATGCCCATGTCCCGGTCGCGCAGACGCTCGTCCACACGGCCGATCATCAGGCCGACGATCTCGAGGATGTCGTCCCGCGTGAGCTGCGGGAAGACGACGACGTCGTCAACACGGTTGAGGAACTCGGGCCGGAAGTGCTGCTTGAGCTCGTCCGAGACCTTGTTCTTCATGCGCTCGTAGTTGGACTTCGTGTCGCCCTGGGCGGCGAAGCCCAGGTTGAAGCCCTTGGAGATGTCCCTGGTCCCGAGGTTGGTCGTCATGATGATGACCGTGTTCTTGAAGTCCACGACCCGGCCCTGGGAGTCGGTCAGGCGACCGTCCTCCAGGATCTGCAGAAGGGAATTGAAGATGTCGGGGTGGGCCTTTTCGACCTCGTCGAAGAGGACGACCGAGAACGGCTTCCTGCGCACCTTCTCGGTGAGCTGGCCACCCTCTTCGTAACCCACGTAACCGGGGGGAGAACCGAAGAGACGGGAAACCGTGTGCTTCTCGCTGAACTCCGACATGTCGAGGGAGATCAGTGCGTCCTCGTCGCCGAAGAGGAATTCCGCGAGTGCCTTGGACAGCTCGGTCTTACCGACACCGGACGGACCGGCGAAGATGAACGAGCCACCGGGGCGCTTCGGGTCCTTCAGGCCGGCCCGCGTACGGCGGATGGCCTTGGAGAGCGCCTTGACGGCGTCCTTCTGGCCGATGACGCGCTTGTGCAGCTCGTCTTCCATACGGAGCAGACGCGAGGACTCCTCCTCGGTCAGCTTGAAGACCGGGATGCCCGTCGCCGTGGCGAGGACCTCGGCGATGAGCTCGCCGTCGACCTCGGCGACGACGTCCATGTCGCCGGCCTTCCACTCCTTCTCCCGCTTGGTCTTCGCGGCCAGCAGCTGCTTCTCCTTGTCGCGGAGGGAAGCTGCCTTCTCGAAGTCCTGGGAGTCGATGGCCGACTCCTTGTCGCGGCGGACATTCGCGATCTTCTCGTCGAACTCGCGGAGGTCCGGCGGCGCGGTCATCCGGCGGATGCGCATCCTGGAGCCGGCCTCGTCGATCAGGTCGATCGCCTTGTCCGGGAGGAAGCGGTCCGAGATGTACCGGTCCGCGAGCGTCGCCGCCTGGACGAGTGCCTCGTCCGTGATGGAGACGCGGTGGTGGGCCTCGTACCGGTCGCGCAGACCCTTGAGGATCTCGATGGTGTGCTGGAGGGAAGGCTCCGCCACCTGGATCGGCTGGAAACGGCGCTCCAGCGCCGCGTCCTTCTCGAGGTGCTTGCGGTACTCGTCGAGCGTCGTGGCGCCGATCGTCTGGAGCTCACCACGGGCGAGCATCGGCTTCAGGATCGAAGCCGCATCGATCGCGCCCTCGGCGGCACCCGCACCCACCAGGGTGTGGAGCTCGTCGATGAACAGGATGATGTCGCCGCGGGTGCGGATCTCCTTGAGGACCTTCTTCAGACGCTCCTCGAAGTCACCGCGGTAGCGGGAACCCGCGACGAGCGCGCCGAGGTCCAGGGTGTAGAGGTGCTTGTCCTTGAGGGTCTCGGGCACCTCGCCCTTGACGATGGCCTGCGCCAGTCCTTCGACGACCGCCGTCTTGCCGACGCCGGGCTCGCCGATGAGAACCGGGTTGTTCTTGGTACGGCGCGACAGCACCTGCATGACCCGCTCGATCTCCTTCTCGCGCCCGATGACCGGGTCGAGCTTGGATTCGCGGGCAGCCTGGGTGAGGTTGCGGCCGAACTGGTCCAGGACGAGCGAGGTCGAGGGCGTGCCCTCGGCGGGACCGCCTGCTGCGGCGGTCTCCTTGCCCTGGTAACCGGAGAGCAGCTGGATGACCTGCTGCCTGACCCGGTTCAGATCGGCGCCCAGCTTCACGAGGACCTGGGCGGCTACGCCCTCGCCCTCGCGAATGAGGCCGAGCAGGATGTGCTCCGTACCGATGTAGTTGTGGCCGAGCTGAAGAGCCTCCCGGAGCGACAGCTCCAGGACCTTCTTGGCACGAGGGGTGAAGGGGATGTGGCCGGACGGGGCCTGCTGGCCCTGACCGATGATCTCCTCCACCTGCTGGCGGACCGCCTCGAGCGAAATCCCGAGGCTCTCCAGGGCCTTAGCGGCGACACCCTCACCCTCATGGATAAGGCCCAGGAGGATGTGCTCGGTGCCGATGTAGTTGTGGTTGAGCATCCGGGCTTCTTCCTGAGCCAGGACGACAACCCGCCGCGCGCGGTCGGTGAACCTCTCGAACATCGTTAATCGCTCCTCAGAGCGGTCGGGCAGTAAGAGGGGCGTGTCCCCTCCCCATGTCCTTCCGCATGCTAGTCCCGCAGGGCGGGACAGCTCATTCCAACTGCCGACACCCGTTCCGGACCTCCTGCCCCGAACAGCCGACAACTGCTCCAACCCGATGGTGCGAGACGATGTTCCCGCAGGCCAGGCAGATACCCATGTCTCCAGTACGCCGATGGCGAACGCGAGACGGCCTGAACTGCGTGTCGCCCCTTCCCACTAGGAATGTCTTACCCGTAACCACTGACACTCCATGCGGCGCACCCCGGTTCCGTCAGCTACGGGCGAACAACGTTGCGCCCCCGAATGCCTCCGTACGCCCCAGCAGCATCAACAGAGCGCAGTCGTACGGCGACACAACGTAACTCTTGTCCGTTCCGGGACGTTGCTCCGGTCATGGTCCTCGCCTTCCCCCTCCCCCAGCCGCGCTCGCCGCTCGACGACGGTGACCGGAGTCCCGATCCACAGGGCTGTGCGCAGTGGTACGGGACCTCGCTCGGCTGGGCCACCGCGGGCAGCGATCCGGTTCAGCTGCTGACCGGGCTGCGCTTCGATGTGCTGGAGCTGCCCGCCGACGCGGGGTTCGCCGTGCTCAGGCGGATCCCCGTGACCGGTCCTGTGGCCCTGGCGGGCCGGCGGATGCGGCTTCTGGTGGCGGCGGGGAGCGCCGACGAGCTGCCGGGGCTGCTCGACTGGCTGGAGTGGGGTTCGGTCCCGCTGGAGCTGACCGCCCTCGGCACGGGCGGTCTGATCACCGCTCCCGTACCGCCCTCCTGGCCCGGCTCGCAGGGGGCCGCCGTATGGCTGCGGCCCCCCGAGCCTGGGCACGAGGTGGAACCGACCCTGCCCGCGTTCCACGGATTCGGCGGAATCGGTGGAACCGGCGGGAACACCGGGCGCGGAGAGCGTGAGAGCACTCCGGACCTGGTGCGGCTCGTGGACACCGCGGCGACCGAATGCCACCGGGCCCGTTTGCTGCGTTGTGCGGGTGTTGCGGGCCGTACGGACTGTGCCGACCGTACGAAAAGTCAGCCGTTGGCCTGCTCGTAGAGCTCACGAATGTTCGCGGGCACACGGCCGCGGTCATTCACCTCGTGGCCATTCGCCTTCGCCCATGCGCGGATCTCGGCGGTGTCCTTGTTGCCACCGACAGCGATACGCGCCTTGCCGCGGCCCACCCCACGACCGCCGGTACGCCGGCCGGCCTTGGTGTACTCCTCGAGCAGACCGCGGAGCTTGTCCGCGTTGGCGGTGGTGAGGTCGATCTCGTAGGTCTTGCCGTCCAGCGCGAACGTCACCGTCTCGTCCGCCTCGACGCCGTCGAGGTCGTCGACAAGAAGGACCTGAACCTTCTGTGCCACCGGATATCCTTTCATCGAAAATGCAGTACGCGGAAAGGAAACCGCTTTTCCCAGGAAAACACAAACCCCTGTCCAAGGTTCAGGAGCGCGGTAACACGGGAAACGTGCGCGATTCGGACATAGGGTTCCGGGTCCGTTCCGGCGATCACAGGTGCAGAAGCATCCGGCTGTTGCCCAAGGTGTTCGGCTTCACTCGTTCGAGACCGAGGAACTCCGCGACTCCTTCGTCATAGGAACGCAGCAGCTCGGCGTAGACATCTCCGTCGACCGGTGTCTCGCCGATCTCCGTGAAGCCGTGCTTCGCGAAGAAACCGACTTCGAAGGTCAGGCAGAATACCCGGCGCACCCCGAGCCAGCGGGCGGTCTGCAACAACTTGTCGAGCACCAGGTGCCCGACTCCGGCCCCCCTGAACTCGCCGTCCACCGCGAGAGTGCGCACTTCGGCGAGGTCTTCCCACATCACATGGAGCGCGCCACAACCGACGACCTTGCCGTCATCGTCGCGTTCCGCCACCCAGAACTCCTGGATGGACTCGTAAAGCGTCACTGTTGCTTTGTCGAGGAGGATCCGCTCGGTGACGTACGCATCGAGGAGACGGCGAACCGCGGTCACATCGCTCGTCCTGGCCCGGCGCACTGTGACGGTTTTTACTGGTGCAGCTGACATACGCAGACGCTATCGTTCCGCGTTCTGCGCCTGCTCATCGCGTTCGGCGTCGCCCTGTACGACGCGTACGGCATCCTTCAGGGCCTCGCGCTGCTCCTGCGACATCATGCCGAAGAACGCCACTAGTGCGGCAGCCGGGTTGTCGCTCGTGGACCACGCTTCGTTCATCAGTGCGGCCGAGTAGGCGGAGCGCGTGGAGACCGCCGTATACCGATAAGCCCTGCCGGCTACTTCCCTGCGCACCCAGCCCTTCTGATGGAGATTGTCCATTACGGTCATGACGGTGGTGTAGGCGATGGACCGTTCCTGTTGAAGGTCTTCCAGGACTTCCCGGACGGTGACCGGACGGTTCCACTGCCAGACGCGGGTCATGACGGCGTCTTCCAGCTCTCCCAATTGGCGGGGCACAGAAGCACCATAGTGGGAGATGTTCGGAGATGTCATGAATGGCTGGTTATTTGCGCAGCAAAAAGGGCGTACGGCCGGAAAGCCATACGCCCTCGGTGCAGGTGCACCGGTCAGTCGGTGACCTTGGGGGTCTGCTGTACGGACTCGGCACGCGCCAGCGCCGCATCCACAGCCGCGTCTTCCTTGGCCTTGTTCGGTCCGCCCTGGCTCTTGACGATCGTCACGACCAGGCCGATGAAGAAGGCCGCCATCACCACAGGGGGCACAAGCGCGGAAACGTAGTCCATAGGGACAGAGTAGCTAGCCGGCCGCGCGCTGTTCGGGCGGGGGGACGGGGAGTCTGCGCGGCGGGAAGACCTCGGAGGGCTTGGGCGCCGGGCGGAGCGGGACGG
>NZ_JAFLRJ010001278.1 GCF_017315755.1 Streptomyces beijiangensis
GCTCTCCGCCGCCCTGCACGCGGAGCACCCCCATCTCCCCGAGGTGCGCGAGGCCCTGGCCGCCTTCGCCGAGCCCCGCTTCCTCCACCAGACCCGCACCCGGACCCACGGCGGCCTGCGCGGAACCGACGACCTGGACACCGCCCTCACCGGCCGCGACCTCCCCGACGCCACCCCCTGGCGCTCCCACTTCCACGTCCCCTTGCAC
>NZ_JAFLRJ010001279.1 GCF_017315755.1 Streptomyces beijiangensis
CTAACCTTGTGTAACGACCGGTCGGACCCGTCTGCCCACAGCATACGTGCCCGGCCCACAAGTGGAGGCTTTCGAACTCCCACCTGATCGTCCCCCGGATGACAGGTCACCGGTCAGGCGGTGCCGCTCAGCGGCGACCCGCCCGAAAGTGCGCCCCGCGGTGACCGCGGCGGTGCTCCGGTAGTTCGAGGAGCCCCGCCTGTGATCGTCCGGGGCATTTTTGTTGCTTCGGCGCGGTTAGGTCTAACGAACACAGACGTTACGCGGCTGTCCGCCAGACCGTCGCGTGGTGCTATCGAGGAGGATCCATCAGCGCC
>NZ_JAFLRJ010001280.1 GCF_017315755.1 Streptomyces beijiangensis
AGGCGCTTGCCCGTGTCGAGCGACTCGGCCCCCGCGAGCAGGTCCTTGTCCCGTACGAGAAGATCCGCGACCCGCCCCAGCAGCGCGGCCCGCTCGGCGACCGGCGTCCGCGGCCAGGGCCCTTCGTCGAAGGCGTGGCGACCGTCGACGGCTTCGGTCCACTGGCCGCCGATGAAAAGCTCGGGCATATCTCGGATCCTCCGGGGGGTGCTGGAACAGGGCTGTCCCGGGCCCTGCCCCTCCGCACGGAGATCATTCCTACAAAATCACCCAAAGTGAC
>NZ_JAFLRJ010001281.1 GCF_017315755.1 Streptomyces beijiangensis
GTTGACAGGTTTCGAGGAGGGCGGCAGCCTTGAGAACTGTTGAGTCCAACAGGACAGGAGGGACAAGAGTGAGAACTCTCGCAACCCCCGAACAGGCCGAACGCGACTCCCAACTCCCCGTCGACATGGTCATGCCCGACCTTGATCTGACGGAATTCATGACCGACGGTCCGCCGAAACCCAAGGTGCGGCACGACGGTCGGCCCGACGTCATATGGACCGAAGAAGTCAAGTGGGTGTAG
>NZ_JAFLRJ010001282.1 GCF_017315755.1 Streptomyces beijiangensis
GGGGTGTTGTGGTTCATGGGGTGGGGATGCCCGCATGGGTCCCGGCCCCTAACCCCTGTTACACGGCCGTCGACAATTGCGGACAACGCCGTCCTAAAGCACGGGTGTTCGGGTGCCGACAGGGGGCTGGGACCTGCGTCGATCTCGCCGCGTCAGCACCCGATCACACACCGTGGATTAGCCCGAACGGGAACGCGCAGCCCCGCCCCGGGGGCTCCGCC
>NZ_JAFLRJ010001283.1 GCF_017315755.1 Streptomyces beijiangensis
TATGCAGAACGCCTGGCAGAAGCTGGTGGAAACGGCCCGTCGGACGGTCGAGGACGGCCTTGTCGTGGGCACGTCGGGCAATGTCTCGGTGCGTGTCGGCGACACGGTGCTGGTGACCCCGACAGGGGTCCCCTACGACCGTCTCGGGGCCGACGAGCTGTGCGCCGTCGACCTGGAGGGACGGGTCACGGCCGGGGACATGCG
>NZ_JAFLRJ010001284.1 GCF_017315755.1 Streptomyces beijiangensis
GAACGTGCTCTGCCCCGTCGGGGACTACAGCGCCCAGAGCGACCAGCCGCTGATGAAGCACCTGACGGTGCGGGTGGCCCCGGCGGAGTAGGTGTGCGCGCGGTCAGCGCAGATGGGCGCGGACCGCCTCGACGGTGTCGGCCTCGGCCGGAGCCTTGTCGTCGCGGTAGCGCAGCACGCGCGCGAACCGCAGTGTCACCCCCTCCGGGTACCGCGTCGAGCGCTGCACACCGTCGAAGGCGATCTCGACGACCAGCTCGGGCCGCACCGTCACACCCCAGCGCTCACGCGTCACCGCGATCTCCTGGAGACGTTCGGTCTGCCAGGCCAGAAGAGTGTCCGTGA
>NZ_JAFLRJ010001285.1 GCF_017315755.1 Streptomyces beijiangensis
GTAGTGGACGTCGATGTCCCAGGCGTCCCAGTTGTTCGGGTGGTCCGGGTGCAGCTGGAGGAGGTTGGCCCGATGGCCGGGGACCAGGACCTCGCGGCCCGCCGCCAGGTCGAGGACGGAGGCGATCAGCCCGTCCCGGTCGACGGTGACGCGCAGCAGTCCGTTGTCGAGGACGGCCCCCTCGTCCGCGGAGGCGTCGGCCGAAACCCCCTGCTCCGGGACGGCCGCACCGTCCAGCGGTCCCGCGCCGAGCCCCGGCGACTGGGCGAGAACCGCGGTGCGCCCCTCGCCCAGCGACTGCGCATGAGCCC
>NZ_JAFLRJ010001286.1 GCF_017315755.1 Streptomyces beijiangensis
GCGCACCGCCTTGCGAGTTCTTCAGGGGCCTGGTCGAACGGGACTTGGTCCTGGTCGCCGGTGGCCATGTCGCGCAGCGTGACCGTTCCGGCGTCGCGTTCTGCTGCGCCGTAGATCACGCAGAAGCGCGCCCCTTGCTCATTAGCCCACTTCATCTGCTTGGCGAACTTCCCACTCGTACCGAGGTAGACACCTGTGCGAACGCCGGAGCGGCGGATCTCAGCCGCCAGCCGGAAGGTCTCGGAGGAAAAGTCCTGGTCCATGACGGTGACCGCGACATCCACCTGCGCGTAGCTGTCCGACTCGGCCTGCTGGAGCAGCGGCAGGATGCGCTCGATACCGAGGGAGCCGCCGCATGCGGACGCGTCCTTGCCGCCGAGTCGGCTGATAAGCGTGTCGTACCGGCCTCCGGAGGCGATGGACCCGGGCATACCGGGGGCCGTCACCTCGAAGATGATCCCCGTGTAGTAGT
>NZ_JAFLRJ010000134.1 GCF_017315755.1 Streptomyces beijiangensis
GTCGACAGGGGCCATGGCGGGGGGCACGGCGGGGGTCACGTCCGGAGTCACGTCAGGGGTCACGTCCATTCGAGGACGCCCTTCTTGTATGCGTAGAGCAGGCCGACGGCCAGGAAGCCGAGGAAGATGAACATCTCGACCAGCGTGGCCGCCCCGTATCCGGGCGCGGCGAATACCGTCGCCCACGGGAAGAGGAAGATCGAGTCGACGGCGAAGATGACGTACAGGAAGGCGTAGACGTAGTAGCGGACCTGGGTGTGCGCCCAGCCCTCGCCGACGGGGTCGACTCCGCACTCGTACGTCATCAGTTTCTCGGGCGTCGGCACGACGGGCCGCAGCAGCCGTCCGGCCCCGAAGGCCACGGCCACGAACAGCACCCCGAGGACGGCGAGCAGCCCGACGACCGAGTAGCTGTGGAAATAGCCCGCGTCCCCTGAAGCTGTCGCTGCCCCCGCCGCGAGAACGGCTCGTTCCACCACGTCCGCCCCCGCTCCCTGCGCCGCCCGCTCGGCGTGCTGCGACATGTTCGACGATCTGTACGCACGGGAGTCTAGGCCCTGCTAAAGACTCGGTAAGCAGCCGTGCCACAGCAAGGGTGGGGTTATCCCTACTTCCGGCCCACCCAGCTGCCCCATGGCATCCATCTGGCCGGACCGGCAGTCTTGGAGACATGACCGTGGACAACTTCCGCTCGCACGACTCCGAGCGGCCCCCGCCTGCACGATTCGCTTTCGACCGGCACACCTGGAAGGAGATCGCCCATCTTCTGATCAATCTCCCGGTGTCCCTGATCGGTTTTGTTTACGTCGTGTTCATGGTTGCCACAGGTGGCGGCCTGTCCGTGACGGTCATCGGGCTGCCGCTGCTCGCCTTCGGCCTGCTCGGCGCGCGCCAGCTCGGCAAGGCGGAGCGGGCCAGGGCGCGGGCGCTCCTCGGCGTACGGGTCGACGAGCCGAGCCCCATCCCGGTCCGGCGCGGCAACGGTTTCTTCCCCTGGCTGTGGGCGAGCCTGAAGGACCCGGTGGGCTGGCGGACGGTGCTGTACGAATTCATCCGGTTGCCCTGGGGCGTACTGACCTTCACCATCACGCTGGCCGGCCTCTTCGTCCTGTGGCCGGTGCTCCCCTTCATCGCGCGCGGACTGACCAACGTCGACCGTGCGATGGTCCGCGCCCTGCTCTCGCCCTCCGACGAACTGGAGCGCAGGATCGCCGAACTGGAGTCGGACCGGGGCGTCGTGGTCGACCACGCCGCCGCCGACCTGCGCCGTATCGAACGCGATCTGCACGACGGCGCACAGGCCAGGCTCGTCGCCCTCGCGATGGGTCTCGGTCTGGCCAAGGAGAAGTTCCTGGAGGACCCGGAGGCCGCGGCGACCATGGTCGGCGAGGCGCACGGCGAGGTGAAGCTGGCGCTTCAGGAGCTGCGCGACCTGGCCCGCGGGATCCACCCGGCCGTCCTCACCGACCGGGGCCTGGACGCGGCGCTCTCCGCGATCGCCTCGCGGTGCACGGCTCCGGTGAAGGTGACCATCGATCTGACCGAGCGGCCGGCCGAGGCCATCGAGGGCATCGCGTACTTCACCGTCTCCGAGCTCCTGCAGAACGTCAGCAAGCACGCCAGGGCGCGCAACGCGTCCGTCGACGTCTGGCGGACCACGGACAGGCTGCTGATCCAGGTCCAGGACGACGGACAGGGCGGCGCGAGCCTGGACGGCGGCACCGGCATGGCGGGACTCGCGGACCGCCTCGGGGCGGTGGACGGGCTCTTCGTGCTCGACTCCCCCGTCGGCGGGCCGACCACGGTCACCGCCGAGCTGCCGTGGCGCGACCGCGGCAAGGCGTAGCAGCGGGCCGGTCCACAGCACGGGGGTGGGGGAAACCCCCGGTCGAAGACGGGTCTGCACCTCATGGTCCGTGGCGAGCGGGCCCAGCACGATGGATACAGACAGCGGACGAGAAGAAACGGACCACGCCATGGCTACGGATTACGTCACCCAGAGGCAGGCACACCGCCTGCCCACGGCGCTGCGCGCACCGTTCGAGGCCCGCACCTGGCGCGAGTTCGGCTACCTGCTGCTCTCCCTGCCGATCAGCATCGTGATGTTCACGCTCTCGATCACGCTGTTCTCGGTGGGCGTCGGGATGGCCGTCACCTTCATCGGCATCCCGATCCTCGCCGGCTGCCTCGCCATGGGCCGCGGTTTCGGCGCCATGGAGCGGGCGCGGGCGCGCGGGCTGCTGAAGGTGGAGATGGCGGACCCGGCGCCGCTGCGCTCCAGGACCGGCGGCCCGATGTCCTGGGTGGGCGCGGTCCTCAAGAGCGGCGCCTCCTGGCGTCATCTGCTCTACTCGCTGCTGCACTTCCCGTGGGCCACGTTCGCCTTCTCCGTCGCCATGGCCTTCATGTGGTGGGGCTGGGGCCTCTTCACGTACCCGCTGTGGCAGTGGGTCTTCCCGATGTACGCGGGCCAGTCCGGTCTGCAGCTGTACGGCGACGACACCCACAACGTCTACCTCAACAACCCCTTCGAGATCGGCCTCACCAGCGTCGTCGGTCTCCTCTTCGTTCTCGCCTCCCCCTGGGTCATCAGGGCCCTGACCACCGTCGACCGGCTGATGGTGACCAGCCTGCTCGGCCCGTCCCGCCTAGACAGCCGGGTCACCGAACTCGAGTCGGACCGGGGCGTCGTGGTCGACACGGCCGCCGCCGACCTGCGCCGGATCGAGCGCGATCTGCACGACGGCGCACAGGCCAGGCTCGTCGCCCTCGCGATGGACCTCGGGCTCGCCAAGGAGAAGCTGACGCAGGACCCCGAGGCGGCCGCGAAGATGGTCGACGAGGCGCACGGCGAAGTGAAGGTCGCCCTGCAGGAGCTGCGCGACCTGGCCCGCGGGATCCACCCGGCGGTCCTCACCGACCGGGGCCTGGACGCGGCGCTGTCCGCGGTGGCCTCGCGGTGCACGGTGCCGGTGCAGGTGGAGGTCGATCTGCCGTACCGGCCCGCCGCCGCCATCGAGGGCATCGCGTACTTCACCGTCTCCGAGCTCCTGCAGAACATCTCCAAGCACGCACAGGCGACCCGGGCGACCGTGGACGTCTGGCGGGTGGACGACCGCGTCATGCTCGTGGTCACCGACGACGGCCAGGGCGGCGCCGACACCACGGCGGGCAGCGGCCTCGCCGGTCTGGCCGAGCGGCTGGACTCGGTGGACGGGCTCCTCGTGGTCGACTCCCCCATCGGCGGGCCGACCACGGTCACGGCCCAACTCCCCTGGCGGGGCTAGTCGTTCCGGTCCACGTCGTTCCGGTCCACGTCGGACCGGGACCTCGTGGACCGGCGTTCGTACGTCAGCAGGATGTGCACGCCGAGCACCAGCAGCCAGACCACGCCGGCAGGACCCCAGTCCCCCGCTCTTCCCGCCACCAGCGCCACCACCGGCGGAAAGAGCAGCGTGACGGCGGCGACCGCCCGCCAGCGGCCGTCGCGGCCCGAGCACACCCCCGCGAGCAGGGCGATCGCCAGGACCAGCGTCATGGAGCCGCACATCAGCCAGAGCGCGCGCTTCGGCAGTACGTCGTCGGAGTGGCTCACCGCGTCGCCGAGCGAGGCGGCGAGCGCGGCCAGCGCGCCTGCGGTGAAGCAGTGCAGCGGCAGGATCAGCCGGGCGGGCAGGGCGTCGGCGGAGAGCATCGGGACGCCGTACGCACCGAAGCGCAACAGCAGCGACCAGAGGGACAGCAGCAGGAAGAACGCGCCGATCGCCACCCCGTACAGCGCGAAGTCCCAGGTCACCTCGGAGGCCGCCTCGACCGCCTGGGCCACGGACTCGCCGAGCACGATCAGCACGAACAGGCCGAGCCGCTCGCTGAGATGGCTCTGGTCGGAACGGGCCGCCGTCGGCAGCGGCCTCGGCCCGCCGGGACCGCCCCGGCCCTCGCCGGGGCCGCGCAGGCCGCTGGTCGGCCCTGTCCTGTCGTGCCGGCCGCTCTGCCCGCTCCGCTCCTTCTCCTCCTTCTCCTCCTCCTTCTGCACCTGGCTGCGCGCTTCGATCCGTTCCTCCAACTCGTCCCGCACCGCGTCGACACGCCTCAGCATCGAACTGCTGGAGTAGGCGAAGGTCACCCCGAGGTCGATGAGCAGCCCGGCCGCCCACAGCCAGTACCGCAGCGGTGCGTCGCACCAGATCGACGCCACCCAGGGCATCACCCCCAGCGAGAGCTGGGCGACCGGCCAGTCCACGACGATCTCGCCGCGCCGCCGCCAGGCGTGCTCGGCAAGCAGCCGGGTCGCCACGTAGGCGATCGCGAAGGCTGGAGCGTGGTTCTCGCGGACGCCGGGGACGGCCGCGGCCATCACGGCCAGGCCGAACATCCCGATGCGCATGGTCCGCATCCGCAGCTGGTCGCCGGCCGTGTTGCCGTACATCGTGAAGCACATCCACGCCGTCCAGAAGGCGAGGAAGAGCAGGGCGTAGAGGCCCACGTCCGCCAACTCGGGTGCGCCGTGCAGCAGATGGGCGAGCTGCGCGACCCCGGCCACCGCGATCAGGTCGAAGAACAGCTCCAGCCAGGAGGCATGACGCTCGGCCGCCGCCTCGGTGCTCTGCCCCGCGTTCGCCGTATCCGCTGTGTCCGCTGTGTCCGCCGCGTCAGCCATGCGGGAAGTATCGGGCAGACCCCCCTATTCCTGGCCGGATTCCAGGCGCGTCGGCGCACACGGGTCCGGATGCTGGGATGCTGTACGCGCAAACGCGGGGCGGGATCAATCAACAACTGGGGGCAGAAGCGTCGTGGAGGACAGAGTGCGGGTCGTCATCGCCGAGGATTCAGTACTGCTTCGGGAGGGACTGACCCGACTGCTGACCGATCTCGGTCACGATGTCGTCGCGGGGGTCGGGGACGCGGATGCGCTGATCAAGACGATCGCGGAGTTCGCGGACCAGCAGGCGCTGCCGGACGTGGTGGTCGCGGACGTACGGATGCCGCCGACGCACACCGACGAGGGCGTGCGGGCCGCGGTGAAGCTGCGCAAGGACTACCCCGGGATCGGGGTGCTCGTGCTGTCGCAGTACGTCGAGGAGCAGTACGCCACCGAGCTGCTCGCCGGGTCCAGCCGGGGCGTCGGCTATCTGCTGAAGGACCGTGTCGCCGAGGTGCGCGAGTTCGTGGACGCGGTGGTGCGTGTCGCGAAGGGCGGCACCGCGCTCGACCCTGAGGTCGTGGCACAGCTGCTCGGGCGCAGCCGCAAGCAGGACGTGCTGGCCAGGCTGACGCCGCGCGAGCGCGAGGTACTGGGCCTGATGGCCGAGGGGCGTACGAACTCAGCCGTGGCCAAGCAGCTGGTGGTGAGCGACGGGGCGGTCGAGAAGCATGTGAGCAACATTTTCCTGAAGCTCGGGCTCTCGCCGAGTGACGGGGATCACCGACGGGTACTCGCGGTGCTGACCTACCTGAACTCCTGACGATCTGACAACCTGTCAGATCTCCAGGTCGGGACCGGAGGCCTAGAACCAAAGGATGAATGCACAGCGTCTTACTTGAGGGGCCGGGGGGCGGTCGAATCATGACAGACCAGGGCAATGGGACGTCTCAAAAGTGCGTCCACCCTATGAGCCGTCCGGGGAAGGTGACCCTTACCGACGTAGGGTGGACCGAGGTGTGGCCGGTTGCCCGGTCCCGTCCGAAGAGCCGCCTCGAGGGAGGTCCAGTTCAGTGACCAGCCAGGTCAGTAGCCCAGCCGAGCAGGCCGACGGAGCAAATGAGGCCGTCGTCGGGGAACAGCGCAAGCCTTCAGGGGCAAAAGAGGTGCGCCAACTCGACCGGGTGATCATCCGGTTCGCGGGTGATTCCGGTGACGGGATGCAGCTCACGGGGGACCGGTTCACTTCGGAGACGGCGTCGTTTGGCAACGATCTGTCGACGCTGCCGAATTTCCCGGCCGAGATCCGAGCGCCCGCGGGAACGCTGCCGGGTGTGTCCAGTTTTCAGCTGCACTTCGCCGACCACGACATCCTCACCCCCGGCGACGCGCCCAACGTGCTGGTCGCGATGAACCCCGCCGCACTGCGGGCGAACATCGAGGATCTGCCGCGCGGGGCCGAGATCATCGTCAACACCGACGAGTTCACCAAGCGGCCGATGGCAAAGGTGGGGTATGCGACCTCACCCCTGGAGGACGGCTCGCTGGAGGCGTTCCGGGTCCATCCGGTGGCGTTGACGTCGATGACGATCGAGGCGCTGAAGGACTTCGGGCTCTCCCGCAAGGAGGCCGAGCGGTCCAAGAACATGTTCGCGCTGGGGCTGCTGTCCTGGATGTACCACCGCCCGACCGAGGGCACGGAGAAGTTCCTGCGGACCAAGTTCGCCAGGAAGCCGCAGATCGCCGAGGCGAACGTCGCGGCCTTCAGGGCGGGGTGGAACTTCGGCGAGACCACCGAGGACTTCGCCGTGTCCTACGAGGTCGCCCCGGCCACCTCCGCCTTCCCGGCCGGCACCTACCGCAACATCTCGGGGAACCTGGCCCTGTCGCTGGGGCTGATCGCGGCCGGCCGGCAGGCGGATCTCCCGCTGTATCTGGGCTCCTACCCCATCACCCCGGCTTCCGACATTCTGCATGAGCTGAGCCGGCACAAGAATTTCGGTGTGCGGACCTTCCAGGCCGAGGACGAGATCGCGGGCATCGGCGCGGCGCTCGGGGCGGCCTTCGGCGGCTCGCTCGGCGTGACGACCACCTCGGGTCCGGGGGTGGCGCTGAAGTCCGAGGCGATCGGGCTCGCGGTCTCCCTGGAACTGCCGCTGCTGATCATCGACATCCAGCGCGGCGGGCCCTCGACCGGGCTGCCCACCAAGACCGAACAGGCGGACCTGCTGCAGGCCATGTACGGGCGCAACGGCGAGGCCCCGGTGCCGGTGATCGCACCGAAGACGCCCGGCGACTGCTTCGACGCGGCGATCGATGCGGTGAGGATCGCGCTGACCTACCGCACCCCGGTCTTCCTGCTGTCGGACGGGTATCTGGCCAACGGCTCCGAGCCGTGGCGGGTTCCCGAGACCGATGAACTGCCCGACCTGCGGGTCCAGTTCGCCAGTGGCCCCAACCATGAGCTGGCGGACGGCACCGAGGTGTTCTGGCCCTACAAGCGCGACCCGAAAACCCTGGCCCGCCCCTGGGCGGTGCCCGGCACGCCGGGGCTGGAGCACCGGATCGGCGGCATCGAGAAGCAGGACGGCACGGGCAACATCAGCTATGACCCGGCCAACCATGACTTCATGGTCCGCACCCGCCAGGCCAAGATCGACAACATTGAGGTCCCCGACCTTGAGGTCGACGACCCGCATGGCGCCAAAACCCTGGTCCTGGGCTGGGGTTCGACCTTCGGCCCGATCAGCGCGGCGGTCCGCAGGCTCCGCGTGGAGGGCAAGCCGATCGCGCAGGCCCATCTGCGCCACCTCAACCCCTTCCCGAGGAATCTCGGAGAGGTCCTGAAGCGTTACGAGCATGTGGTCGTCCCCGAGATGAACCTCGGTCAGCTGGCCACCCTCATCCGGGCGAAGTATCTGGTCGACGCGATCAGTTACAACCAGGTCAACGGCATGCCGTTCAAGGCCGAGCAGCTGGCCACGGCTCTCAAGGAGGCCATTGATGACTGAGGTGATCGAGGCACTGTCGCTGGTGCCCAAGGCCGAGGCCAAGCAGTCCATGAAGGACTTCAAGTCCGATCAGGAAGTGCGCTGGTGCCCCGGCTGCGGGGATTACGCGGTGCTGGCCGCCGTGCAGGGCTTCATGCCCGAGCTCGGACTGGCGAAGGAGAACATCGTCTTCGTCTCCGGGATCGGCTGCTCCTCCCGCTTCCCGTACTACATGAACACCTACGGGATGCACTCCATCCACGGCCGCGCCCCCGCCATCGCCACCGGACTCGCCTCCTCCCGCCGCGACCTGTCGGTATGGGTCGTGACCGGCGACGGTGATGCGCTGTCCATCGGCGGCAACCACCTCATCCACGCACTGCGCCGCAACGTCAACCTGAAAATCCTGCTGTTCAACAACCGGATCTACGGACTGACCAAGGGCCAATACTCGCCCACCTCCGAGGTCGGCAAGATCACCAAGTCGACCCCGATGGGCTCCCTCGACGCCCCCTTCAACCCCGTCTCCCTCGCGATCGGCGCCGAAGCGAGCTTCGTGGCCCGCACCGTGGACTCCGACCGCAAGCACCTCACCTCGGTGCTGCGGGCGGCGGCCGAGCACCAGGGCACCGCGCTCATCGAGATCTACCAGAACTGCAACATCTTCAACGACGGTGCCTTCGAAGTCCTCAAGGACAAGCAGCAGGCCGAAGAAGCCGTCATCCGCCTCGAACACGGCCAGCCGATCCGCTTCGGCGCCGACAACTCGAAGGGTGTCGTGCGCGACCAGGCCACCGGCGACCTGAAAGTCATCGCGGTCACCGAGCAGAACGCGTCGCAGATCCTCATCCACGACGCGCACACCACGTCCCCCACCACGGCGTTCGCGCTCTCGCGCCTCGCCGACCCCGACACCCTGCACCACACCCCCATCGGTGTCTTCCGCTCCGTCGACCGCCCCGTCTACGACACCCAGATGTCCGACCAACTCGAAGCCGCCATCGAGCAGAAGGGCAAGGGCGACCTCGCCACCCTGCTGGCCGGCAACGACACCTGGACGGTCGTCGGCTAGCGCAAGTCCGCCGCTCGACCCGGGCCCGGATCTCTTCTCAGGAGGAGGTCCGGGTCTCGTCGTATGCCTTGCGCGCCTCGACGACAGCCGCCATCCGCCGGTCCGTCCACAGTGCCAGCGCCTTGACCTGCCCGGCCGCCTCCTCGCCGAGCGCGGTGAGCGAGTAGTCCACGCGCGGCGGGATGACGGGCTTGGCGTCACGGTGGACGAAGCCGTCGCGCTCCAGCGTCTGGAGGGTCTGGGCCAGCATCTTCTCGCTGACGCGCCCGACATGGCGGCGGAGCTCGCTGAAGCGGTACGAGCGCTCCTGCAGGGCGATCAGCACCAGCACGCCCCAGCGGGTGGTGACGTGCTCAAGGACGAGGCGCTGGGGACACATGTCCTCGGCGGCGGTCATACGCAGAACTGAGTCACTAACGGCCATGCCAGTACCTTACTTCAAAGTGGGTACTATCCAAAAGATAGTGCCCACCGTAGGGTTAGCTCCAGAAGGCAGCGAAAGCCAAGAAACAGGAGAAAACCCCATGAGCATCGTCGTCACCGGAGCCACCGGATCCCTCGGCCGTCTCGTCATCGACGAGCTCCTCGCCCGGGTCCCCGCCGACCAGGTCGCCGCGGTCGTACGCAACAAGGACAAGGCCGCCGACCGCGCCGACCGCGGCGTCGAGCTGCGCATCGCCGACTACAACGCCCCCGAGACCCTGGCCGGCGCCTTCCGCTCCGGCGACCGCGTGCTCCTCATCTCCGGATCCGAGGTCGGCCGCCGCGTTGCGCAGCACACCGCCGTGATCGAGGCGGCGAAGGCGGCGGGCGTGGCCCAGCTCGCGTACACCGGCATCCTCGGCGGACCCGACGCCGACTTCGACCTGGCCGACGAGCACAAGGCCACCGAGCAGCTCATCCTGGACTCCGGGCTCCCCCACACCTTCCTGCGCAACGGCTGGTACACCGAGAACTACACCGCCAACCTCGCCCCGGTCCTGGCCCACGGCGCCGTCGTCGCCAACGCCGGCGAGGGCCGCGTCGCCTCCGCCACCCGCGGGGATTACGCAGCCGCCGCGGCCGCCGTCCTCGTCTCGGACGGCCACATCGGCACGGCGTACGAGCTGAGCGGCGACACCGCCTGGTCGCTGGCCGAGTACGCCGCCGAGATCGCGAAGGCCTCCGGCAAGGAGATCGCGTACAACAACGTCCCGGCCTCCGTGCACCAGGAGATCCTCGTCGGCGCGGGCGTCCCCGAGGCCTTCGCCGCGATCCTCGTCGACGTCGACCAGGCCATCGGGCGCGGCCGCCTCGCCGGAACCAGCGGTGACCTGGCCCGTCTCATCGGCCGCCCGACGACCCCGCTCGCCACCACGGTCGCCGCCGCCCTGTAATGACCGTATAGCGATACGGGCATGACAGCTGGGCCCTCCTCCCGCTACCGTCATTCGGCTGGCGGACACTGAAAAAGGGGAGGGCCCGTGAAGGGAATCACCGGCGAGCGCGCAGGATTCCTGAACGGCGCGGCCGCATATGTGATGTGGGGCCTGGTCCCCCTGTTCTGGCCGCTCCTCAAGCCGTCCGGCGCGATGGAGATCCTCGCCCACCGGATGGTCTGGTCGCTCGGGGTCGTCGCGATCGCCCTGCTCGTCATGCGGCGCTGGGCCTGGATCGGCGAGCTGGTACGCCAGCCGAAGCGCCTGGGCCTGATCGCCGTCGCGGCCACCGTCATCAGCGTCAACTGGGGCGGCTACATCTGGGCCGTCAACAACGGCCGGGTCGTCGAGGCCTCGCTCGGCTACTTCATCAACCCGCTGGTCACCATCGCCATGGGCGTTCTGCTCCTCGGCGAGCGCCTCCGCCCCGCCCAGTGGATCGCGGTCTCCACCGGCGCCGCAGCCGTCCTGGTCCTCGCGATCGGATACGGGCAGCCGCCCTGGATCTCCCTGATGCTGGCCTTCTCCTTCGCCACGTACGGCCTGGTGAAGAAGAAGGTCAACCTCGGCGGCCTCGAATCCCTCGCCGCCGAGACCGCCATCCAGTTCCTCCCGGCCCTCGCCTATCTGCTCTTCCTGGGCACGAGCGGCGAGGCCACCTTCGGCACCCCCGCGCACGGCGCGCTCCTCGCAGCGACCGGTCTGGTCACCGCGATCCCCCTGGTCTGCTTCGGCGCGGCGGCGATCCGGGTGCCGCTCTCCACGCTCGGGCTGCTGCAGTACCTGGCGCCGGTCTTCCAGTTCGGGCTCGGCATCCTGTACTTCCACGAGGCGATGCCGCCCGAGCGCTGGGCCGGGTTCGCCCTGGTCTGGCTGGCCCTGACGATCCTGACCTGGGACGCCCTGCGCAACGCGCACCGCAACAGGGCGCGGGCCGCACACCTCTCGGCGCAGGCCCCCGCCGCTGCCGCCGCCACGGCCGCTAGCCGCGAACCGGCTGCCTGACCTCGTCGGCCACTGCCCCGGCCACCACCTTCGTCACCTTCGTACGGCGGTTCCGCAGCCCCAGCGCCGTCACCACCGCGCCCAGGACCGCCATCGCCAGGGGCACGCCCAGCGCCGTGCGGAAGGCGTCGAGCGTCTCCCCCGGCCCAGGGTCACCGGCCGGCAGCGCCAGTCCGTACACCGCGGTCACCGCCGAGATACCGACCGCCGAGCCGAACTGTGTCGCGGTGTTCAGCAGCCCGCCCGCAAGCCCCTGCTCCTCCTCCGCGACCCCGTCGGTCGCGGCGATCGTCAGCGGCCCGTACGCCAGCGCGAAGCCCGTGCCGACCAGGACGAAGACGGGGAACATCGCGGCGTACGACCACTCCAGGCCGATCTGGAGGAAGGTCCCGTACGCGAGGATCGCGGCCAGGAACCCGCCCAGGATCACCCGGGTGTTGCCGTATCCGGCCACCAGCCGCGGGGTGAGCGTCGGCGCGAGTACGGCGTCGATGCCCAGGACGAACAGCGCGAAGGCCGTCTGCAGCGACGACCAGCCGCGCAGCTCCTGCAGATAGAGGGTCGCCACGAACTGGAAGCCGAAGAAGGCGCCGACGAAGAGCATCGCGCCGAGCCCGGCCCTGACGACCGATCCCGTACGGAAGATCCCGAGCCGTACCAGCGGCGCCTCGGTGCGCCGCTCGACGGCGACGAACGCCGCGATCAGCAGGAGCCCCGCGAGGACGGCCGCCAGGGTCAACTGCCAGCCCTGGGTGCCGTGTTCGAGCCGTACGATCCCATACGCCAGCAGCAGCATCGCCCCTGCGGCGACGGCCGCCCCCGGCAGGTCGAAGCCCTTCTTCGTCCTGACGGTCCTGACGGTCCTGGCGGCCCGCTCCGCCGGCACGATGCGTACGGCCGCCACGAGGATCGCCCCGGCCAGCACCACCGGCGCGAAGAAGACCCACCGCCAGCCGAACTCGGTCAGCACCCCGCCGATGACCAGACCGAGCGAGAAGCCCCCGGCAGCGGTCCCCGCGAAGACGAGGAGCGCCTTGTTGCGCTGGGGACCCTCGGCGTACGAGGTGGTGATGATCGACAGCGCGGCGGGGGTCATGAAGGCCGCGGCGACGCCGGTCACGAAGCGGGCGACGATCAGCATCCAGCCCTCGGTGGCGAAGCCGCCCAGACCGGAGAAGCCCACGAAGACCGCGAGCCAGGTCAGGAACATCCGGCGGCGGCCGAGGAGATCGGCCGCCCGCCCGCCGAGCAGGGTGAAGCCCGCATAGCCGAGGACGTACGCACTCATCACCCAGGCCGCCGTGCCCGTCGGCAGCTCCAGATCCGATCTGATCGAGGGGATCGCGACGGAGAGCATCGCCACGTCGATGCCCTCCAGGAAGATCGTGCCGCTGAGGACGAGAAGCAGGGCCCAAGCGCGTGCGGACATGGTTTTCGGCATGACTGTCTCCTGTGAAGTGCCGTGCGGGAATGGGTGGTTACTCTGCCGGGGGTCGGTTCCCTCTTGTAACCACTCAGATCCTGCGGCAGCATCGGCAGACATGGAAGAAGGCACTTTGAAGTCACCGGGGCACTGTGAAGTGACCACCGGCCAGGCCGACGAGTACGGCGACACCGACCCGTACCAGTGGGACGCCCGCGAGGACTGCGAGGTGCGCCAGATCCTCGACCGGGTGGCCGACAAATGGTCCCTGCTTGTCATCGCCCTGCTCGACCGCCGCGTCTGGCGCTTCAGCGAGCTGCGCCGCGAGATCGACGGCATCAGCCAGCGGATGCTGACCGTGACGCTGCGCCAGCTGGAGCGCGACGGACTGGTGAAGCGGACCGTGCATCCGGTCGTGCCGCCGCGCGTGGAGTACGAACTGACCGCGCTCGGCCGGACCCTGCACACCACGATCCGCTCGCTGGTCTCCTGGACCGAGCATCACCAGGGCGAGATCGCGGCGGCGCGCGCCGACTACGACGTGCGCGAGGCCGCGGTCCGGGCCTGACGCGAGCGGTCAGGCCGCGCCCAGGGAGCGCATGACATGGGCGATCAGCGTCACGATGCGCTCCCGCGTGTACGGCGGCCTGCGCAGGGTGTGGCGGTAGTACAGCGGCCCGTAGAAGAGTTCCACGGCCAGGTCGAGGTCGGCGTCGGGCGGGAGTTCGCCCTGCTCACGGGCGCGGCGCAGCCGGATCTTGGCAGCCTCCACGCGCGGGTTGATGAACTCCTCCTGGACAGCGCGGCACAGCTCGTCGTCGTACTGGATCTCGGTGAGGATGCCGGCGTACGCGGGTCCGAGCGGCGGGTTGGTGAGGAGCTTGACCACCGCGTGCATCTGGGTGCAGAGGTCGGCCGCGAGGTCGCCGGTGTCGGGGAACGGGGTCGTCATGACCACCGCGTTGTTGATCGCTTCGAGGAGGATCGCGCCCTTCGACGGCCACCAGCGGTAGATCGTCTTCTTGCTCACACCGGCCCGGGCTGCGATGGCCTCGACGGTGGTGCGGGCGTACCCCTTCTCCGTACAGAGATCGAGGGCGGCCGCGAGAATCGCCTGCCGTGACCGCTCGCTGCGGCGTGCGGGGTTGGGCGGAACACCGTTCACGCCGTGAGTCTATGGGGATGTCCTGGGGAGAACGATACGTAGCGTATTGACAGCGGAAGGTCAGGCTCCGACAATAAGCGCCGGGGAAACGGTACGTGTCGTGTCGAGCCGCGTCGGGGGACGGCTTCTCGCCACGACACGTACCCTCCCCGAACCCTTGCGCGCGCCTGTCAGGCGGCGATGTCCTTCGCCGTGAAGCGCGCCCAGGCCGCGGAGCCGAAGACGGCGGCGTACAGACCCTGAAGCCCCAGGTTCCTGAGGATCTGATCCCAGGAGACGGGCTCCCGCAGCAGGTCCGCGAAGGACAGCCAGTAGTGCGGGAAGAGATACGGATGGACCGCGTGCAGCTGCGGGATCTGGTCCACGATCTGCACGGTGATCAGCAGGCCCACCGTGGCCGCCATCGCCGCGATCCCGCTGTTGGTGAGCGTCGAGACGAAAAGCCCGAGAGTCGCTACTCCGATCAGTGACGCGGCGACCACGACCGCGATGAGGAAGGCCCGGCCGAGCCCCTCGGAGAGGGAGATCTGGGTGCCGGAGAGCGTGGTGACGTCGTCGAGCGGGAAGAGCACGGCGCCCGTGGCGAGCGCGGCCACGGCCACCACGAGGGTCGCGATCAGGCAGAACGTGAGCGTGGAGACGTACTTGGCGAAAAGCAGTCTCGTACGGCCCGCCGGGGCGACCAGGAGATAGCGCAGCGTGCCGGAGTTGGCCTCGCCGGCGATCGCGTCGCCCGCGATGACACCGACCGCCATCGGGAGGAAGACCGGGAGGGTGGCTGCGAGGGCGGCGAAGACCAGGAAGAGCCCGTTGTTGGTGATCTGGGCGATGAAGGCGGGGCCCTCGCCGTTGTTCGCGTTGCCGGCCGTACCGCCGCTGCCGGTCTCGATCTTGACGGCCACACCGATGAGGATCGGTACGGCGGCCAGACAGCCGAGCAGCGCGAGGGTGCGCCAGCGGGCGAGCGTGGTGGTGATCTCGGAGCGGAAGAGTCCCAGGGTGCGGAGCGCCCGGGGCGTGGCCCTCAGTTCAGCCTGCGACATCGAAGCCCTCCCCGGTCAGTGCCACGAAGGCGTCCTCCAGGCTCGCCCGCTCCATGCCGAAGGAGCGTACGCGGACACCGGCGTGGACGAGGGCCGCGTTGAGGTCCGCCAAGTCGCCTTCGCCCGGCGGGGGTTCGGCGGTGACGCGGTGGTCGGTGACGGTCAGGTCCGTGGCGCCGAGCTCTTTCAGTACCCGGGCGGCGTCTGCCGGGTCGGGCGTGGTGACGGCGAGCCGGCTGCGGGCCGCGAGTTCGGCGACCGGGCCCTGGACGATGAGGCGGCCCTGGGCCATCACGGCGGCATGCGTACAGACCTGCTCGATCTCGTCGAGGAGGTGGGAGGAGAGGAAGACGGTGGTGCCGTCGGCCGCCAACTCGCGGATGAGGGCGCGGATTTCCCGCATGCCCTGCGGGTCGAGGCCGTTGGTCGGCTCGTCCAGGACGAGGAGTTCGCGGGGCTGGAGGAGGGCCGCGGCGAGACCGAGGCGCTGCTTCATTCCGAGGGAGTACGCCTTGGACTTCTTGCCCGCCGCGGCGGTGAGCCCGACCCGGTCGAGGGCGGCCGCGACGCGGGTGCGGCGGGTGCGGGGGTCGGCTTCGGGGTCGGCCGAGTCGTACCTGATGAGGTTGTCCCTGCCGGAGAGGAAGCCGTAGAGGGCGGGGCCCTCGATGAGCGCGCCGACGCGGGGCAGGACGGTGCGGGATGCCTTCGGCATGGGGCGGCCGAGGAGGCTCGCGGTGCCGGAGGTCGGCGCGATGAGGCCCATGAGCATGCGGATGGTGGTGGTCTTGCCTGAGCCGTTGGGGCCCAGGAAGCCGAAGACGCTGTCGCGGGGGACGGTCAGGTCGAGCTGGTTCACCGCCAGTTGGCCGCCGCGGAACCGTTTGGTCAGACCTCGGGTCTCGATGGCGGGACCTTGGTGCATACGCAATCCCCTCCCCGGGGCTCCGCCC
>NZ_JAFLRJ010001287.1 GCF_017315755.1 Streptomyces beijiangensis
GCTCCGTGTCGGTGACCCGCATCTCCGCGCCGAACAGCGTCGACAGCGCCGGACGCGGGCGCCCCGTCTGGAGCGACACCACCTCCCGCAACACACCCATCAGCTGCTCCGCCATCTCCGACGCGGAGGAGAACCGCCGGGCCGGATCGGGGTCGGTGGCCCGCACCAGCAGCCGGTAGAACGACTCGTACGCCCGGAACACCTCGATGTTGTCCGGGTCCGGCAG
>NZ_JAFLRJ010001288.1 GCF_017315755.1 Streptomyces beijiangensis
GACCAGGAGTGGCCCCCGCAGGCGTACCGGGGAACGCTGGAGGTCCGGCGCGACGACATCAACTGGGCGCGCGAGTACCTGGTGCCGTGGATCGGGCGACGCCTGCGCGGCGAGTCCTCGGGGGACCACGTGGAGGCGAAGCGGCCGGACCTGCTGCCGCTCTGAGGGACCGGGCCGGTCAGGGTTCGCCGAACGGGTGCCGCTCGGCGAACTCGGGGGCGGTGATGCCCAGAAGCACCAGGTCGTGATGGCGTCCGGCGAAGAACTCGTGCTCGCGCAGCCGGCCCTCCTCGCTGAAG
>NZ_JAFLRJ010001289.1 GCF_017315755.1 Streptomyces beijiangensis
GAGAAGACCTGCTGTTGCGATGAGGAAGGCCGGGGAAGTGCCGGTGAAGGCGTGGGCCTTGACGTTGCCCTCGGTGGCGTGAACGCCCGTGGGGTCGGTGCGGACCCAGGTGACGCCTTCCAGGGCTGCGCCGCGGATCTGCCAGGCGGAGGCGTGGAGTTCCAGGCGGATGGGGCGGCCCAGTTCGTCCAGGGCCAGGTCGATGGAGCCGGCGTGGTCGCCGGTGGGGGTCGTCGTCTGGGAGACGTAGCGCCAGCCTGAGGGGCCTGGGGCGCAGTGGAAGTGCTCTTCGCCCAGGGGGGCGTGGTCGTGGGGGTCGTGCAGGGAGTAGCGGCC
>NZ_JAFLRJ010001290.1 GCF_017315755.1 Streptomyces beijiangensis
GATGCCCATCCCGGCCGCGATCAGCCGGGTGTCCTCGCCGTCGGCCACCCGTACCAGCACCTCGACCTCGCGCGGGGTCAGCATCTGCAGCAGCCGCTGCCCCTCGTCGTCGGGCTGGGCGGCCGGGTTCAGCAGCTCGGCGAAGGCACCCTGCAGCAGCTGCGGCGCCACCGCCGCCTCGCCCGCCCGCGCCTTGACCATGGCGCGCTCGACGCCCTCTATGCGCTCGTCAT
>NZ_JAFLRJ010001291.1 GCF_017315755.1 Streptomyces beijiangensis
CGACCGTACGAACCTGATCCGGGTCATGCCGGCGAAGGGAGGGGCTGGACACCCATGCATTCACGTAACTCTTCAGATGTCCTCGTGGTCGGAGGCCGCCCAGCCTCCCTCTCAGCCCGGTACGTCCGGGCTCCCGCGAGTGTTCTACGGTGGCCACCCTAAACCCCGGCCCCAAGGTGCAGTAAGGGAGCATTCGCTGTGGCACGGTCGCACGACGGACTCGTCCTCTCTCCGGTCGCGGACCAGGCCCCCGGCCAGGTCCGC
>NZ_JAFLRJ010001292.1 GCF_017315755.1 Streptomyces beijiangensis
GAGTGCGGGCCGGGGTTCGGGGGCGGGGAACGCGCTCGGTTCGGCGCGGACCGGACGCGGTCCTGTGACCGGGGGCGAAGCGGGTTTCTCGGCGGGTTCCGGGACCGGGGCACCGGCCGCCTCCCGCTCGTCGTCCGTACGCGCGGTGAGCGCGCCGGGGAGCATGGCGGTCGGCAGGAGGACAACGGCGGTTGTCCCTCCGTAGGGGGAGGTCCGCAGGTGGACTTTGATGTCGTGCCGTGCGGAGAGGCGGCTGATGACGAAGAGGCCGAGGC
>NZ_JAFLRJ010001293.1 GCF_017315755.1 Streptomyces beijiangensis
ACCCTGCACGTGAAAGGTGCCCCCACCCGCTCATGATCCAAACCTTCAACAAGCCGGATCATCGCAGGTCAAGAGGCACCTTTTGCAATTTTTGACGCGCCGTCACCACTCCTGGAATTCACGGCGAAACACCGAGGCCTGGCCGACCGGAGCCGCACCATCCGCATACCGGTGCGCACCGTGGAGATCATCAACCGCGTGGCACGGATCCGCCGCGAGCTGATCAACGACACCGGCAACGAGCCCACCC
>NZ_JAFLRJ010001294.1 GCF_017315755.1 Streptomyces beijiangensis
GTTGGTGAGCCAGCCGAGCGCCAGGCCGACGGCCGTCGCGACCACACCGGAGAGGACCAACTCCCCTACGGCATGCGGCCAGGAGAAGGTCCCGGTCACGACGGCGGCAATGGCCACGTGGTAGAGGACGATCGCGGTCACATCGTTGAACAGCCCCTCGCCCTCCAGGATGGAGACGAGCCGCCGTCGCGCTCGGCGCACTCGTCGCGCCGCCCGATCCGGTCGCGGCC
>NZ_JAFLRJ010001295.1 GCF_017315755.1 Streptomyces beijiangensis
GGATGGCCGTCGGACACGACGGGCCGGTCGTCGTGTCCGAGCGCGACACCAAATCGGTGTCGGTCGAGGACACCTTCGACGTGGACCTGCACGACAGGGTGCGGGTCAGGACGGAGGTGGACCGGCTGGCGGGGCGGTGTGTGGAGCGGCTGAGGGCCGCCGGACGGTCGGGGAGAACCGTGGTGCTGAAGGTGCGGCGGTACGACTTCTCGACGCTGACCCGGTCCGAGAC
>NZ_JAFLRJ010000135.1 GCF_017315755.1 Streptomyces beijiangensis
GGGCTAGGGTCGGTCCCATGGCCAGGATCAATGACGTGGGCGGGATGCAGGGGTTCGGCGCCCTCGACACCACCGACGACGGCGAGCCCTTCCACGCCGACTGGGAGGCCCGCGTCTTCGGTCTCAACCGGGCGCTCGTCGCCCAAGGGGTCTACAACCTCGACGAGTTCCGCGATGCCGTCGAGTCCATGGCCCCTGCCGACTACCTCGCCGCGTCCTATTACGAGCGCTGGTTCCACGGCATCGTCGCGCTCCTGGAGCGCAAGGGCCTCATCGCGGCGGGCGAGCTCGATGACTGACGGCGGGTTCGCGCCCGGCACTCGCGTGCGGACCAGTCACCACGACCCCGTCCACCACACCCGCCTCCCGCGGTACGCCCGCGGGAAGCACGGTGTCGTCGTCGAGTCCGAGGGCAGCCACCCGCTCGCCGACATCCGGTCGCAGGGGCGCGCCGACTTCCCCGTGGAGCAGGTGTACGCGGTCCGGTTCGCGGCCAGGGACCTGTGGGGCGAGGGCGACCACCACGTCGTACTCGACCTCTGGGAAAGCTATTTGGAGGAGGAAGAGAGCCAGTGAGCGGTGACCATTCCGACGCCCTCATCTCCCGGCGCGTGCGCCGCCTGGAGACCCTCCTGGAGGAGCGCGGCATCGTCGGCGGCGCCACCCTCGACGAGGCGATCGACGCCTTCCTCAGCGGCGCGTCCCCCGCCAATGGTGCGCACGTCGTCGCCCGTGCGTGGACGGACCCGGACTTCCGTACGCGGCTGCTCGCCGACGCCAATGCCGCCGTCGCCGAACTGGGTTACGCGAGCGGGGGAGTCCAGCCCCAGCGCCTGCGCGTCGTCGAGAACACCGACCGTGTCCACAACGTCATCGTCTGTACCCTCTGCTCCTGCTACCCGCTCGGGCTGCTCGGCCCGTCCCCCGGCTGGTACAAGAGCGAGGCCTACCGCTCGCGGGTCGTCCGCGAACCCCGCGCGGTCCTGGAGGAGTTCGGGCTCACGCTTCCCGCCGACACCGGGATCACCGTCTGGGATTCCACCTCGGAGTCGCGGTACATGGTGCTGCCGCGTCGCCCGGCCGGAACCGACGGGCTCGACGAGAAGGCGCTGGCCGCGCTCGTCACCCGTAACGCCCTGATCGGCACCGCAGCGGTCTAGGCACCTTCACAGCGCAGCCGTCGAGTGCCACGCTGAGTCCATGAACGATCTTCTCGAACAGCTGCGCGCAGGTCTCCCCGCCGAGGCCCTGATCTCCGACCCGGACGTCATGGTCTCGTACGCCCACGACATGGCCTCCTTCTGCGAGGCCGGCGCTCCCGCCGTCGTGGTCCTCCCGCGCACCGTCGAACAGGTCCAGCACGTCATGCGTACGGCAACCGCCCTGCGCGTCCCCGTCGTGCCCCAGGGCGCCCGTACGGGCCTCTCGGGGGCGGCGAACGCGAGCGAGGGATGCATCGTCATCTCGCTCACCAAGATGGACCGCATCCTGGAGATCAGCACCGTCGACCGGATCGCGGTCGTCGAGCCGGGCGTCGTCAACGCCGTCCTCTCCCGCGCCGTCGCCGAGCAGGGCCTCTCCTACCCGCCGGACCCCTCCAGCTGGGAGATGTGCACCATCGGCGGCAACATCGGCACGGCCTCTGGCGGACTGTGCTGTGTGAAGTACGGAGTGACCGCGGAGTACGTCCTCGGCCTCGACATCGTCCTCGCCGACGGCCGGCTCCTCACCACGGGCCGCCGCACCGCCAAGGGGGTGGCGGGCTACGACCTCACCCGTCTCTTCGTCGGCTCCGAGGGCAGCCTCGGCATCGTCGTGAAGGCGGTCCTCGCCCTCAAGCCCACGCCGCCCCCGCAGCTCGCGCTCGCCGCCGAGTTCCCCTCCGCGGCCGCCGCCTGCGCCGCGGTCTGCCGGATCATGGAGGAGGGGCACACGCCGTCACTCCTCGAACTCATGGACCGCACCACGATCCAGGCCGTCAACAAGATGGCGCAGATGGGCCTCCCCGAAACGACGGAAGCCCTCCTCCTCGCCGCCTTCGACACCGCCGACCCCGCAGCCGACCTCGCGGCGGTCGGCGTGCTCTGTACGGAGGCCGGCGCCACCGACGTCGTCCCCGCCGAGAGCGCCGCCGAGTCCGAACTCCTCCTCCAGGCGCGGCGGATGTCGCTCACCGCGCTGGAGACCGTCAAGTCGGCCACCATGATCGACGACGTCTGCGTCCCCCGCTCGCAGCTCGGCGCGATGCTCGAAGGCACGGCGGCGATCGCAGCCAAGTACGACCTCACGATCGGCGTCTGCGCCCACGCGGGCGACGGCAACACCCACCCCGTCGTCTGCTTCGACCACGAGGACGCCGACGAGTCCCGCAGGGCCCGCGAGTCCTTCGACGAGATCATGGCGCTCGGTCTGGAACTCGGCGGCACGATCACCGGCGAACACGGTGTCGGCGTACTGAAGAAGGAGTGGCTCGCCCGCGAACTGGGCCCGGTCGGTCTGGAGATGCAGCGTGGCGTCAAGCGGGCCTTCGACCCGCTCGGCCTCCTCAACCCGGGCAAGCTCTTCTGATCCCGGCACCGGCACCCCCGTCTCACGCACCCTCCTCCGGCGCCGACTCGTCGGAGGGCCAGGGGTCGCGCAGCCACAGATCGTCGGCGGGCAGCGGCGCGAGCAGTTCGGCGAGCCCCTCGTCGATCCCGAGCTGTGCGGTCTCCGAGCCCGGGGGCACCGCCCGCAGCGTCCGCTCCATCCAGGCGGCGACCTGTGCCGACGGCGCCTCCAGGAGCGCGTCCCCGTCCGGCGAGGACAGCGCGATGAGGATGACGTTGCGCGATTCGACCTTCGTCGGCCAGATACGGACGTCGCCGTGACCGCAGGCCCTGAACACGCCCTCGACGAGCAGTTCGCGTGCGAAGGTCCAGTTGACGGGGGCGTCCGACCCGATGTGGAAGCTGACGTGCACGGCGTACGGATCGCCCGTGCGGTAGGTAAGCCTGGCCGGCACGGGGATGCTGCGCTCCGGCGAAAGGACCAGCCTGAGCTCGAGTTCGCGTTCCACCACGGTGTTCATGACGGGTGTTCCTCTCGTTCTGTACAGTCCCGGGAGCGGGCCGCTGCAAGGTGAGAGCGCGTCGGTGGACGTTCATTACGCGGGTTCGGGCACTGATTTCAGAAATCTTTCGCATGACCGGAAAGTGGCCCATACGGCAGGACCGGCCCTGGACCACACAGCCGTCTGATAGATGTGGTGCCTTGATATAAGGCCTCGAGGAGATACGGGACCACGGTGATGAGCGCCCCCACCCCGGCAACCGGAGACGGCAGCCCCGCCAGCGGCTACTACCCGGACCCGTCCATTCCCGGATATGTCCGGTACTGGAACGGATCCGCCTGGGTCCCCGGCACAAGCAGGCCCGCCCCGACGGACGGCGAGGTGCCCCCGGCGGCGCCCGCGGGTTCCGCCGTACCGCCCGCACGGGCGGTGCCCGTCGCACCCGCCGTTCCCGCGGCGGAGGAGACCGGGCCGATGTTCTTCGACGAGGAACCGGAGCACGACAGCAGGCAGGAGCCCTCCTCCGTCTGGCAGGCCGACACCTCGCGCCAGGCAGGGTTCGGCGGCGAACGCGACCAGCGGGTCTCCTGGGGCGGCCCGGTGCCGTCGCAGGCCCCGGCACAGGACCCGCGCGGCGTGCCGGCCCAGGCCCCGGCGGCTCAGGCCCCGGCATCCCAGACCCCGGCGGCCGAGCTTCCCGCGGCCCCGACGCCGGCCGCGCTTCCCCCCGTACAGCAGCCCCCTACGGACGGCACGGCTCTGATCCGCCGGGCCCGCCGCCCCGAGCCGACGCCCGAACAGGCCCCGCAGCGCGAGCCCGAGCCCGACCACACCACCGCGATCCGCGCGGTGCGCCCCCGGGGCGTGTCCGCCGCCACGAACCGCACCGACGGCACCATGGCCATCCGCTCGCTCTCCCAGGGACAGCAGCAGGGACAGGGACAGGGGCAGCCGGGGCCGCAGAACCGGTCCCAGAGCGCCCCGCAGGCCCCGGC
>NZ_JAFLRJ010001296.1 GCF_017315755.1 Streptomyces beijiangensis
CAACTTCGCCTGGCTGATCCCGGTCGGCCGTTCCAGCGACGACGACGGCCCCGGCATCCTCGGCATGCTGCTGATCATGATCCTGGGCCCGCTCGCCGCTTCCCTCATCAAACTGGCCATCAGCCGCTCCCGCGAGTACGAGGCCGATGCCTCCGGCGCTCAGCTGACCGGCGACCCCCTCGCCCTGGCAAGCGCCCTGCGTAAGCTGGAAACGGGCACCAAGCAGCTTCCCCTGCCCC
>NZ_JAFLRJ010001297.1 GCF_017315755.1 Streptomyces beijiangensis
CTGCAGACCGACATCTTCAAGGAGTACATCGCCCAGAAGGAGTGGCTCTTCCAGCCCGAGCCCCATCTGCGGCTGATCGGCGACCTGATGGAGCACTGCGCGGCCGTGGAACCGGCCTCGCGGATGTGGTAGCCGGAGACCGACAGCGGTTTGTACGCGGGGATCTCGGCCGCGCAGGAGCTGGCCTACACCCTGGCCGACGGATTCGGGTACGTGGAGCTGGGGCTCAGCCGCGGGCTCGACGTCGACGCCTTCGCCCCCGGCCTGTCCTTCTTCTTCGACGCGCACCTCGACTTCTTCGAGGAGATCGCCAAGTTCCGTGCGGCGC
>NZ_JAFLRJ010001298.1 GCF_017315755.1 Streptomyces beijiangensis
GTCCCGACCCGTGCTCGAACACCTTGCCAATGACACCGCCGAGCTCGTCCGTCTGGCCGTCATCGACCATGACGACATGGTCTGGGTCGCCGCCTACCAGGGCACACGCTCCGGGCTGCGCTACGACCCCGACTCGGGCAGCACCGTCACGCTCAGCTGCTCGGCCACCGGTTTCGCCTGGATGGCGCACGTTCCCGAGGAGATCGCGCTGCAGAAGATCCTGCGTCAAGGCATCACCAGCCGGGAGGACAGCGGACCCCGCGCACCCCAGACGATCGACGAGATCCGCGCCGAGCCCACGAGAC
>NZ_JAFLRJ010001299.1 GCF_017315755.1 Streptomyces beijiangensis
GGCTGTACGTGGTGGCCACCACGGAGGGCGAGGACGTCCCCGCCGCCCTGCTCACGGCCGCGTCCCGGCCCGGAGCCCGGCCGGTCGGCGTGATCTGCATGACGGACCGTCACCTGCTGTTCGCCGCCGCCCTCGCCCAGGCCGTCGGCGCCCCCTTCACCCCGGTGGAAGCGGTGCGCACGTTCCGCGACAAGCGCCTGGCCCGCGGCCTCTACGAGAAGCTGGGCATCCCCTCGCCCCGCTGGACCGAGCCCACGAGACGCT
>NZ_JAFLRJ010001300.1 GCF_017315755.1 Streptomyces beijiangensis
GATCCGTCGTACAACAGGCCTGCGCTGCACCGCCGGAGCGGGAGCCCCCGCCCAGCGCGGGGGCTCCCGCTCCGGCGGTGCAGCGCAGGCCTGTTGTACGACGGATCCGGCGGGACGCCGCACCGGCCGGGCCCGCGCCCGTAGTGCCGGACGGCGCACCCGCTCGGCGGCGACCGCTGATCGGAGCCCCGCTCACACCGGAGGCGGTGCAGGCGTGGACCACTCGGTCCGCGCAGGCACCCCTGCCCCCCGTAGCCCAGCCGTCGGCCGCACAGGGCTCCCCCCGGACAGCACCCCACACCCCCGCAGGCGCCGCCCCAACTGCCCGGCCCGCACAGCGCTCGGCCCTTGGAGCACCGCTCAACCCGGCCACGCAGCCGCCGTCCGTACAACGGGCAATCCAGACCACGGCGCACGTCCCAGCGGCCTCAGCCCAGGACACAGCCGTAACCACAGCCACCGCCGCAGCCACAGCCACAGCCACAGCCGCACCACTACGTCCGACCGAAGCCGGCACCCCCGTCGCCGCCCCCCTGCAG
>NZ_JAFLRJ010001301.1 GCF_017315755.1 Streptomyces beijiangensis
CAGGAGGCACTGCACGGCGTGGCCTGGATGGGTCCGGCGACGGTGTTCCCGCAGGCCGTCGGGCTGGGGGCGACCTGGAACCCGGAGCTGGTGCGCCGGGTCGGCGAGGCGGTGTCCAGGGAGACCCGTGCGATGCGTGCCCGGGACGAGCGGGTCGGCCTCAACGTCTGGGCGCCGACCGTCAATCTGCTGCGCCACCCTCTGTGGGGCCGCAACGAGGAGGGCTACTCGGAGGATCCCCGGCTCACCTCGGCGATCGCCAC
>NZ_JAFLRJ010001302.1 GCF_017315755.1 Streptomyces beijiangensis
AGGCCCCGGTCAGCTCGGCGCGCGAGCCGGCGGGCAGTGCGACGGTCACGTCGACCGAGCCGGTGCGCCCGAACAGGGCGCGCTGCTTGGGTGTCCGGACGGTCAGCAGGCCGCTCAGGAAGGTGACGTCGGTCTGTTCCGCGACGCGGACGTCCTGGTCCTTGCCGGCGTCGCGCGGCCGGACCTCCACCGTGGTGTCGCTCCGGCCG
>NZ_JAFLRJ010001303.1 GCF_017315755.1 Streptomyces beijiangensis
GTCCTCATGAGATGCGAAGAGGAATTTGTATGAATCGGTGGATGTTGTACCGGGAATGGCCCGGCCGTGAGGCTGCTGGACACCGAAAACAGCATGGTTGATCGATGTGAAGGCCAAGCGTTCATGGTCCGTTTATTAGGGAAAGGGGATTGAAGATAAAATGAAGCCGGTGCTGATCTGAGAGCGACCGGCTTTTTCGTGTCCGGGATCC
>NZ_JAFLRJ010001304.1 GCF_017315755.1 Streptomyces beijiangensis
GTCTCTTCCCCCGCCTCATACATCGAGACGGCATCCCATTTTTGATCGATCCGTTCAGCCGTATGGAGCGCCTGTCTGATGACTTTCCCCGGAAGCTTCCACCCTTTTAAAAACCGGTGCGCTTCAGCGGGATTGATCGATATCATGTGAATGAAAGCCGCCCATATATCGGCACTTTTTTGAAGTTGATAAAAAGGAAAAGCTCGGGCAGCCAGAACGCGCTCCTTTTTGCCGTCCAGCCCCGGAAGCTCCTTGTAAAGCCCTGTTTCAGCCGCTGCTTCCAGAGCCCTGCCTGCTGCTTTTCCTTTTAAAAGTTTTTCGAATTCAACCGTTTTCCGCTCTGTAGAAA
>NZ_JAFLRJ010000136.1 GCF_017315755.1 Streptomyces beijiangensis
GGAGGGCGGTCCGGGCGGAGGGCGGGTCGGCATTACCCCTGAACCGTATCGACCACTTCGAGGTCCGTACGGCAGCCGGGAAGCGCCTGGTGTCGCTCGGGCCTCAGATCCCGTAGACGCGGGCGGCGGTCGCCCCGAAGACGTCCGCGCGCTCGTCCGGGCTCAGACCGTCCGTCACCTGCCGCGCCGCTTCGACCACTTCGCCGTAGGTGGCCGCCAGCCGGCAGACCGGCCAGTCGGAGCCGAACATCAGCCGTCCGGGCCCGAAGGCGTCGAGCACGGTCCTCGCGTACGGGCGCAGATCCTCGGCCGTCCAGGAGTCCCACGCCGCCTCGGTGACCATCCCGGACAGCTTGCAGACCGTGTTGGGGAGGGCGGCGAGTGCCTGTACCCCCTCGGCCCACGGCTCCGGCGGCCCGGCCGCGATCGGCGGCTTGCCCAGGTGGTCGAGTACGAAGGTGAGGTGCGGGAGCAGTTCCGCCGCCCTGGCGGCAGCGGGGAGCTGGTGAGGGAGGACCAGCAGGTCGTACGCGAGTCCGGCGGCGGCCACCGCCGCAAGACCGCGCTGCACGTCGGGACGCAGCAGCCACTGGGGGTCGGCCTCGCCCTGGACCTGGTGGCGGATGCCCACAAGCCGGTCCCCGCCGGGCATCTCGCGCAGGGCGGCGAGGGTCGCGGCCACGTCGGGGGCCGTGAGGTCGGTCCAGCCGACGACCCCGGCGACCAGGTCACTGCCGTCCGCGAGGGCGAGGAACTCCGGGGTCTCGGCGGCGACGGTGACCGTCTGTACGAGGACCGTGGACCGCACCCCGGACGCGCGCGCCTCGGGTTTGAGGTCCGCGAGGGAGAAGTCGCGCCTCAGTGGTGCGAGTTCGGGCCCGGTGATCCAGTCCTGGTCCCGTACGGACAGATCCCACACATGGTGGTGCGCGTCGATGATCCGCATGCTCACAGCTCCCAGGCGACCGGCAGCCCGGCCGCCGACCCCTCCGATGAATAGTCGTGCACCACGTCGAGGAGGTCGGCCATCCGGGCCTGCCAGGCCACATTCACCGGGAGCTTCTCCAGCTCGTCCAGCAGGCGCGCGTAGTCCTCGCACTCGATGAGGTGGAAGAGATCGGTACCACTGCGCCAGATCGTCCAGGAGGTGGCGCCTGCTGCCCGTATCGCCGTGGTCAGCTCTCCGGGAACCTCGCGGTGTGCGGCTTCGTACTCCTCGATCCGGTCGGCGCGGACCTTGGTGTGCAGGGCGATTCTCAACTCGGCTCCTCGGTGTGCAGCTCGTCCCAGAGCACTTCGGGTATCTCGTGGCGCAGCATGGCGGCCGCGTCGCGGACCTCGTCGGCGGACCGGGTGCCGACCAGGACGCTCGCCACGGCCGGGTGGCGGGCGGGGTACTGGAGCGCGGCGGCCCTGAGCGGGACGCCTCGGCGCCCGGCGACGTCCTTGAGGTGCAGGGCCCTGTCCAGGACCTGGGGGGACGCCGCCGCGTAGTTGTAGGTCGCGCCGGGCTTCGGGTCGGCGAGCAGCCCTGAGTTGAAGACCCCGCCGACGACCACGCTCTTGCCCCGGGCGGCCGCCTCGGGCAGCAGTTCGGCCAGGGCCGTGCGGTCGAGGAGGGTGTAGCGGCCGGCGCAGAGCACCACGTCGACGTCGGTGTCGCGGAGGAATCGGGTGAGCATCGCGGTCTGGTTCATGCCGGCGCCGATCGCCCCCACCACGCCCTCGGAGCGGAGCTTCTCCAGCGCCGGATAGGCCTGGCCGAAGGCGGCCTCGGCATGGTCGTCCGGGTCGTGCAGATAGACGATGTCGATGCGGTCGAGTCCGAGCCTGGCCAGGCTGTCATCGACGCTGCGGCGGATGCCGTCCGCGCTGAGGTCCCAGACGCGGCGCGAGTCGGCGGGTACGGCGAAGCCGTTGGCCAGGTCGTCGCCTCCGCCACTGTGGGGTTCGAGGAGTCGTCCGACCTTGGTGGAGACGACGTACTCCGCGCGCGGCCGTTCGCGCAGCGCGGTGCCCAGCCGGCGCTCGGAGAGACCGAGCCCGTAGTGCGGCGCTGTGTCGAAGTATCTGATGCCCTCGTCCCAGGCCGCGTCCACCGCCGCCCGGGCGGCCTCGTCGTCGACCTGGCTGAAGAGATTGCCGATTCCGGCCGCCCCGAAGGAGAGTTCGGTGACTTCGACCCCGCTGTGTCCGATCATGTTCCGCCGCATGCGACGAATATTCATCGGATCACTTCAGTGCGTCAACACCTCTGCGAGCAATTCCGCCAGCTCCTCCTTCACACACTCGGCCAGCCGGTCCGCATCCGGGACCGCCTTGCCGTCGGCGACCAGCCCCACATGCACCTGTCCGCCGTAGGTCGACAGCGCGACGGCGAGTGCCTGCCCGCGCGCCAGCGGCGCCATCGGGTAGATCTCCCGCAGCGGGCTGCCGGCCAGGGAGAGCTTCGAGCGAGGCAGCGGGACACTCGTCACCAGGACGTCGAAGAGCACCCGTGCCGCGTTCCCCGCCAGCGAAGCCCCGAACCGGTGTGCCAGCGAAGGCAGTTGATCGGCCAGTACGGCCACCGCTCCCGCCCCGCGCGAGGGTCCTGCCGACTTGTTGCGGTCCATCGCGTCGCGTACGCCGGTGAGCCGCAGCCAGGGGTCCGGTTCGGTGACCGGCAGTCCGACCAGGTACGCCGAGAGCTTGTTGCCGTCGCTGGGCGGCACGCCCGGACGGCGCCGGGACACCGGCACGAGGGCGCGCGGATCGACACCCGGCAGCCGCTCGCCGCGCTCGATGATCCAGCGCCTCAGCCCGCCCGCCACTGTGGCGAGGAGCACATCGTTGGCGGTGCCGCCCACCGTCCTGCGGATGCGCAGCACTTCGGCCTGGTCCAGTACGGCCGTCGCCAGCCGCCGGGTCCCGCTCGAACTCGCGGCCAGCGCCGAGTCGGCCCACAGATCGAGCCGGCTGGCGCGCATCACCGAGGCCCCGATGCCGACCGCCTGCCCGAACTCCTCGAACCTGTCCCGCGCGAAGCCGGCCACCTGCCGCGGTCCCGGCAGCCATGAGCGGGGCGGGACGACCACCCTCCCCCGACGGGCACCTGCCGCGGAGCGCGTCCCCGCGATCTGGTCGAAGATCCCGGCCCCGATGGCCACGGCACGCATCCCGTCGGCGAGCGCGTGATGCATCTTCACCAGTACGGCGAAGGATCCGTCCGCGGCCCCCGTCAGCACGTACATCTCCCAGGGCGGCACCCCTCGCTCCAGCGGACGCTCCATCAGCTCCCCCGCGAGTTCCCTGACTTCGGCGGCGAAGTCGCTCGCGGGCAGCCGTACCAGCCGGACATGCCGGCGTACGTCGAAGTGCTTGTCCTCGCTCCAGGCCGCCCCGCCGACGGGCAGCCACACCCCGCGCACACACATCCTGAGCCGGGGAATCGCGGCGGCGCGGGCGGCGAGGACGTTCACCACCTCTTCGTCGCCGGCTTCGGGTGAGGGGTCGAAGACGGCGAGTGCGCCCAGATGCATGGGGTGCTCGGCGGATTCGAGGTGCCAGAACGCGAGATCAAGCGGGGCCAGAAGCTCGGTGCTCAACGGATCCTCGATGTCATCGGAGGCGGGTGAACCAGCAGTCAATCGCCCACGGTCGGTTACGGTCAAGTACGTTCAGGATACAGACCGTTACCATCGGGTATCGATCACGTTGCCTCACGATGCGGCACGGTGAACTCGCACCACACGCATTTACCGCTGCCTCGGGACTCCACTCCCCACACTTCCGCCATCCGGTCGACCATCATCAGTCCGCGTCCCGAAACGCCCGATTCCCCGGCCTCCCTGCGGCGCGGCAGGGCGCTGGACCGGTCCTCGACCTCGACACGCATCCGGCGCTCGGCCCCGGCGAGGACCCTCAGGGTGACGATGGCTCCGCCGTCGGTGTGCATCAGCGCGTTGGTGATCAGCTCATCGGCGGCGAGCTCGATTTCATCGGACCTCTCCCCCGCGCCCCAGGCCCGTACCGCCGCACGGATCATGTGCCTGGCCGAGCTCAGGGCCTCCGGATCGGCGGCGGCCACGTGCTGCCGCAGCCGGCCGCCCGACTGCGGCAGGTCGCCGACCGTACGGCGCAGGAGGAGCAGCGCCACGTCGTCCGCGCCGCTCCGGTCGTCCACCACCTCGCACAGCCGGTCGGCGAGGAGCTGCAGATCGCGCGGACCGCTCTCGACCGCCATCGACAGCGCCTGCATCCCGTCGTCCAGATCCGCGCCGGGCTGCTCGACCAGACCGTCGGTGTAGAGCAGCAGGGCGTGTCCGGGATCCAGTTCGACGGCGGTGACCGGGTATTCGAGCTGGCGGAACTCGGCGGAGAGGCCGAGCGGCAGGCCGCCCTCGACGGGCAGTCGGCGGCAGCTGCCGTCCACGTGCCGCACCAGCGGGTCGATGTGACCGGCGCGCACCACCTGGACGACACCGGTGCTCAGGTCCACCTCGGCGTAGGTGCAGGTCGCGAAGCGCTCGGTGTCCAGCTCATGGAGGAAGACGGAGGCGCGGGCCACGACGGTGGCCGGGGTGTGTCCTTCGGCCGCGTACGCGCGCAGCACGATGCGCAGTTGGCCCATGACGGCCGCCGCATGGGTGTCATGCCCCTGTACGTCGCCGATGACGGCGCCCACCCGGCCGCCGGGCAGCGGGATCACGTCGTACCAGTCGCCGCCGATGTCCTGGCCGAGACGGGCCGAGCGGTAGCGGACGGCGATCTCGGCCCCGGGGACCTCCGGGATCCGGCGGGGCAGCATCGCCTGCTGCAGCCCCTGGGCCAGGTCGTGCTCCTGTTCGTAGAGCATGGCGCGCTGCAGACTCTGGGCGATGGAGCTGCCGAGGGCGACCAGGAGGTTGCGCTCGTCGGTGGTGAAGCCCGTCTTGTCGCGGTACAGCAGGCCGAGCGCGCCGATGGGGCGGGCCTGGGCGATCAGGGGCAGATAGGCGGCCGAGGTGATGCCCAGCTCGCTGATGTGCGGCCACAGATCCGGGTAGGAGGTGGCGAAGTCCTCCGCCGACTCGATGAAGCGCGGGGCGAGGGTACGGATCACCTCGCTCATCGGGAACGGCTCGTCCACCCGGGTGTACCGGGTACCGGGCACGAAGCTGCCCTCCGGCCCCTCGGCGACGAGATGGATGCGGCCGGCCTCGTGCAGGCCCATGACCAGACTGGTGGCGCCCAGGTGCTCCAGACCGTCCGAATCCTTCAGTACGTCGATGACATCACGCACGGTGCGGGCGTGGGCCAGGGCCGCGGTGGTCCCCTCGACGAGGCTGGTACGGCGGCGGCGCTCGGTGTCCAGCTCATGGCGGGCGGCGGACTCGGCGAGTTCCTGGGCGGCGTCGCGGACGATGCCGATGATGCGGTGCGGCTTGCCGGTGGCGTCGCGGCGGATGAAGCCCTGGGTGTGGACCCAGCGCAGGACGCCGTCGCGGGAGCGGACGCGGAAGTAGGCGCCGTAGGTGGTGGAGCCGTTCTTGAGTGCCTGCGCCACCATCGCGTCGAGCCGGGTGCCCTCGTCGGAGGGGACCCGCTGGCCCAGCGTCTCGGGGCGGCCGTCGTATTCGTCCGCGTAGAGGTCGAACACGTCGAGTGCAGACTGATCGAGATGCATCAGCCCGCTGTCCAGATCCCAGTCGAAGCTGCCCATGCGGTTCAGGGCAAGGCTCAGATCCGGGTGGGCGGGCCAGTCGTCCGGAAGGGACGAAGTGCCCGCTGTCCGATCAACCATGGAGACACTCTGACACGATTTGTCCCATTACTCGACCGGTCGATCACCCCTACTTGAACACGTTCAAGTCTAGGTCTAGGCTCAGGGCGCGTCTTGAACGCGTTCAACCTAGGGGTGGGGGAACCGATGACCGTACTGGTCGGTCTGATCGTGATGCTGGGGATGCTCGTCGTGGTCCCGGCGGGACTGCGGCTCATCGGTGATCCGCGGCTGGACACCGTGCGCAGACTCTGGCCGCTTGCGGCGGTGCCCGGGGCGCTCTCGCTCTGGGTGGCGCGCGGCCCGGTGGCCACCGCGCTCGCCTCCGTCTACGCCGTGGCCACCGTGGTGCTCGCGGCGTACGCGCCGGTGCGGCTGTACCGCACCCGCTCGCTCGCCGCCTGCGAGATCGCGGTGCTGACCGCGCTCGTCACCCCGTCCGTCGCCGGTCTCGCGCTGGTCGCCGAACGCTCGGGGCACGAGCTCTTCGGGTTCGATCTGCGGATCCTGGCGCTGACCGTGCCGCACTTCCACTTCGCCGGATTCAGCGCGGCCCTGATCGCCGGTCTCTGCTGCCGGGCGAGCAGCGGCCGTACGGGGAAGATCGCCGCGCTGAGCGTGCCGCTGGGAACCCTGCTCGTACTCGTCGGCTACTTCCTCGACGACTGGGCGGAGCTGGCCGGGGCACTTGTCCTCACCGCGGGCATGTGGGCCGTGTCGCTGCTGACCTGGCGGGACATCCGTACACAAGGCCGCGACCGGCTGACACGGGCGATGTTCGCGACGGCCGCCGGCGTCCTGGTGGCGACCATGCTGCTCGCCCTGAGCTGGGCGCTCGGCGAGGCCACCGGTATTCCGCACCCCAGCCTGACCTGGATGGCCGCCACCCACGGCCTCGGCAATGCGCTCGGCTTCGCACTCTGTTCGGTGCTGGCCTGGCGACGCATCAAGGAGACTGCTGCCGTATGAACCTGCTGACCCGGATGAACCGCACCAGCCGCTCGGGCGCCCTCAACTACCCGGAGACGGGGGCCACCCGGAGCCTCCCGCTGCCGCCCGGCTATCACCATCTGCAGGTCCGCTCGCCGATCGGGTACGGCCGTACGGCCTTCGAGGCCGCGGGTGCCGCCGTGACCGGCTGGCGGATGCACCGGCATTCGGGCGCACGGGTGGTGGCCGAGTCCCCGCGGGCGGAGCCGGGGACTTTCGTGGAGGTGTCGGTGGGGTGCGGACCGCTGCGCTTCCGCGCACCGTGCGAGGTGATCTGGACGGCGTACGAGACCGGGCGCACGGGATTCGCGTACGGCACCCGCGGGCGCCATCCGGAGTCCGGCGAGGAGTCCTTCGTGGTGGAGCTGGCCGAGGACGGCACCGTGTGGTTCATGGTCACCGCCTTCAGCCGGCCCGCGAGCTGGTACACCCGGCTCGCGGGCCCGCTGGTCCCGGTGCTCCAGCGGGCCTACGCCCGCCGGCTCACCGCGGTCCTGCGGCGGATCGCCGCGGGCACTACCTGATCTGCTCGATCTTGAAGACCCAGGCGTAACGGCCCGCGGCCCTGGCCGCCGCGGGCACGTCGATCACCAGCTTTCCGCCGCTCGTACGCCAGTTGAGCGGGCGGGGGTAGCCGAGCATGGTGACCTTGTCGCCGCTGCGTACCGGAACCGGTGCCTCGACCGTCAGCGTGGCGCCGGGCTTCGCCAGCGAGTGGATGTAGAAGGCCTTGCCCGGCCGGATGGTGAAGCGCAGGTCCTCGCCCAGCTCCGGCATCCGCGCCCAGTACGTACTGCCGTAGATCGCCTCGCCGTTGACCTTCAGCCACTGGCCCGTCTCGCGCAGCCTGGTCTGCATGATCTCCGGGATGGTGCCGTCGGCGCGCGGGCCGATGTCGAGCAGGAAATTGCCGTTCTTGCTCGACGCGTCGACGATCGTGTGCACGATCTCCTCGGCGGACATGTACATGCTGTCGGGAGTGGCCTGGTTGTAGCCGTAGCTGAACGGGTCCAGGCCCCGGCTGGCCTCCCACTTGTCGGTGACGACCGAGTCGTACGTCGTGTACTCGGGCGTCGTGAAGTCGTGCGGCCCGATGCCCGAACGGTTGTTGACCGTCACCTCGATGGGCCGCCTGCGGTTCTTGGCGTGGTTGAAGTACTCGGCCAGGACCCGGTGGCTGTCGTTCTGCCCGCCGATGTCGCACCAGATGATCTCCGGGTCGTAGCCCTCGATCAGCTCCAGCATCTGCGGGGCCTGCAGATCCTTCACGTAGTCCTTGCCGGCCGTGTAGCCGGTGTACGGCACGGGCTCCAGGGTGTACGGGTTGCGCGGCGCGTGGCCCATCCAGGGGCTGTCCGGGTTGAACCACTCGGGCATCGAGAAGTACAGGCCCCGGTGCAGTTCGGGCGCGTAGGTGCGGGACGCCTCGAAGAGCTCCTTGATCAGGTCGCGCTTGGGGCCCATCTTGACGGCGTTGCGGTCGGAGACCTTGCTGTCCCAGAGCGCGAAGCCCTCGTGGTGCTTGGAGGTGAGGACGTGGTATTGCGCCCCGGCGTCCCGGAAGAGCTCGACCCAGGAGCGCGGGTTGAAGTTCTTGGCCGTGAACTGCGGTATGAAGTCGTCGTAGTTGAAGCTCTCGCCGTACACCTCGCGGTGGTGGGCGTAGGTGGGGTTGTTCGGGTCCTGCATCTGGTCCCAGTACCACTCGGCGTACTGCTTGCCGACCGGCGCCCAGGCGGGCACGGAGTACACGCCCCAGTGGATGAAGATGCCGAACTTGGCGTCCTGGAACCAGTACGGCGCCTGGTGGGTGGAGAGCGACGCGTCGGTGGGCTGGAAGTCCGGCACCCCGAGCGTGAGTTGGCTCGGCGATGCGGCCGCCTCCTGGCCGCGGCCGCGCGCCACGACCCGTCCCGCACGCTGGGTGCCGGGGTCGACACCGGGCTTGGAGCGGATGCCGATACGGACCCTGGCCTGGTCCCCGGGGGCGAGGCGCGGGATCCGGGCGGGCTCGACCGTACGGGCGCCGTCCACGTCGACGGAGACGGTGAGCGCGTCGGCGGCGAGGATCCCGACGGTGCCCGCGTTGACGACGGTGGCCTCGACGCTCTGGGCTCCCGAGTCGAGCGAGCTGGTGGTCGAGTGGGCGCCCCGCAGCGTCAACGCCCGCCCCTCCGCCGCCGGTTGAAGGGAGAGCGCGAAGACGTGGAGCGAGGACTTGTCGGCCTCGGCCGGGTGCGTGGTGGGCAGAGTGACGCCCACGATCTCCTTGGACGGGTCGATCGCCACCTCGGAGACGCCGAAGGAGACCCGGTTGGCGTCCTTGCCGCCGGAGGGGTTGTAACGGTACGGGGCGGAGAGCGGTCCGCTGCCGGAGTACCAGTCGGGGCCGCCGAGCCCGGCCGTGCCGGTCGAGCCGTCGGCGTAGTGGAGCGTGGCCGGTCCAGAGGCGGCGCCGTAACTGCACGAGACGAGGAACGATCCGGAGAGATAGCGCCCCTGGGGCAGGTCGATGCGCTGCCCGAGGGCGACGATGTTGTTCTTGGCGCCCGCCGTGGCGGCGGGGAACAGGAACGGCACACCGTCCAACTGCACTGGCCCTGCGGGGAGTTCCTCGCCGGGGAAGGTGTAACCGGAGCCGTCGAAGTTGCCCCCACGGGCGTCCGCGGTGTCGATGCCGTCGTTGTCGAACCACTGGTCGAGCGGCACGGGGACGGCGGCCGGGACAGTGCCCCAGTCGCCTCTCACTTTCCCGACCGTTTCTGCCGTTCTTGGATCCGCATCGGCCGTTGCCGGGGTGAGAAGGGCGGCGCCGACTGCCGCTCCTGCCGTCATTCCGAGTACATGTCGCCTGGGAAGCTCGGTCATGAGATCCGATGATTGGAGCGCGGTGACCGCCTGTCAATACACTTCACCGCACAGAAGGGAACTTCCTTCCCTTTGACATCCGATGACTCGGGCGGATCAGTCGACTGCCAGGGCGCGTTGGAAGACCAGGTCACGCGCATGGCGAAGCCCGGTGGCCAGCGCCCCGAGCACCACCGCTCCGTCCCCGAGCGCCGATGCCTCGATCCGCGGCGGACGCAGGGGTACGAGGTCGCCGAGCCTCTCCCGTACAGGCGCGACGAGCAACTCCCCGCCGTGCGCCCCGATTCCGCCACCGAGCACCACCAGCTCCGGGTCGAGTACGGCGATGACGCTGGCCAGGGCGTGGGCGAGATGGTCCGCCTCGGCCTCCACCACCCGCAGCGCCGTCGCGTCCCCGGCCCGCGCGGCGTCGAAGATCCGTTTCGCACTGATCCGGCCGCTCATCCCGAACCGCCGGGCCACGGCGACGACCGCGTCGGCGGAGGCGACGGACTCCAGCAGCCCCCGGCGGCGCGAAACCGCCCCCGCGGCCAGCGGATCGCTCTCCCCGAACGGCAGATAGGAGATCTCGCCGGCCGCGCGCTGCGCCCCGCGGTGGAGCCGCCCTCCGAGGACGACCCCCATCCCGATGCCCGTGCCGATGGACATGAAGACGAAGTCGTCGACGTCGCCGCCCAGGCCGTGCGCCTGCTCGCCGAGGGCGGCCAGATTGATGTCGTTCTCGACGAGAAAAGGCGATCCGGTCACGGTACGGAGCCGGTCCACGGATCCGGGACGGTTCCATCCGGGCAGATTGGGGGCGAGGCGCAGCGCCCCGGTCGCCTGGTCGTGCGTGCCCGGGGTGCCGAAGACGGTGTACGTGACGGCGTCCGGCGTGATGCCCGCCTCCTCGGTGATCTCCTGTGTCAGCAGGCCGAGTTGAGCGAGCAGTCCGACGGCGCTGCGCGCCCTGGAGCGGACGTCGCGGCGGACCACGGTCTCCCCCGTGAGCGTCGCGAGGGCGACCCGTACGAACGACCGGCCGACGTCGAAGGCCATCACCCAGCCGGCCTGCGGATGGATCTCGTAGAGCTGCGCCGCCCGCCCCGTGCCACCGGTGGCGAGCCCCACGGACCGCACCACGCCCACCCGTTCGAGATCGGCGAGCGCCACGGAGATCGTGGGCTTGGAGAGTCCCGTGGCTGCCGCCAACTGGGGTCTGGACACCGGGCCGTGGCGCAGCAGCTGCTCGAAGAGCGCCCGCTCGTTCATGATGCGCAGCACGCTGGTCGAGCTGGCTGTCGGGTCGTCGTGTCCGTTCATCGCTGCCCCCTTCGTCAAGGACTCTTCCTTTCTTCGGTAGAGACCTTGCCAAACTCTCTCAACGGTCCCACATTCATAGGGAAATCAGCTCAGCCTTCGGCCCTCAGCACGAGGAGAGGCTCATGCGCGGTGGATGGATAGCGTTGCCGGCGGTGGCACTACTGCTTGTCGCCGGCTGCTCCGACAGCAGTACACCTTCCGGCAAGGGCGGCGGCGGGAAGAAGAACCCGACGATCGCACTGCTGCTTCCCGAGTCGAAGACCACACGGTACGAGTCCGTGGACCGGCCGAAGTTCGAGGCGAAGGTCAAGTCCCGCTGTCCCGCCTGCAAGGTCCTGTACTTCAACGCCGATCAGGACGCGCCCAAGCAGCAGTCCCAGATCGAGGCCGCCCTCACCCAGGGCGCGGATGTCCTCGTCCTGGACGCCGTCGACGCCGCGGCGGTCGCGCCGCAGATCCACGCGGCCCAGCAGAAGAAGGTCCCGGTCCTCGCGTACGACCGGCTGATCAAGGGGATCGCGTACGACGCTTTCGTCTCCTTCGACAACGTCAGGGTCGGCGAGATGCAGGGCCAGGCGCTCCTCGACGCGATGAAGGCGCGCGGCGTCACGGGAAAGCCGAAGATCGTGATGATCAACGGGGCCAAGACGGACCCCAGTTCGGCCGACTACAAGAAGGGCGCGCACAACGTCCTGGACGGAAAGGTCACCATCGGCAGGGAGTACGACACCCCGGACTGGAGCCCGGACAAGGCGCAGGACGAAATGGAGCAGGCGATCACCGCGCTCGGCCGGGACTCGGTGAACGGTGTCCTCTCCGCCAACGACGGTATGGCGGGCGGCGCCATCGCCGCGATGAAGCGCGCCGGATACGCGAAACTCCCGCCGATCACCGGCCAGGACGCCGAACTCGCCGGCGTGCAGCGCATTGTGACGGGCGATCAGTACATGACCGTCTATCTCGACATCCCCGCACAGGCGGCACAGGCCGCCGAGACCGCCATCACCCTCGGCCGCGGCGAGAAGATCAAGGCGCCGGCGTCCGTGAACAACGGAACGGCCGACATCCCTGCCTACATGCTCAGCCCCACCGCTGTCACCAAGGACAAGATCAAGGACACCATCGTCAAGGACAGCTTCTACACGGTGGACCAGATCTGCACCGCCGCCCTCGCCACCGCGTGCACGGCAGCGGGGCTCCGCTAGTGGCGGCGCTGCTTGCCGTACGGGGCGTGATCAAGCGGTACGGTCCGGTGCGCGCCCTGGCCGGAGTCGACCTGGAGGTACGCGCCGGTGAGGTGGTCGCGCTCGTCGGGGACAACGGCGCTGGCAAGTCCACGCTGATCAAGGTCGTGTCGGGTGTGACCCATGCCGACGAGGGCGTCATCACGCTCGACGGGCGCCCGGTCACCGTCCGTGGCCCGCACGACGCCCAGGCGCTGGGCATCTCCACCGTCCACCAGGACCTGGCCCTCTGCGAGAACCTGGACGTCGTCGCCAATCTCTTCCTCGGGCATGAGCAGCGCCGCTTCTCCTGGCTGCGCGAGCTGCGCATGGAGCGCACCGCGCGGGATCTGCTCGCCTCGCTGGACGTACGGATCCCCGAGATCCGCACCCCGGTCGCGGCGCTCTCCGGCGGCCAGCGCCAGTCGGTGGCCATCGCCCGCGCACTGATCGGCGAACCCCGCCTCGTGATCCTGGACGAGCCGACCGCCGCTCTCGGCGTGGAACAGACGGCCCAAGTGCTGGCTCTGGTACGGAGATTGAGGGACAGAGGTCTGGCGGTGCTGCTGATCTCGCACAATCTCGTCGACGTCACCGCGGTGAGCGACCGGGTCGCCGTGCTCCGGCTTGGCTCCAACGCGGGCGAGTTCACCACCCGGGAGGCGACGCAGGAGATGATCGTCGCCGCCATCACGGGTGCGGGGTACGGGTCATGAAGGCCTACGCGGCCGCCGCCCGGGAGCGGCTGACCGGCCGGGAGCTCGGGGCACTGCCCGTCACCGCCGCCCTGGCCGTCATCATGATCGTCTTCTCCTCCCTCAACAGCCACTTCCTCTCCTCCGAGAACCTCACCAATCTCGCACTGCAGATGGCCGCGACGGGCACCATCTCGCTCGGCGTGATCATGGTGCTGCTGCTCGGTGAGATCGATCTGTCGGTCGGTTCGGTCAGCGGTCTGTGCGCCGTCGTGATGACGATCCAGACCGTCCGCCACGGTCTCCATCCGCTGCTCGCCGTCCTGCTGGCGCTCGCCGCCGGCGCCGCGATCGGGCTGCTGCACGGGCTGATGTTCACCCGTATCGGCATGCCGTCCTTCGTCGTCACGCTCTCCGGGCTGATCGGCTGGCAAGGCCTGCTGATCTACCTCCTGGGCAAGGGCGGCACCATCAACCTGCCCTTCGACGGGTCGATCGCGAAGCTCAGCGACACCTGGCTGCCGGACGCCCTCTCCTGGACCCTGGCCGCGGTGATCACCGCCGTGTACGCGGCCGTCGCCGTCCTCACCCGCCGTGCGCGGGCCGGTCTCGACCTCCCCTTCGAACCGGTGCTGCGCCCCGCCCTGCGCATCACCGCACTCGCCGCACTGCTGGCGATCGTCGTCCGTATCCTCACCACCGACCGCGGCGTCCCGCTCACGCTGGTGATCTTCGCCTCGCTCGTCGTCGTGCTCGACGTGCTCATCCGGCACACCGTCGCGGGCCGCCGGATGTACGCGGTCGGCGGGAACGCGGAAGCCGCACGCCGCTCCGGTATCAACGTCACCAGGGTGCGCACCCTGGCGTTCGTCGCCTCGGGCACGATCGCCGCGTTCGGCGGGGTCCTCGCGGCGAGCCGGCTGTCAGCCGTCAACCAGAACTCCGGCGGCAGCGACATCCTGCTCAACGCCATCGCGGCCGCGGTGATCGGCGGGGTGAGTCTCTTCGGCGGGCGCGGACGCACCTACGCGGCCCTGCTGGGCATCCTCGTCATCCAGTCGATCACCAACGGCATGCTGCTCCTCAATGTCGACTCCTCGGTCCGCTTCATGGTCACCGCGCTGGTCCTCGCCCTGGCCGTGGCCCTCGACTCGCTGGCCCGCAAGGGCCGTCCGGAGGGGCTGGGATGACGCCGGGCTTCGTCCTGGGCATCGACTTCGGCGGTACGAAGGTGGCGCTTGCCACCATGGACACGACGGGCCCGGTCCCCCGCGTCCTCGGCCGCACCCGGGTCAGGACCGCGGGCCCCGGCGGTGCGCACGGTGTGCTGCGGCGGTCGATGGCGGCGGCCGCAGAGCTCGTCGCCGGAACCGAAGGGCGGCTGACGGCCGTCGGCGTGGCCACGATCGGAGTGGTCGACGGCGAGCGGATACGGCTCGCCCCCACCGTGCCCGGCTGGGAGGACCTGGACCTCCCCCGGCTGCTCCGCAAGGAGTTCGACGGAATCCCGCTCAGGATGGACAACGACGTCAAGGCGGCCACTGCGGCCGAGCTGCACTGGGGCCGGCTCAGCGGGGTGCGCAGCGGTCTCTACCTCAACATCGGTACGGGCCTCGGCGCGGGAATCGTCACGGAGGGGCGGGTGGTGCCCGGCGCGCACGGCGCTGCGGGTGAGATCGGCTATCTGCTGCGCGTACCGGACGAGGCGGGCTTCGCGGCGGGCCGTGCCCCGCTGGAGGAGCACATCTCGGGCGCCGCCCTCGCCTCCCGGGGGACGCGGCTTCTCGGCACTCCGGTGTCGGCGGCCACTCTCTTCACCCGGCGGCACGACCCCAGGGTGCACGCCCTGATCGAGGAGTCGCTCTCGGCGCTCGCCGCGGCGGTGGTGAACCTCTGCATCGCGCTCGACCCGCAGCGAGTGGTCCTGGGCGGCGGTCTGATGGGGGCGGGCAGACCCGTCGTACACAGGCTCCGGACGGCGCTGGACGACGCCGTCCCCTTTCCCCCGGAACTGGCCCCGGCCCGCTTCGCGGACGAGGCCGCGCTGTACGGGGCGGTGTCGCTGGCGATGGACGCGACGGTGTGAGGATATTCACGGCCCGCCAGTGCGAAGCCCCGGCCCCCGGCGGATGCCGGGGGCCGGGGCAGGGCGAGCCGCTCTAGTCGATTCCCTGGAGGATGTGGGGCTCTGCCAGGTCTTCCTCGTAGCCGGCCAGCCGGATGGGCGCCGAACGGGCCCAGACTTCGAGGTTGCCGAGCTTCTCGGGCCCTCGGGCCCGATCGCTCCGGTCTGCCGGGCGCTGCTCGCGCTCTGTCGTTTCAGGTGTCACCGCGCACTCCTTTGTGCTCGCGTAACCGCATGGGCAAGGGCAGTTCGGACGCGGTGGCGCCGGTTTTCGGGCGGGATCGCGGCCGTGGTGCGTGCCTGTCCCAGAACGGGCCGGGGAGACTGGTGGGTCTCTTCCGGCTGTCCGTCGGGAACAGAGTAACCAAATGAGCGGAGTCCCGCTCGATGGGGACTGGAGTCATCGCGCCAAGTTTTCTTTGCCTGACGTTCAGCGGGATGTGGGGTTCCGCTCCCAGCCGCACATTTTCGCGGTCGGCCGCCTGGTCTCGGCGGGTGTGTGGTGCCGTCCGACCGGGATCACCAGCGGCGTTGAGCTGACCGGGTCAGTGATCACCTGGCAGCGGAGGCCGAAGACGTCTTCCACGATGGCGGCGGTGACGACATCGGCGGGCGGGCCTTCGGCGACGATCCGGCCGGACTTCATCGCGACGTCTCTGCGCTGTCCCGCGACAGTGCGGCGTATGACTCCGCGCCCGGACTCAGCTGCCCCCACTCACCTGCTCCGCAGCATGTCCGGCACGGATGAGTGACTTCCGGCCACCCACCTCCGGCCAAAACACAGGTAAGGCTAACCTAACCCATACGGATTGGGCAGACGGGCCCCCGCGAACGTGGCGGAGGGTTAAGACCCCGTTGGCCCGGGCGACAGATGGCCCTGATCTGCTCGGCCAGGACGCCGCCACCCATGGGGAGGAGCAGAGAGATGACGCCGGGGACCGTCGACGAACTGATGGAGTTGCTGCACGCCTGCCGGAACGCCTGGGACGCCCCGGACCGCAGCGGCGATCCGGTCGACCTCTACGACCACGCGCTGCAGACCGCACACCTGCTGCGCCGCTCCCGCCCCAGCGACAAGGAGCTTCAGGTCGCAGGACTCGTACACGACCTGGGGCACCTGCTCTCCCCCGGTGACGACGCGGGCCACGCGGACCGGGCCGCGGACGCCGTGCGCGGACTGCTCGGGGCGCGGGTGGCCGGGCTGGTGCGGCTGCATGTGCCCGCCAAGCGCTATCTGGCGGCCATGGAGCCCGGGCGTGCGCTGTCGCCGCAGAGTGCGCTGACCATGGGGCTGCAGGGCGGGGTGATGACTCAGGGAGAGGTCGCCGCCTTCGAGCGCGATCCACTGTGCGAGGAGGCGCTCACACTGCGGCAGGCCGACGACGCGGGGAAGGTCGTGGGACTGAACGCGGGGATCATGGAGGACTGGCGTCCCGTACTGGAACTGGTGGCCGCACGGGTGAACTGACGGTCCGTCATGAGACCGTACGGAGATGGATTCCCACGGTGTACTCGACGGCAGGGCGGCCATCGTCACCGGCGCCTCGCGCGGCATAGGTCGCGCGATCGCACAGGCGCTGGCGGCGGCCGGAGCTCAGGTCTGTGTCACCGCGCGCGATCCGGACGGTGTGGCGGCGGCCGTACGCGAACTGACCGCCGCCGGGGCCCGTGCGGTGGGCTGCGCCGGTACGGTCGCCGATCCCGGGCACCTCGCGGACTGCGTCGACCTGGCGGTGCGGGAGTTCGGCCGGGTCGACGTCCTGGTCAACAACGCCGCCACGAACGCCCCGTTCGGTCCGCTCATGGACGCCGACCCCGATGTCTGGCGCGAGGCGTTCACGGTGAACGTGGAGGCGGCGCTGCGGCTGACCCAGCTCGTATGGCGGGCCGGGATGCGTGAGCACGGCGGGGCGGTGGTCAACATCTGCACCGAGGGCACGCACGGCGTGGGGCCGCAGGTGGGTGCGTACGGGACGAGCAAGACGGCCCTGCTGCGCCTCACCCAGCAGTTGGCGGGGGAACTGGCCCCTGCGGTGCGGGTCAACTCGGTCTCACCGGGCCTGGTGCGCACCGAGATGGCGCGCTTCGTGTGGGAGACCGCGGAGGAGCGGATCGCCGAGGGGCTGCCGATGGGGCGCATCGGGGAGCCGGAGGACGTGGCGCGGGCGGTGCTGTGGCTGGTCTCCGACGAGGCGCGCTGGGTGACGGGCACCGACCTGCTGGTCGACGGCGGGACGAGGGTGCGGGCGGCCGGCGCGGGACCGTACGCCGTGCACGAGCGCTTGCGCGGTGCGAAGACGACCAGCCGCAGCACGGCGAACCGGCCTACGCCGGCGAGCGCCGACGCGGAGAGATAGACCGCCTGCTCACAGAGGGCGCCGGGCTCCGGCCGGAGCCCGT
>NZ_JAFLRJ010001305.1 GCF_017315755.1 Streptomyces beijiangensis
GCCCCCTGGGGTCTTTCGTTCGGATCAGGCCGGATCACGGTGCCGTGCCCCGCGAGGCGGAGGAGGGAGCCCATGGGGGTCTCCCCTGCTCGTGGGGTCCCCGCTCGAGCGGAGCCGGGAGTGGGGGGAGAAGCCGGGAGCCCGGGAAGAGGCCGGGGACCGACGGCAACGCGGCGAGGCGCGGTACCGGGCCCCGCGGACCCGGCGTGATCCACACGACAGGCCCTGAATGACCACTGCGTGCCGTCCGGCGGGCGTATGCGACCGCCGTGCGCCCGTGCCCCTGTCGATGCGCGACTCCCCGGGCGCCTTCCCGGACCTAACCTCAAGCAGAACTCGGGTATTCCTGGGGCCTGTTGGGGGCATGACGTCTCCAGCGTCCGTCGCAACCTCGAGGAGGAGCACGCGCGT
>NZ_JAFLRJ010001306.1 GCF_017315755.1 Streptomyces beijiangensis
GGCCGAGATCCAGCCAGCTCACCCCCCAGCCCCAGGTCAGAGGCACCGCCGCCAGCACGGCCAGGAACGGAACGATGATGAAGACCAGCAGCGCGATCTGCTCGATCGAACGCTTGCGCTCCCCGCCCAGCGTGGCGGAGGGAACGGCTGGGGTATCGGTGCCGGCGCCGGAGGGCAGCGGCTTCTTCGAGGCTTCGTCGATGACATCAGGACGTGAGGTCATGCGTGTCCCTTGTGGGGTATGAGGATGGAGGGTGATGCCGGGCTGCCGGAACCGAACAGCATTTCCTACGGGACCGTAACCTACGGCATCGTAAGTATGGCAGCGCGGGGCCCGGCGGCAA
>NZ_JAFLRJ010001307.1 GCF_017315755.1 Streptomyces beijiangensis
ACCTGGGTGTGCGGCGCGGAGAACACCGTGGCGTTCTCGACCAGTTCGGCCAGCAGGTGGATGACGTCGGCAACGGCATGACCTCGGAGGGTGCCGTCGATCGGCGGCACCAGTTTCACGCGCGGGTACTGCTCGACCTCGGCGATCGCGGACCGGAGCACCTCGGTCATGGAGACCGGGTTGGACCACTGGCGCCGGGAGATCGCGCCGCCGAGCACGGCGAGGTTC
>NZ_JAFLRJ010001308.1 GCF_017315755.1 Streptomyces beijiangensis
CTGGGGCTGGGACCCCAAGGAGACCTGGTCGTTCATCACCTGGGTCGTCTACGCCTGCTACCTGCACGCCCGTGCGACCGCCGGGTGGAAGGGCCGCAAGGCCGCGTACCTGGCGCTCTTCGCCTTCGGCTGCTGGATCTGGAACTACTACGGCGTGAACATCTTCATCAACGGAAAGCACTCCTACGCCGGAGTGTGAGCACCGCGCGCTGAACGGCCGGGGCCGGTTC
>NZ_JAFLRJ010001309.1 GCF_017315755.1 Streptomyces beijiangensis
GGTGACCGACCCGCTCGCGCCCGACCGCGAGGCAGCAGCGACCGAGCCGCATCCGGCCGGTGCCACTGCCACCGCGACGGTGCCGGCGTAAGGAATTCCGCGTAGGGACGGACGTCGTAGCGTCGCCCTCGTACCTCGGGAGCCACCTGGGTCGGGCAGCGCACCCACCACAAGACTTTCGCCAGGCCGAGCGCATTCGGTGTACGGAACCGGTGAGACAGGACACTAGAGAGCTCCCGTGCGGCGCCCGCG
>NZ_JAFLRJ010001310.1 GCF_017315755.1 Streptomyces beijiangensis
CTGCTGCCACCAGTCGCCGGGGAGTTTGGAGACCAGGGAGCGCTTGCCGTGGACCACCTCGTCGTGGGAGATGGGCAGCACGTAGTTCTCGGAGTACGCGTACACCATCGAGAACGTCATCTCGTTGTGGTGGTACTTGCGGTGGACAGGCTCGTGGGAGATGTAGCCGAGCGAGTCGTGCATCCAGCCCATGTTCCATTTGAGCCCGAAGCCGAGCCCACGAGACGT
>NZ_JAFLRJ010001311.1 GCF_017315755.1 Streptomyces beijiangensis
CCTGTCAACGCAATGTCCGGACATTCGGACCAATGCTTGACACCCCTCCCCGCCCCCGGGAAGCCTGGCCCCATGACGCGCATCCGGATCGGTTCGGCCCCCGACTCCTGGGGAGTCTGGTTCCCCGAAGACCCTCGCCAAGTCCCCTGGCCCCGCTTCCTCGACGAGGTCGCGGAGTCCGGTTACGAGTGGATCGAGCTCGGCCCGTACGGCTATCTCCCCACCGATCCGGGCCTCCTCGCCGACGAGCTCG
>NZ_JAFLRJ010001312.1 GCF_017315755.1 Streptomyces beijiangensis
GCCCCACCTCGCGCGGCTCGCCCTCGACGTCGACGGTGAGCCCGGCCCGTACGAAGCCCTCCACCAGCTCGTCCAGCACCTCAAGACCGGGCGCGGGCTCGGTCGGAGCCGTGCTCTCGCCCGACTGGCGCAGCAGCCCGACCGTCGTCTGCAACTCGTCCAGCGCGTGCCTGCTCGCCTCCCGTACATGCGCGAGCGCCTGTTTGGCCTGGTCGGGGCGCTGGTCCATGACGCGCGACGCGACGCCCGCCTGGACGTTGACGAGGGCGATGTGGTGCGCGACGACGTCGTGCAGCGCGCGGGCGATGCGCATTCGCTCCCCTGCGACCCTGCGCCTGGCCTCCTCCTCGCGGGTGCGCTCGGCGCGCTCGGCCCGCTCGCGCATGGCGTCGATGAAGGCGCGGCGACTGCGCACGGCCTCCCCGGCCGCCGCCGCCAGCCCGGTCCAGGCGAGGATGCCGAGGTTCTCCTGCGCGTACCAGGGCCCTGGCCCGAAGAGCACGGCCGAGCCCACGAGA
>NZ_JAFLRJ010001313.1 GCF_017315755.1 Streptomyces beijiangensis
GAACGTGATCAATCACTTCCCGCGTCACTTCGACTCCGCCCGTACGCCGCAAGAACACCTGCTCCTCCAGGATGAAGCTGAACGCCGTGTTCGGGCGCTCCCGCAGCAACCGTTGCCGCTCCGCCCTCGCCACCCACTGGGCCTCGATCTGATCGTCACACAGGGGAGGCAGTTGGTTCACGAACAGCGTGCGCGCATACGCCTCCGTCTGCAACAGGCCCGGCACCAGGCGGCATTCGTACGTGTA
>NZ_JAFLRJ010001314.1 GCF_017315755.1 Streptomyces beijiangensis
TGCCGTCCGGGCAGGTCATCGAGATCATGGAAGGCAACCTCGCGACGCTCCTCACCGGCTACGCGTGCCACGCCCTGCGCCTGCGCGAGAAGGGTGAGCGGATCGCGGTGGACGGCGAACCCCGTGACTGCCTCTCCACCCTGCTCGCACCTCGGCACTGGTGGCAGGCCCGCCACACCCGTATCGGCAAGGCCCTGGAACTCGACGGCCGCACGGTCATCCTCACCGCACCCCTCGTCGGCGGACGCACCCTCCAACTCACC
>NZ_JAFLRJ010000137.1 GCF_017315755.1 Streptomyces beijiangensis
CTCAATCGCCGGACGGGCTTGTTTTGGGCCGGTCCACACGGAAAAGTGCGGGCGCCCTTTTGGCCGACCACACCGAAGTCTGCGGGCGGGCTTGTTTTTGGCCGATCCACACGGGAAAGCGCAGGCGCCCTTTTGGCCGGGCCACACCGAACGGTGCGGGGGGCTTGTTTTGGCCGATCCGCACGGGAAAGCGCGGGCGCCCTTTTGGCCGGGCCACACGGAACGGTGCGGGCGGGCTTGGGGTCAGCCCAGTTCCTTGCGTTCCGCCTTCTTCGCCTCCTTGAGGCGCTGGCGTTCCGCGCGGGTGATCTTTCGCTCGACCCCGACGCCGCCCATCAGCGCGAACCCCGTCACCGTCACCCGCGGCGAGCCCGGCGTGCCCTCGCCCGTCGCGTCGTCGCCGAAGCCGCCCATGATGCCGATGCCCTTGACCACCACCGTCAGGTCCGGAGGCACGATCACCCCCATCCCGCCCATGAACGCGAAGCAGCGGATCACCACATCGCGGTCCGCGAACCGCGCCTCGCGCAGGTCGATCTCGCCGCCGCCCATCATCGCGAACGCCGTGAACCTCGGGCCCACCGTCCACGGGCCCTTGCGGCTGAAGCCACCCCAGAAGGCGAACGCCCCGCTGGAGGAGACCGTTCCGCCGATGCGTTCCGCCCAGCCGCCCTTCACCGCAGGTGCGGGCACGGCCGACTGGAAGGTCCCCGGCGCCGGCAGGTCCCGTACGAGCGGCTCCAACTCCCCGTGCGTACGCGCCTTGTAGGCCGCATCAAGCCGGTTCTCGAACTCCTCCATGTCGAGGCGGCCCTCCGCCACGGCATCCCGCAGCGACTCGGCCACCCTCTCGCGCTCGGCATCGGAGGCGCGCATCTCCGGGAGTTCAGAAGTCATGACCGCCAGCCTAGTAAACCCCGCGATCTGCGTACATCTTTGCGATGACCGCCTCGATGTCCGGTTCCCGTACGGAGAGATCGACCAGGGGGTACGAAGCCGCGATCGCCGCGACGATCGGCGCCGCCGAAGCCGCCGAAGGGAAGGCCAGCCACTGGCGCGGACCCTCCACCTTCACCACCCGCACCAACTCCAGGTCGATGGGCGGAAGTTCCCGTTCCAGGTCCACCACCAGCATCCTTTCGCTCACCCCCGACCCCACCTCGTGCAGTCCGGTCAGCGCGCCGTCGTACATCAGCCGCCCGTGGTCGATCACCATCACGCGCTTGCAGAGCTGCTCGATGTCCTGCAGATCGTGCGTGGTGAGAAGCACCGTCGTACCCCGCTCAGCGTTCAAGTCCCGCAGGAATTCACGGACTTTCGCCTTCGATACGACATCGAGCCCGATCGTCGGCTCGTCCAGGTACAGCACCTCCGGGTCGTGCAGCAGCGCCGCCGCGATGTCTCCGCGCATCCGCTGGCCGAGCGAGAGCTGCCGTACCGGAACCTCCAACAGCTCGGCCAGGTCCAGGAGTTCGACACAGCGCTCCATGTTCTCGGCGAAGCGCGCGTCCGGGATCCGGTACATCCGGTGCGCGAGCCGGTAGGAGTCCCGCAGCGGCAGGTCCCACCAGAGCGTGGTGCGCTGCCCGAAGACGACCCCGATCCGCTGCGCAAGCTTTGTCCGCTCGCGGGAAGGATCGAGGCCCGCCACCCGCAGCCGGCCGCCGCTGGGGGTGAGGATGCCCGTCAGCATCTTGATGGTGGTCGACTTGCCCGCGCCGTTCGGCCCGATGTAGCCGACCATCTCGCCGCGCGCGACGGTGAAGCTGATGCCGTCGACCGCCCGCACCTCCGACTTCTCACGACGCCAGAAACCCGCCTTGCGCCGTACGTCGAAGACCTTTTCCAGGTTGTCCAGCTCGATGAAGTCCGCGTCCACCACTGCCCCTCAGCTCCCTAACTCCCTGTACTGCGGTACGAGCGAAGGCCCGCCCGCCACGCGAGTCCCGCAAGTCCCATGCACGCCGCCGCCACCAGCGGCGGCGTGAAGGCCAGCCACTGCGGTACGTCCAGCGGGTACGGCCGCCCCAGCACGTACAGCGCGGGCAGCCAGTTGACGAAGGCCAGCGGGATCACGAAGGTCACGCCCCGCACCAGGTCCTTGGCGAAGACCGTCGGCGGGTACACGAGCATCGTCACCCCGCCGTACGTGAAGGAGTTCTGCACCTCCGAAGCATCCTGCGCCCAGAACTGGAAGGCAGCCCCGACCACGAACACCGCCCCGAAGATCGCCCCGCCCGACAGCAGCATCACCGGTACGAGCAGCACCTTCACGACCGTCCAGTCGATGTCCAGCACCAGCAGTGCATAGCCGAGGACGAGCAGCCCCTGGGTGATCCGCCCCAGCCGCCGCAGCGCGAACCGGTCCGCGGCGACCTGCGCGAGTACCGGAGCCGGGCGCACCAGGAGCGTGTCCAGCGTGCCGTCCCTGATGCGCCGGCCGAGGCGGTCCATCGATCCCATCACCAGGTCCGAGAGGCCGAAGGACACCCCCGCGGTCCCGTAGAGGAAGGCGATCTCCGGCAGCGAGTAGCCGCCGAGCGAGTCCACATGACTGAACATCATCAGGATCGCGACGAAGTCGAAGCCGGTCGCCGCGAAGTTGCCCAGGGCCGTCATCGCGAAGGAGGCCCGATAGGCCATCGTCGAGCGCACCCACATCGAGGCGATCAGTCCGTACGCACGGATGCCGTCCAGGGTCCGTCCCCGAGCCTCGGTCTCAGCCACCCTGCACCACGACCTTCCTGGTGGCGGCGGACTGCAGGAGCCGGCCCACCGTCAGCAGCACCGCCGCCCAGCCGAGCTGGAAGGCGTACGCACCCACCAGGCCCCACCCGGTGTGCTTGCCGAGCAGGACGTCGGCCGGGATCTGGAGCAGCGACGACCAGGGCAGCACCTTCGCCAGCTCGCCCAGCACCCCGGGGAAGACGTTCAGCGGCAGCAGCATCCCCGAGAAGAACAGCGACACCAGTCCGATGATCTGCGCGACGCCCGCGCCGTCGAGGAGCCAGAAGGAGGAGAGCGCCACCAGGTAGCGCACCGCGAAGCTCACCACCACGCCCAGGACTACGGAGAACACAAACGCAATCCACACGAAAGGGTTGTCCGGAAGCGCGAGATCGAAGACGAGCGCCCCCAGCATCATCGGCATCGTGCCGCGCACCAGGAAGTGGAAGGCAGCCCTCCCCAAGTCTCCCGCCAGCCACCACAGTTGCAGGTCGGCGGGCCGGTAGAGGTCGGTGGCGATGTCTCCGCTGCGGACCCGTTCGATCAGTTCGTCCTCGAAGCCGCCGCCCAGCATGGCGACGGTCGCCATCATTCCCTGGCCCAGCCACACGTAGGTCAGGGCCTGGGCCTGGTCGTACCCTCCGAGGTGCGGCTTCTGGTCCCAGAGCGCGATGTAGGTGTACGCCACGATGAAGCCGAAGACGGTGTTGGTGAACACCCCCGCGACCGTCGCCACCCGGTAGGTCGCATGACGCCGGAACCCTCCTGCCGCGACCAGCGCATACAGCCGTATCAACGGGTCCCCTCCATCCGAGCACCAAAGCGCCCGACCCTAGTCCAGCGGAGCGGTCACTGCGACAGCTTTCCTGGACCGGACCAGCGGATCAGGGGATAACCGCCGAAGAAGTGCAATATGGGCGCATACGATCCCATTACGGCCGGAGAGACATGAGCGACGAGCAGCCGGACCAGCAGCACCCGGGCTGGGCACCCCGGGACCTCACCGCCACCGGCCCGGATCCGGAATCCGGACCCACCGACAAGAACGGGAAGCAGAAGCAGAAGCGCCCCAAACGCACCGGCTGGCGCCGCTTCTTCCCCCGCTGGCGCTGGGTCGTCGGCACGATCCTCGGCTTCCTGCTCCTCTGCATCGGCCTGTTCTTCCTCGGCTACGCCCTCGTCCCCATCCCCGACCCCAACGACGCGGCCACCGCCCAGTCCAACGTCTACCTCTACGCCGACGGCAAGAGCCAGCTCGCCATCGACGGCGCGGTCAACCGCGAGGACGTCCCCCTCAGCCGGATCGCCCTCACCACCCAGCACGCCGCACTCGCCGCCGAGGACCGCAACTTCTACAACGAGCGCGGCATCTCCATCACCGGCACCCTGCGCGGCCTCTTCAACACCGTCACCGGCAAGGGCAAGCAGTCGGGCTCGACCATCACCCAGCAG
>NZ_JAFLRJ010001315.1 GCF_017315755.1 Streptomyces beijiangensis
CGCTCACCGCGCTCGTCGAGGCACAGGTGGCGCGGACCCCGGAGGCCCCCGCCGTCGCCGCCCCCGCCGAGCCGCTCACGTACACCGAGCTGAACGCCCGCGCCGAGCGGCTCGCGGACGCCCTGGTGGCATGCGGGGTCGGCCCGGAGACCGTGGTGAGCGTGGTCCTGCCGCGCACGGCGAACACGGTCGTGGCGCTCCTGGGCGTGCTCAAGGCGGGCGGCGCCTATCTGCCCGTCGACCCCGCCTACGCCACCGCCCGCCTTGAGCACGCCCAGGAGCGCCACGACCGTGTTCGCCGTGCGCGGCCGGCGTCGGCGACGACGGCGGGGGCCTCCGGGGTCCGCGCCACCTGTGCCTCGACGAGCGCGG
>NZ_JAFLRJ010001316.1 GCF_017315755.1 Streptomyces beijiangensis
CTTCGAGACCGTTGGCCCCATCGGGGATGTGGACGCCGAGACCGCGCTCGTCCGGCGCCAGTCGCGGGCAGCCGTCGAACGCGTGGGCGCCGCCTACCAGGTGGACGACGCGGTCCTCGAAGCCCTTGTCACCGCCTTCCGGGACCTGCGCGAGGGTCGCTCCGTGGAGGGCTGGGAGGTCGAGCGCCCCTCCACAGTGATGAGCACGGCGCAGGCGGTCTCCGTCGCGGGCTCCCTGGGCCTGGCCGCCGCCTACTTCCCTGGCGACCGGGACGTGCTCTCCCTCCTGCCCGGCCATCTGCTCGGCGTCGTCCGAAAGGACGACCCCGCCGACACGGCACGGCTGCTGGGGTACTGG
>NZ_JAFLRJ010001317.1 GCF_017315755.1 Streptomyces beijiangensis
CCGCAGCTCTCCGGCATCAGCACCTGACCGGGCTGTACGGCGAAGGGCGACACCATCGCGTCCTCCACCCGCAGGCACTCCGGGAAGCGCACGGGCCGCGCCGACCCCAGTACGCCCCACCCCAGCCGGTGCTCGCCGGGCGCGTCCGACCGTACGAGCAGCAGCCCGCTGTCCGGATCGGCCAGCAGCAGGCGGTCTTCGCTGTCCTCCGCGATCTGCAGCAGCGGCGAGACCTCCCCGCCCCGCTCCAGATCGACCGCCACCGCCTTCGTCACCCCATCGGACTCCCGGTCCAGGGCGAGCATCCGCCCCTCCCGGTCCAGCCAGACCCCGCCCGAGCACCGCCCCGGCACCTCCGCCACGTGCTCGGGCCCGAAGGCGCCGCCCGCGACCAGCCACAC
>NZ_JAFLRJ010001318.1 GCF_017315755.1 Streptomyces beijiangensis
CCGCCTGGAAGTTCATCGAGTACGCGGTCTCGGCCGAGGCCAACTCGAAGTTCAACGAGTCCGCCGGACAGGTGCCGGCCAACCTCGACGCCGCCAAGGACGACTGGATCCAGAAGGCGGAGCCGACGAAGTTGGCCGCGGACGCGCTGAGCGACGGGTCGACGACGATCGTCCAGCTGCCGTACTACCTGCCCGACTGGAAC
>NZ_JAFLRJ010001319.1 GCF_017315755.1 Streptomyces beijiangensis
TCTCTGGGGCGCATGTGAACCGGGGGACTTGCCATCGCAGTCGGCTCCCTGTTGATCACGGCCCCGAGCGCCGCCTCACTGACGATGAGCTACTGGGGGTAGCAACCACATGACCAAGAAGACGCGCATCCGTGTCGCACGGATCGCGGCCGGTGCCGTGATCGCGGCCGGCGCCTCGCTGACCGCCGCCGGCGCGGCCTCCGCCCTCGACATAGGCGTGAGCGCCGGTGTCGGAGGCGAGAGCACCAACGTCAATGTCAACCTGGAACTCGGCGACGAGGATCCGGCTGAGCCGGACCCTACCGACCCTGACCCGACCGAGCCTGACCCGACCGAGCCCACGAGACGCT
>NZ_JAFLRJ010001320.1 GCF_017315755.1 Streptomyces beijiangensis
GTACGACGTTGTACTCCTCCAGCCTGACCTCCTGCGTCACCTTGCGGAACTCCGCTGTGGTGCCGGGCCAGACGGTGGTGTTGCGGCCGTTCGCGTCGAGGTACCAGCTGTCGCAGCCGGTGTTCCACACGGTGCGCTTCATGCGGTCCTGCATGTGGTCGTTCCAGGCGTCGACCGCCTCGGGGCGCGGGTCGAGCGCGACCTTGCCGCCCAGGGTGTCGAGCTTCCTGACGTAGTCGACCATGTAGTTGAGCTGGGCCTCGATCATGAGGATCATCGAGCTGTTCCCGAGGCCCGTGTTGGGGCCGATGATCGTCATGAAGTTGGGGAAGCCGTCGGCCGTGCAGCCCCGCAGCCCCTTCATGCCGTCCCGCCAGTGCTCCATCAGCGTCGTGCCGTCGGCGCCCTTGACGCGGTGCCCGATCGGCATGTCGGTGACGTGGAAGCCGGTGCCGAAGACGATCGCGTCGACCTCGGTCTCCGTGCCGTCGGAGGCGACGAGGGTGTTGCCGCGCACCTCCTTGAGGCCGGCGGCGACGACGTCCACATTGGGCTGCGCGAGCGCCGGGTAGTAGCTGTTGGACAGCAGGATGCGCTT
>NZ_JAFLRJ010001321.1 GCF_017315755.1 Streptomyces beijiangensis
CCCATCCGCTTCAGGGCCTTGTCCGAGACCGCCGCAGAGAAACTCCGGAACAGCCCGTTCCGCCCGTCCACGGTGCGCTCGCGAAAGTCGTAGCCCAGGAACGTGAACCTCGTGTGCTCGAAAGAGCTCTTGCGGTTCGCGTCCCGGCAGTAGACGACCTGCGTCTTGTCGGGGTGCAGTTGAAGGCCGACCGATTCCATGCGCGCCTCCAGCGCGGCCAGCACCGCTCTCGCCTCAGCGAGACTGCGGCAGTGGATGACCGCATCGTCGGCATACCGTTCGAAGCGGACGTCCGGGAACT
>NZ_JAFLRJ010001322.1 GCF_017315755.1 Streptomyces beijiangensis
GAAGCGGACGTCCGGGAACTCCCGGTGCAACCACATGTCGAACGCGTAGTGCATGAACAGGTTCGCCAGGACCGGAGATACCGCCGACCCCTGAGGGGTTCCCATGGCCCGCTCGATCAGCGTGCCGTCCGCATGCTGCAGCGGGGCAGCGAGCCAACGCTTGACATATAGCAGGACCCAGGGGAGCTCACAGACCGAGCCCACGAGACTAG
>NZ_JAFLRJ010001323.1 GCF_017315755.1 Streptomyces beijiangensis
CGTTGCCGCCGCGCTCGCCGTCACCGCACTCCTCGGCATCGGCGCCCCGCTCGCCGAGGCGTACGCGGATGCCCCCTCCCGCTACCCCGCGGTCACCCGCTTCCTCGAAGGCCACGAAGCATACGAAGGACACGCACGATGACCGCCGCCCGCCGCCTCCTGGCCGCCACCGCACTCGCCGCCACCGCCCTGCACGCCGCCCCGGTGATCTCCACCTTCGGTCCCCTCCGCAACCGCCTCATGCCCGGCCTCTCCGGACGCGGCCGCCCCGGCCACATCGCCCTCACCTTCGACGACGGCCCC
>NZ_JAFLRJ010001324.1 GCF_017315755.1 Streptomyces beijiangensis
GTCACCGGTCACTACCCGCACACCCAGCAGCCGGAGCGCGTCAACGCCGCGATGGAACACCTGTGGGAGGCGGCTGACCAGGGGTGACCAGAGGGGGGAAGCGCCCCCGGTAGTCGGGGGCCTACGCCGGCCGGATGCTCCCGAGCTGCACCAGCAGCAGCACGACCCGGTACGCCTCGCGGAAGTCGGGGGCGGTGAAGGTGACCGTACGGACGCCCCCGGCGCGGGTCACGCCCGGAATCAGCATGGACAGGTCAACCG
>NZ_JAFLRJ010000138.1 GCF_017315755.1 Streptomyces beijiangensis
GTACGACGCCGAACCCCTGCCAGGGCCCTTCCAGGCCCCCGCGCCCGGCGCGCCCTGGCACACCCCCGCAGGAGACCGACCGTGAACGCCCCCCTCCCCGACGTCCCCGAGGTCCGTGTCGTCGGCCTCCCCCAGCTGACCTCAGGCTTCGACCTCGTCGAGCGGCTCGACCTCTCCCTGCACCTCAAGGTGCACGGCCCGCTCAAGCCCCTGACCGGCGAACACGTGGCCCAGCTCGCCGACGAGATATCGCTCCGCGGCCGGGGTGGTGCCGGTTTCCCCTTCGGCGAGAAATTACGGGCGGTCGCCAAGTCCGCGATCCGCCGCGGCGTCCGCCCGGTGATCGTCGTCAACGGCAGCGAGGGCGAACCGGCCTGCCGCAAGGACACCGTCCTGCTCAACCGCGCACCCCATCTGGTGCTCGACGGCGCCCTCCTGGCCGCCGAGGCCATCGGCGCACGCACGCTGGTCGTCGGCCTCACCCGTAACTCCACCGAGGCCTCCATGCGCCAGGCTTTCGCGGAGCGCGGACTCACCGACCGGCGCGGCCGCTCGCTGCGCGCGCGGATCGTCCGCACTCCCGAACGCATGGTCTCCGGCGAGGCATCCGCCCTGATCCGCGCGATCGACGGCGGCCCCGCCCTCCCTCCGGGACGCCGCACCCGCGCGGCCGAGTCGGGCGTCGGCGGCGCCCCGACTCTGCTCTCCAACGCCGAGACCTTCGCCCAACTCGCCGTCGCCGCACGGCTCGGACCCGATCGCTACGGCCGCACCGGCCTCGCCACCGAGCCCGGCACCGTGCTGCTGACCCTCTCCGGAGCGGTCGCCCGCCCGATGGTCGTCGAGGTCCCCACCGGAGTCCCGCTGCGGTACGTACTCCAGCTCGCCGGCGCCCCGCCGCTCCCCCAGGGCGTCCTGACCGGCGGCTACCACGGCAGCTGGCTCGACGGGGTCGCCGCGCACGACGCCACGGTCTCCCGTGCGTCCCTGGCCGCACTCGGCGGCGCACTGGGCGCGGGCGCCGTCCTCCCGATCGGCCCCGAGACCTGCCCGCTCGGCGAGGCGCTGCGCATCGCCAACTGGCTGGCAGCCGAGACCGCGGGCCAGTGCGGCCCCTGCAAACTGGGGCTGCCCGCGGCCGCGGGCGGCCTCTCGGACGTACTGAACGGCGGCGGTCCCGCAGCCCTGGAAGCCCTGCGCGAAGTCACCCAGGCGGTGAAGGGCAGGGGCGCCTGCAAACACCCCGACGGCTCGGCCCGTTTCCTCGCCTCCACTGTCTCCACCTTCACCGACGACCTCGCCGCGCATGTGCTCGGCGGCGGGTGCGGCCGCGAGACGCTCGGCGTGCTGCCGCTGCCCGGCCCTGAGGGTTACGCGGAGAAGTCCCTGCCCAGCGGCGAGAAACTGGCCGTCGACTGGACGCTCTGCCAGGGCCACGGCCTCTGCGCCGACCTCGTCCCCGAGCTGATCCGGCTCGGCCCGGACGGCTATCCGGCGCTCGCCGACGCCTCCGTACCGATCCATCTGAGGGGGCGGGCGCAGCGCGCCGTGCGCCGGTGTCCCGCGCTCGCACTACGGATCGAGCAACCGTCCGCCGAGCGCGCGCCCCGCACCGCGCTGCCGACCGCCGAACGCAAGGCCCTGGGCAGCGGCCGCAGTTGACGCAACTGACGCACGAGAAGAGGGCCACCCGTATCGGGTGGCCCTCTTCTTCACTGTGGAGCTAAGGAGAATTGAACTCCTGACCTCCTGCATGCCATGCAGGCGCTCTACCAACTGAGCTATAGCCCCGTGTGCCGTGATTCTTCTGCCGCGGGCTTCCCCTTCGGCTGCGCCAACATTACACGGTCGCTGCGGGCCGCCAAAATCCATTCCGGCCCGGCCGGTACTGTCGCCCTTCGTGACCGTGTCCGCACTCCCCGTAACGCGTCTGCGTGCCCTTCCCACGGCCGCGGGCGTCTGTCTGCTCTCCTTCACGGTCTTCTGGCTGGCGCAGCGCGCCGCCGACGTCTCGATGATCGACCTGATGGTCTACCGGGCCGAAGGGGCGACGGTCCGTGCGGGTCAGGATCTCTACGCGATGCGTACGACAGCCGCCCGCCTGCCCACGACGTATCCGCCGTTCGCAGCGCTGCTGTTCACCCCGCTGACCCTGCTCGGGGTCGCCGAGATGCGTGCGCTGGCGACGGCCGGGAACCTTGCCCTGCTCGTCGCGCTGGTCCATCTCTCGCTCCGGCTGGCCGGCCGCGGAAGCCCGGAGTCCCTCCTCTGGATCTCCGCGCTGGCCGTGTGGTGCGAACCCGTCTGGACGACGCTGCGCTACGGCCAGATCAATCTCCTCCTCGCTGTCGCCGTGCTCTGGGACCTCACCCGGAGGGACGGCCACCGCTGGGCGGGCGTGGCGCTCGGCCTGGCCGCCGCCGTCAAACTGACTCCGGCGTTCTTCGTGCTCTTTCTGCTCGTCGCGGGCGTCGTACGGCGCCCCTGCCGACGTCCGGCCGCGCTGGCCGTTGCGGTGTTCGCCGCCGCGACCTTCGCTGCCGCGGCTGTCCTTCCGTACGACTCGCGCCGTTTCTGGACGGATGCGGTGTTCACCACGAGCCGGGTGGGCCATGCGGAGGACACGGCCAACCAGTCGCTGCGCGGGGTCCTGGCCCGTCTGCTGCACACCGGCGACCCGGGTCTGTGGTGGGTGGCCGCCGCCGCCCTGGCCGGCGCGGCCGGGCTGGCCGTGGCGGTACGGGCCGAGCTGCGCGGGGAGCGCGCCCCCGCGGTCGCCGCCTGTGCGGCCACCGCCCTGCTCGTCTCGCCGGTCTCCTGGTCGCACCACTGGGTCTGGTGCGTACCGGCTCTGGTCCTGATCGGTACGTACACCCGGATCGGGGCGGCCGCGGGCTGGCTGCTCTTCTCCAGCTTCGCCCTGTGGTGGGTGCCGCACGGTCCCGCACGCCCCGAACTCGCCCAGGGCTTCGGTCAGATGACGCTCTCGGCGATCTACCCCCTGCTGGCGGCAGCCGTCCTGGTCACGCTGTGGCGAAGGAGTAGAACCGCTTGAGCGTGCAGTGCTCGTCGAGCAGCCGGCCGTAGATCGGCTCGCCCTCGAGTTCGCGGTAGGTCTCGATCGGGTCGCCCTTTATGACCAGTGCCCGCGCGCATTCCTCGCACCAGTACTGGAAGTCGGGGTTGATCGGGTCCATGTCCCTGACGATGGGCGTACCACTGCCGCACCAGTCGCATTTCCTCCTGTGTGCACCCACGTCAGTTCCAGCTGTGGCCGCAGGCAGTGCACGTACAGGAGATACCGCCGTTGTCACCGAGGACTTGAGCGACCCGGAACGAACCGCAGGACGGGCACGTCAGCTTGCTCGCGGGCATCGCGCTCTCCCTCCCCGTCTCGGGCCGTCGTCCCCCTCCGGCCGTCCGATTCTGCCATGGCCCCGCAAGGGGGTCAGTTGCGTCGGCGTACCAGTCCGGCCACACCTCCGAAGATCGCGGCGATTGCCAGCGCAATGGTGCATATCCACAGCGCATCGGCCGACGCATGCGCCCCCGGCGCATCCAGCCTGGCGAGGAAGAGCGCACCGAAGGCCGCGACGCCGATCAGCTGTCCGAGCTGGGTGACGGTCGCGAGCAGACCGCCGGCGTCCGCCGCGTCCTCGGGCCGTACGGTCGCGAGCGCACCCGCGAAGGTGGGGCTGAAGGCGGCGGAGAGACCCGCACCGATGCCCGCGTACGCCACGAAGATCAGGATGCCTCCACTGCCGCCGCCCTTGAGGACCCAGCCCACCGCCAGAGCCGATACGGCGGTCAGGACGAACCCGGCCGGAATCAGGGACCTCAGCAGCCGGGCCGGCCAGCGCCGCCAGGTCAGCCCGACCGCACCGAAGACCACCGCGGTCGGCGCGAAGGTCAGTCCGGCGCGCAGCGCGCTGAAGCCGAGGCCGCCCTGGATGTGCAGGGTGAGCGCGAAGAGGAAGCCGGAGTTCACCGCCATGACCAGCAGGAGCCGCGCCACCGCCCGGCCCATGCCGTCGATCCTGAGCACCCTGGGCGCGATCAGCGGGGCGCCACCGCGCCGGGCGAGGCCGGACTCGTAGGTGAAGAAGGCGGCGAAGACGACCACGCTGGAGGCCAGCGAGAGCCAGGACCAGAGCGGCCAGCCGAGCTCCTGCCCCAGCACCAGCGGAACGGTCAGCAGGCAGACGGAGGCGGCGAGCAGCACCAGACCGGGCAGATCGAGACCTCGGACGCTCTCGGGCTCCTGACGGCTGTCCCTGGGCAGGACCTTGGCGCCCAGGAACAGCAGCACCGCACCGATGGGGACGTTCACCAGGAAGACCGGGCGCCAGCTCGCACCGAAGAGGTCGGCGCTGACCAGCACCCCGCCGAGCACCTGGCCCGCCGCGGCACCGGTGGCGAGCACCGCGGAGTAGAAGCCGAGGGCGCGCATCCGGGCGGGTCCCGTGAAGTTGCGCTGGATGAGCGAGAGCACCTGCGGGATCATCAGCGCCGTTCCCGCGCCCTGGACGAACCGGAAGGCGATCAACTCACCGGTGCCCTGGGCCAGTCCGCAGGCGAGCGAGGCGAGGGTGAAGAGCGCGAGACCGCCCAGGTACATCCTGCGGTGGCCCAGCAGATCGCCGAGTCTGGCGCCGGTGATCAGTAACACGGCGTACGCGATGGAGTATCCGGCGACGATCAGCTGCAACCCGGCGCCCGAGGCGTGCAGTTCGGTGCGGATGGTGGGGGCAGCGACATTGACGATGAAGACGTCGAGGAGGGCCATGAACTGGGCGGCGAGCACCACTGCCAGCAGCCATCCGGGCCGTTTGTCAGTGCCGGGGGCTTTACTGAGTACAGGAGTTGCCGGGGTCGTTGTCGTCATGGCAGCAAGCCTGACGACGATCCGGTACAGGTAGAGAGAGCCCAGCGATGCTGGTACTGACAGCACCTGGCAGCGGTGGGCCTCTGCACCGACCATGGGGGTGTGACGACGATGGCCGCATCGAAGGACCGCAGGCGGACAGAGCTGGCCGTGTTTCTGCGCAGCCGCCGGGCGAGGGTCACGCCCGGCGACGTGGGCATGCCGGGAGGGTTCCGCCGGCGTACCCCGGGATTGCGCCGCGAGGAGGTCGCCCAGCTCTCCGGGGTCGGCGTGACCTGGTACACCTGGCTGGAACAGGGCCGTCCGATCAATGCCTCGGCCCAGGTCCTGAACGCGGTGGCACGCACGCTCCGCCTCGACGACGCCGAGCGCGAGCACCTGTACCAACTGGCCGAGGTCGCCTTCTGCCCCGACCGCCCGGCGGACGCATCGGCCGTCGGCCCGGACATCCAGGGCATCATCGACGCCCTCGACCCGCACCCTGCCGTGGTCTACAACGCGCGGTACGACATCCTCGCGACCAACCCCGCCTACCGTGATCTCTTCGACGTCCCCGAGATGCGGGAGGGGGACGTACGCAATGTGCTGTGGACGCTCTTCACCATCCCTGACGCCCACTGCCCGGTCCTCTTCCGGGAGAAGGAGCTGCCGGTGATGGTCGCGACGCTGCGCGCCTCGTACGGCCGCCATGTGGGCGAGCCCGCCTGGGAGTCCTTCATCGCCCGCCTCTCGGTCGAGAGCCCGTATTTCGCCGAGCTCTGGAAAAACGGCGACGTGGCTCCACTGGGCCCCCGAATAAAGACCTTCCGCCATCAGTCGGTGGGCGAGATCCGGATGACCTCGGTCTCGCTGTCGATCAATGGGATGCCCGAGTGCCGGATCGTCGCGTACACCCCGAACGACGAGGAGAGCAGCCTGCGGACGATGACGCTGCGCGACAACAGGGAGAAACTCTGGGCCTGAACGGCAGGGGGGCGGAAAACTGCGGGGTCTGAAAACAGAAGATCCCGGCGCCTTCGACGGAAGGAACCGGGATCTTGATTGTGGAGCTAAGGAGAATTGAACTCCTGACCTCCTGCATGCCATGCAGGCGCTCTACCAACTGAGCTATAGCCCCGCTGTCCGCTGTGTCCTTCGCGTTTCCGCGCTGCGAACAAGAAGAACTTTAGCCTGTGACCAGCCGGAAAGTGAAATCCGCTAGTCGTCGTCCCCGAGCACCGGTTCCGGGAGGGTTCCGGCGTTGTGCTCGAGCAGCCTCCAGCCACGTGCGCCCTCGCCCAGAACCGACCAGCAGCAGTTCGAGAGACCGCCCAGCCCCTCCCAGTGACGGGACTCCAGACCGAGCAGCCGGCCGATGGTGGTGCGGATCGTGCCGCCATGGCTGACCACCACGAGCGTGCCGTTGTCGGGCAGTTTCTCGGCATGGTGCAGCACCACAGGAGCGGCTCTGTCGGCGACCTCGGTCTCCAGCTCGCCGCCGCCCCTGCGCACCGGCTCACCGCGCTTCCACGCGGTGTACTGGTCGCCGAAGCGCGCCACGATCTCCTCGTGGGTCAGCCCCTGCCAGTCGCCGGCGAAGGTCTCGCGCAGACCCGTGTCGTAACCGACCTCCACGCCCGAGACGGCCGACAGCTCAGTGGCGGTGGCCGAGGCCCGCTTGAGGTCGGAGGCGACGATCGCGTCCGGCTTCAGCGAGGCGAGCAGCCTGGCCGACCGGCGCGCCTGGGCGACACCGGCCTCCGTCAGCTCGATGTCCGTGGTGCCCTGGAAGCGGCGCTCCAGGTTCCAGGCGGTCTGGCCGTGCCGCCACAGGACGATGCGGCGGCCGCGGCCGCCCTTGCCGCCGTTCAGCTCAGCTCACCGTCCATGTCCAGGCCGCTGCCGGGGGCCTCGCCGCCGTTGAGGTCGGCGTGCTCCTTGGCCTTGCCGCGGGTCTTCACGGCGTCCTCGGGGAGGGGCAGCTCGGGGCAGTCCTTCCAGAGGCGCTCGAGGGCGTAGTAGACACGCTCCTCGCTGTGCTGGACGTGGATGACGATGTCGACGTAGTCGAGGAGGATCCAGCGGGCGTCGCGGTCGCCCTCACGGCGCACCGGCTTGACGCCGAGCTCCTTGCTGAGGCGCTCCTCGATCTCGTCGACGATCGACTTGACCTGGCGGTCGTTGGGCGCGGACGCGAGAAGGAATGCGTCGGTGATCGACAGCACATCGCTGACGTCGTACGCGGTGATGTCGTGCGCGAGCAGGTCAGCGGCCGCCTGAGCGGCGGCGTTGATGAGCTCGATGGAGCGGTCCGTGGCGGTCACAAGCAGGCTTTCGTCGGCGGTCGGGTAGACCTCAAGGGTCTCACGGACCGCCGACGGTCCCGTCAGGGATTTTTGATCTTGTAGTCCTGGCCGAGTACGACCATGACATCGGCGTTCGCCGCGACCGTGCCCTTCTTCACCGCGCCGGTGGACAGACCCAGTGTCTTGGCGACCTCGTCCGCCTTCGCCTTGTCGGCCGTGTCACCGTAGATGACCTGGGACGATGCCACTGCGTTCGCCTTCCCGCCGTCCACGAACGCGAAGCCTCCGTTGACCACCGTGGCCCTCGCGAACTCCTTGCCGTCCGCCTTCCCCGAGGCGTCCTTGACGCTCACCCGGGTCGTCGAACTCGGATCCGGAGCCTTCACCGCACCGCCCAGAATGTCCTTGACCACGCTGCTGCTGGCCGCCTCGGTGAGCGTGCCGTCGCTCTGCACCGGCAGCAGTGCCGTCTTGTACGAGCCCTTCTTGGCGTGCTCGGCGAGCTTGGCGAGCGACGCTCCCAGGTCCGCCTCCGTCATCGACAGGTCGAGGATCTGCGCCAGGTTCTTGACGACGGTCGTCGCGGCATCGGGGACGGACGTGAACTTCTTCAGTACGCCCTGCAGGACCTGTCCGAAGCGCTGCAGCTGTGCCGTCTCGCCCTCGCCGGGTGCCCGGTAGGTGGCGTACGCGACGGCCATCGTGCCGCTGAGCGACTGGGAGGCACCCTTCTTCACGACAGGCTGGGCACCCTTCTTGGTGTCCGGCACGTCGATGTTGGTGTCGACCTCGATGCCGCCCACCGCTTCGACGAGGTTCTCCAGATACGGGGTGTCGAGCCGCCAGGTGCCGCCGATCTTGGCTCCGAAGAGCGTGTCGAGCGCCTCCCTGGTGCCCTCCGAGCCGTCGTCGTCGACCGACTTGCCGAGGGTCGTGGCGGTGCCGTCGTCGTTCGCCACCGAAAGCGAGTTGGGGAGCAGGACGGTGGTGCCCTGCTGGGTGGTGGTGTTGTCGACGAGCAGCGCCGTGGAGGTGGGTCCGCCGTTGGTGGAGTGCAGATGCACCACGATCACATCGCGCTTCTGCGCACTGCCGGCGACCGCGCCCTTCTCGTCCGTGGAGCCCGAGAGACCCGGGATCTTGTCCGCGTACCAGAGGTACCCGACACCGCCGACGACCACCAGCGCCAGCACGACGATCAGCGAGACGACGCGGTTGCGGCCGCGGCGCTTGGCCTCCTCGCGCCGCTCGGAGCGGCTCTCGGTGAAGGCCAGCCAGTCGATGACGTCCTCGGAGTCCTCGTCGGGCGCTTCTATGAACGCGAACTCGCCGGTCTCGTACTCGCGGCTGCCGGGTGCGGGCCGACGCTGCTCGGGGACGGTCGGCTCCGGGGCGGCAGGCGGCTGCTGCTGCCGTTGCGACTGCTGCTGCGGCACCTGAGGCGGCGGCTGAGGCGCCTCCCACTGCTGCGTGGTGTCGACTGCGGGCTGCTGGCCGGTGCCGTAGTCGTGGCCGTAACCGTCGTAGCCCTGCTGCTGGTACGGCTGCTGGGGCTGGGCGGCCTGCTGCTGCGCCTGCGGCTGGGCGTACGGGTCGTAGCCGTACCCCTGCTGCTGCGGCTGCTGCTGCGCGGCCTGGGACTGCTGCTGGGGCTGCTGCGCATACGGGTCGTAGCTCTGGTACACCGGCTGCCCGTACTCGTCGTAACCGACGAGCTGGATCGGCTGCCCGTACTGGTCGTACTGGACATACGGGTTCTGTCGGTCGTTCAACGGTGCCCCTCTCCGCGGTTCATTCGCCGCGGTACAGCTGGCGCTTGTCGATGTAGCGCACCACACCGTCCGGAACCAGATACCAGACCGGATCGCCCTGCGCGACCCGCGCGCGGCAGTCCGTCGACGAGATCGCCAGCGCCGGTACCTCCACCAGGGAGACACCGCCCTCCGGCAGCCCGTCGTCCGTGAGTACGTGACCAGGCCTGGTCACGCCGATGAAGTGGGCGAGCGCGAAGAGCTGTTCCGCGTCCCGCCAGGTGAGGATCTGGGAGAGCGCGTCGGCACCGGTGATGAAGAACAGGTCCGCGTCGGTGTTGGCATCGCGAAGATCCCGCAGGGTGTCGTGGGTGTACGTCGCCCCGCCGCGGTCGATGTCGATGCGGCTGACCGAGAACTGCGGGTTCGACGCCGTCGCGATGACCGTCATCAGATAGCGGTCCTCGGCCGGGGACACCGCCTTGTGACTCTTCTGCCACGGCTGTCCCGTCGGCACGAACACCACCTCGTCCAGGTGGAACTGCGAGGCCACCTCACTGGCGGCCACCAGGTGCCCGTGGTGGATCGGGTCGAAAGTCCCGCCCATCACGCCGAGACGCCTCTTCTGCTCTCCCATGCGTGCAGACCCTACTGGTCCTTGCTGAAGACCAGGACTCAGCGGTCGCGGTTGAAGCGCGTGGTGATCCACAGAAGGAGCAGCAGAGCGACGAAGGCGCCACCGCCTGTGATGTACGGGCTGAGCGATTCGTGGTTTCCGCCCTTTTCGGCACCCTCTGCGAGGGAGACGAGGCTGGCGGCGGTGGTGTGGAGGCTCATCGGCAGGACCTATCCGGGAGTCGGAGCGGGAACTTCAACTTCGGCACATCGTATGCGGGCCTTCCGGGCACGCTCACGCCGACTCAGTCGTTCTTGCGGTATCCGCGCAGCAGAATCCAGGCGAGCAGCCCGGCTCCGACGATCGAGACGACGAGTACCACCCGGATCACATTGCCCGGGCCCTGCTGATCGGATGCGGCAGCAAGCAGCGCCAACTGGTCTGACATGTCGGGTGTGCCTCTCAGGATTCGTCCACAGCCCCCGGCCCAACGGTAGACCCAGGGCATACGCTGAGGGCCGTCAGGGGGACGAGCATGGACTCGACGACAGGGGGAACCCAATGACCGACGATACCGACGACACCAACGGGACCACCGGCGGCAGCGACAAGGTGCCGAGCAGGCAGCGCAAACGCTTCCCGGGCATCTCCTCGCGCGCCTACGAGCACCCCGCGGACCGCTCGGCACTCGTGGCGCTGCGCAAGCTCACCGGCTTCGACACGGTCTTCAAGGCGCTCAGCGGCCTGCTGCCCGAGCGGAGCCTGCGCCTGCTTTTCCTCTCCGACTCCGTGCGGGTGAGCGACGCCCAGTTCGTGCACCTCAACGACATGCTGCGGGACGCCTGTTACATCCTGGACCTGGAGAAGGTCCCGCCGATGTACGTCACGCAGAACCCGCAGCCCAACGCCATGTGCATCGGCCTGGACGAGCCGATCATCGTGGTCACCACGGGCCTGGTGGAGCTGCTCGACGAGGAGGAGATGCGCGCGGTCGTCGGCCACGAGACAGGCCACGCACTCTCCGGGCACTCCGTGTACCGCACGATCCTGCTCTTCCTCACCAACCTCGCACTCAAGATCGCCTGGATTCCGCTCGGCAATGTCGCGATCATGGCGATCGTGACGGCGCTGCGCGAGTGGTTCCGCAAGTCCGAACTGTCCGCCGACCGGGCCGGGCTGCTGGTCGGCCAGGACATACAGGCGTCGATGCGCGGACTGATGAAGATCGCCGGCGGCAACCACCTGCACGAGATGAACGTGGACGCGTTCCTGGCGCAGGCCGAGGAGTACGAGGCGGGCGGCGATCTGCGCGACTCCGTACTCAAGATCCTCAACGTCCTGCCGCGCACCCACCCCTTCACCGCTGTGCGCGCCGCCGAGCTGAAGAAGTGGGCGGAGAGCCGCGACTACCAGCGGATCATGGACGGGCACTACCCGCGGCGCGACGCGGACAAGGACACCTCGGTCTCGGACTCGTTCCGCCAGTCGGCGACCAGTTACGCGAGCGATGTGCGCAACTCCAAGGACCCGCTGATGAAGCTGGTCGGCGACATCGCGGGCGGTACGGCGGACATAGGCGGGAAGCTCCGCGGCAAGTTCACCGGCGGCGGTTCCGCCGGCTCGGGCGCCGAATCCGGCTCCGGGTCCACCAAGACCACTGACAGGCCCAAGGACGACCCTACGAACGACGAGGAGCCGGGGCCGGGCTCGGCTGAGAGCTAGGCGACAGGGTTCCGCAGAGCGAGGCGGTGGGCTGCCCGGTGGCGTACGGATCCGTGCCCGCCGGGCCCTGGGCCGTCGCCTGCTGGCCCGCGAGGAGCGGCCTCAGCGCGGCGGCGGCATCGGCCGAGCAGGCCAGCGGACCGGCCTGTACGTAGGCGGTCTCGAGCTCCGCCCGGTGCTGGCGCAGATCCTCCTGGTCGAAGCGGAAGTGCAGCTCGCGGCGGACAGTGAACAGCGAGACCCCCGCGGCTGCCCCGGTCCCCGCGCCGGCGGGCCGCAGCGCGTAGGTGAAGGTGTGGTCCGAGATCACTTCCAGCGCGCCCGCGCCCGCCTCGGCGAAGCTCAGCGTGCCCTGGACCCGTACTTCGGCGGCGAGTGCCACCTTCGACGGGTCGAAGCGCACCACCCAGCCGGTCGCCTCGTGCCGCCCGTCGTCGACCGGTGAGCTGAAGCTCCGGTCGAACTGCTCGAACTGGCCGGGGTCGAGGAGCACCCGCACCGGCCGCACCGCGCTGCCCGTGAGCACATCGGGGTCGAGCGAGGACTCCACGATGTAGTCCTTGGCGGTGGTCAGCGCGGTCGTCACCTGGCTGTCCGCGAAGTGGTCGGTCCGGCTGACCGCGGGCAGGTTGACCCCCTCGGCACCGATCCTGAACTGGGCGGCCGGGCTGTGCGCGAAGAGGTCGACCGCGCTGCCGCCCACCACCGTCTTCTGGGGCGCCAGCGGTATCACCGTCATCCGGGCGGGCTCGGCCTTCGGGGTCTCCGGCGCCTGGTAGGGATGGCGCACACCCATGTAGATCGCCGTACCGAACGCCATCAGCAACAGCACCACGAGCAGAGCCGCCTGCTTGGATCCGCTCCGCAGCGAGAAGGCGGACCGGCTGCGCACGGCCCTGGCGTGCTGCCCCATCCGCTCCTGCGCGGAGAATTCCTGCAGCCGGGCAGCGCGGACGAACGATTCGTCGAAGACGACGGACCGGTACTCGTCCTCGCCACCGCTGGGGAGGCCTTCAGGTGTTCCCTCGGGTGGCTCTCCGCGCCCCGTCATACCTTCAGAGTAGGTCGCGGAACGGGAAGGTAAACGCCCTGGTACACGACAACTTCTGACGAGTTCTCACTCTGCCGCCCAGGATGTCCTCAGGGGGTGCGCGGGACGGCCGAGACGGCGGGCACCGAGTAGTCCGCGGACGCCGAAGGGGCGGCCGCTCCGGGGGCGTCGATCCCGCTGGACGCGGGCAGCGGCACCTGGCTCTCGCGGCCGGCCGCCGCGCCCCGGTAGACGGCGGCGAAGGCCAGTGCGACCATCCCCACGCCGAGCACCATGGCCAGCATCCAGGCGATCGGCCGGTGCCAGCGGGCCGATCCGCGGTACGGGCGCAACGCGCCGCCGTGGCGTCCGTAGGGACCGGCCTCCGGCGTGCTCAACTCCCCCGTGCCGTAGGCGTCGTAGCCGGATCCGTGGCGGTAGTCGTCGTGCGCGCCGTCGCCGCCCGCCCGCGCCCGGGCGGCCTCGGCCGCCGCGCGCGCCTCCGCGGCGGCCAACAGCCGCTCCACGGCGCTCGGTTCGTGTATCGCGGCGGCTCGTACGAACTCCTCGTCGAACACCACGGAGGCGAACTCGTCGTCCGAGCCCCCGCGGTCGTCGTCGGGCCTGTTCCCCACGTCGTCCGCCACGGATTCAGAGTAGACCGGGACGGGCGATTTAGGCAGGGAGAGTACGAAGTTGCCCGGTCCACGACCCGCCCACGGCCGGCCCTACCGGATCCCTTCCGGATCCCTACCGGATGTGTCCGTCGCCCGTCACGATGTACTTCGTCGAGGTCAGCTCGGGCAGCCCCATCGGCCCGCGCGCATGGAGTTTCTGCGTGGAGATCCCGATCTCCGCACCGAATCCGAACTGCCCCCCGTCGGTGAACCGGGTCGAGGCGTTCACCGCGACCGCGGCCGAGTCCACGAGCTGGGTGAAGCGCCGCGCCGCCTGCTGCGACGACGTCACGATCGCCTCCGTGTGCCCTGAGCTCCACAGCCGGATGTGGTGGACCGCCGTCTCCAGCGAGTCCACGACGGCCGCCGCGATGTCGTACGACAGGTACTCCGTCTCCCAGTCCTCGGCGGTGGCGGCCACCACGGTCGCCTTGGACCCCTCGGCGTACGCCAGGACGCGCTCGTCCCCGTGCACGGTCACCCCCGCCTCCGCCAGCGCCTCCAGCGCCCGCGGCAGGAACGCCTCCGCGATGTCCTGGTGGACCAGCAGCGTCTCGGCCGCGTTGCACACCGAGGGCCGCTGCGCCTTGGAGTTCAGGAGGATCGCGACCGCCATGTCGAGGTCGGCGGTCGCGTCCACGTACACATGGCAGTTGCCGGTGCCGGTCTCGATGACCGGGACGGTCGACTGCTCGACGACGGTACGGATCAGGGATGCGCCCCCGCGCGGGATGAGCACGTCCACCATGCCGCGGGCCCGCATCAACTCCCCCACCGAGTCACGGGATTCGCCCGGTACCAGCTGTACGGCGTCCGCGGGCAGCCCGGAGCCGCCGACGGCGTCGCGCAGGACCCGTACCAGCGCCGTGTTGGAGGCGTAGGCGGACGAAGAGCCCCGCAGCAGCACCGCGTTGCCGGACTTCAGGCAGAGCGCGGCGGCGTCGACGGTGACATTGGGCCGGGCCTCGTAGATGATCCCGACGACACCGAGCGGCACCCGCACCTGACGCAGATCGATCCCGTTGGGCAGCGTCGAGCCGCGCACCACCTCGCCCACCGGGTCGGGCAGCGCCGCCACGTCCCGCACATCGGCGGCGATGGCACGGATCCGCTCCGGGGTCAGCGTGAGCCGGTCGACGACCGACTCGCTGGTCCCCGCGGCCCGCGCCTTCGCCACGTCCACCGCGTTCGCCTCGACGATCTCGGCGGTCCGCACCTCCAGCGCGTCCGCCATCGCCAGCAGCGCATCGTCCTTGGCGGCACGCGGCAGCGGGGCGAGGTCGGCCGCGGCGGCACGGGCACGGTAGGCGGCCTGAACGACCGGGGACTGGTCGGAGAGCGGCGAGAGCGAGGTCATGCCCGCAGACTAATGCGCCCGCTCCGGCCGTCCGACCGCAATCCCAGTCTCCGAGACAGCGGCCGGGACCCGGCGGGACAACCGGCGCGACAACTGCTCAGAAGGGATGGACACCCACCGGCGCGGCCGGCGGCGGTCCGTAACCCTCGGCGATCCGCTGGTGGTACGTCTCGCGGTCGATGACCTCCAGGCCGACGATCTCCCACGGCGGCAGCTTCGCGGTCTGCCGGTGCTCGCCCCACAGCCGCAGCGCCACGGCCGCCGCGTCGTGCAGGTCACGCGCCTCTTCCCAGTAGCGGATCTCCGCATGATCGACTGCGTACCGGCTGGTCAGCAGGAAAGGGTGGTCGTGGGCGAGCTGTTCGAGGCCTCGTCTGACCTCCTTCAGCGGAGCTTCGGCACCGGAGACGCTCAGCGTGATGTGCCAGAGCTTCGACAGCGCCGTGCTGTCCGCGCACTCCCCCCGCGAGCCCTCGTCGGGCCCTGACTGCTGGCTGTCGTCGAAGTCGGTCCCCGCACCGACACTGGTCAGGGTCCGCTCCCCGGCCCCTCGGGGCGGCGACCCCGGGCGCGCTCGTCTCACCGGCGGCCTCCTGTGATGCTGCGTTGCGGCGTGAAGCTGTAGCCCTGCTGTACCCCCGAGACAAAGTTGACCAGCCCGACGGGGCTCGCGGGGCGGTTTCCGTAAAGGTTCCTGTCAGAAGGCTGGACTTTCAGCCGTTTCAGGGCTTCAGCAGGACCAGATCGTCCCTGTGTACGACTTCACGCTCGTACGCGGGACCGAGTTCCTTCGCCAGGTCGCGGGTCGAGCGGCCGAGCAGCTGAGGGAGCTCCTTGGCGTCGAAGTTGACCAGTCCGCGGGCGATCGCCCGCCCTTCGGTGTCACGCAGCTCGACGGGGTCGCCGGCACTGAACTCGCCCTCGACGGCGGCGATCCCGGCCGGCAGCAGCGAGGAGTGCCGCTCCACGACGGCCCGTACAGCCCCGTCGTCGAGGGTCAGGGCGCCCTGGGGCGTCGAAGCGTGCTGCAGCCAGAGCAGCCGGTCGGCGGAGCGGCGGCCCGTGCGCAGGAAGTACGTACCCGTGGAACGCCCCGCGAGGGCGTCGGCTGCCTGCGAGGCCGAGGTCAGCACGACCGGGATGCCCGCGGCCGCCGCGATCCTCGCCGCCTCGACCTTGGTGACCATGCCGCCGGTGCCGACCCCCGCCTTGCCCGCGGACCCGATGGAGACGTGCGCGATGGATTCGGGGCCCGCGACCTCGTCGATGCGGGTCGTGCCGGGTTTGGCCGGATCGCCGTCGTAGAGGCCGTCCACGTCGGAGAGGAGGACCAGCAGGTCGGCGCGTACGAGATGGGCGACGAGGGCGGCGAGGCGGTCGTTGTCGCCGAAGCGGATCTCGTCGGTGGCCACGGTGTCGTTCTCGTTGACGACGGGCACCGCGCCCATGGCCAGGAGCTGGTCCAGGGTGCGGTAGGCGTTGCGATAGTGGGCGCGCCGGCTGGTGTCGTCGCTGGTGAGGAGCACCTGGCCGACCCGGATCCCGTACCGCGCGAAGGAGGCGGTGTAGCGGGCGACGAGCAGCCCCTGGCCGACGCTGGCGGCGGCCTGCTGGCGGGCGAGGTCCTTGGGGCGGCGGGTCAGTCCCAGCGGGGCGAGGCCTGCGGCGATGGCGCCGCTGGAGACCAGCACGATCTCCTTCTCGCCGCCGCTGCGCACCTTGGCGAGTACGTCGACGAGTGCGTCGACGCGGTCGGCGTCGAGGCCGCCCGACGCGGTGGTGAGGGAGGAGGAACCGACCTTGACGACGATCCTGCGGGCGTCAGCGACACCCTGCCTTGCGCCTGCCACCGCGTTGCCCCGTCCCTGCTCTGTACGGACCCGGAGTCCCGGGGAGTCCCGGCCGGAAGCCTACGTGAGGCTTCCGGCCGCGCGCTCGGGGGTTTCCGGCGGGGGTCCGGGGCCCGCGGCGCCGGCCGCTGGTGATTCAGCCCCCCGGGAGATGCAGTCAGCGGGTGGGACGGCCGCTCAGCCGCGTACGGAAGGAGACGCAGTCCTCGTATTTCGGCAACAGGCCCTGCGCCTCCGCCTCGGCGAGGGTCGGCGCCTGCGCGTCCTTCGGGGACAGCAGCGGCTCGATGCCCTCCGGCCACTCGATGGCCAGATCGGCGTCGAGCGGGTTGATGCCGTGCTCGCGGGTGGGTGCGTAACCCTCCGAGCAGAGGTAGACGACGGTCGCGTCGTCGGTCAGTGCGAAGAAGGCGTGGCCGAGGCCCTCGGAGAGGTAGACCGCGTGGTGGGTCTCGTCGTCGAGGCGGACGATCTCCCACTGCTTGTACGTCGGGGAGCCGACGCGGATGTCGACGATCACGTCGAGGATCGCACCGCGCACGCACTTGACGTACTTGGCCTGGCTGGGCGGCACGTCGGCGAAGTGGATGCCGCGCAGGGAACCCCGCTTGGAGACCGAGCAGTTGGCCTGTACGAGGTCGAGGTCCTGACCGGTGGCCTCACGGAAGTCCGCGCCGCGGAACCACTCGTGGAAGCTGCCGCGGTCGTCGGGGAAGACCTTCGGCTCGTGGACCCAGGCACCTTCGATGGAGAGAGGTCGCATGTTGTGTCGCGTTTCCTTTGTACGTGTTTGTGCGTGGGGGTGCTGTGGAGGCTACTTCACCAGGGTGCGCTTGATCCGTCCGGCCACCCGGCGCAGCAGCGAGCGCTTCCGCGGTGCGGCCTGGCGGGCCGTCCTCGCGGCCTTCGTGGCTGCCTTGGACGCCGTGGCCGCGCCGTCGACCGACGCGGTCGTGACGACCTTCGCCGTGCCGTCCGCGGCGACCTCGAGGCCGACCGGCAGCACGGTCCAGCGCGGGGCGCCGCGCTTGGCCGACGGCAGCCCTAGCTCGATGCGCACCCGGCGGCCCGCGAGGCCTTCGGCGGGCAGTTCGGCCGACAGTACGGCGGCCTCATCGCCCGGTTCCAGCGAGGCGTCAGCCTCGAAGGACCTGCCGTCAGCCGGCGACTTGAACCGCACCTTGACGGCCTCGGTCCCCGCCGGGTCCAGCCGCAGCGGCAGGGCGATGCTCCGGCCGTCGAGCGTGACGTCCTGCGGGGTGATTCCCTGGACCTCGCGGTCGAACTTGCTGGTGGCGTGGTCGACGTCGAGAGAGAGGTTGCCGGGCCCTTCGGTCCAGTACGGAAGGACCAGGCGGCGCGGCGAACCGGTGAGCGAGCCCCTGCGGCTGTTCGTCACGCTGTCGGGGTGCAGGGAGCCGAGCCGGGCGGTCTTGGCCCATGCGGCGATGTTGACCCGCAGGAAGACGTCCCAGATGCTGCTGGACAGCGGCGCCCCGTTGGCCCCGGTCTCCGGGTCGACGGTCGCCTGCGCGCGGAGGAAGAAGCGGAAGGATCCGTCCTCGTTCTCCTCCCTCACCCGCGTCAGCTGACACGGCTGGTAGAACTCCGCGGCGGTGGTCCGCTCCCGTACGACCAGATCGACGCTGCTCCTGTCGAGCGCGAACGCGACATCGGCCCCGAGCTCGGTGAACAGGTCGAGGTGGTCCCCGTCGTCCTCGCGGCGGAAGGGGAGCGGCTTGTCCTCGAAGGTGTACTCGGCGGTGAAGTCGACCTTGAGCTTCTCGTCCTCCCAGGCCAGGCCCTCAAGCCGCCCGACGGGCCGCATCTGTGCCTCGGACTCGGCGAGCTTCTCGAGTTCGGGGAGCTTGTCGGCGACGATCAGCTGGACGACAGCCCGCTGGATCGGGGACATCCCGCCCATGACGCCAGGGCCGAAGCGCTCCTCGGTCACCTTCCGGATCTCGGTGAAGAGCTCGGCGCGGTAGTCCTCCGGCAGGCTCAGCAGCCGCTGCCCGCGCAGCCGTTCGACCATCTCGTTGCGCAGCCAGCGGCGGTGGAGCATGTCGCGGACGGATCCGGGCTCGGTGTGGCGGTCGACGACGTCCAGGGCCTCGCGGAGGTTCGTGAAGTACCCCACCGGGTCGAAGCGCTGGAAGCCCGCGTTCGAGGCGTCGTCGCGCTTGATGTGGTAGTAGCAGAGGTAATCGCTGAGCACCGAGACATTGGAGGCCAGCAGATAGGCCTCGGCGACGAAGACATGGTCCTCGAGCCGCCGACGGCCCTCCTTGAAGCGGAGATTGTGCCGGTCCAGGAATTCCTTGCGGAACATCTTGTGCGGGGTGAGGCTGCCGATCAGGCCGGAGTTCCTGACCGACATACGCGGCTGATTCGCACGGAACAGCGCAAGCGGAACAGGACGGCCTTTTCCTGCCATCTTGCCGAGAATGACATCGGCCTCGTTGGCGACGCCGTAGTCGTACATCCGCTCAAGCGCTTCGTCGCCGATCCAGTCGTCGTTGTCGACGAACATCACGAACTCGCCCTGCGCTGCGGCTATTCCGACATTCCGCGGCTTCCCGGACCAGCCGGAGGGCTCCTGATGGATGACGTGCATGTGCGGGTGCTCGGCGGCGAGCGCGTCCAGCCGGGCGGGTGTCGCGTCGGTCGAGCCGTCGTTCACGAAGATCGCTTCGTACTCGTCGTCCGGCAGGCTCTGGCGGAGGAGCGAGGCAATGCAGTCCTCGATGTACTCGCCCGGGTTGTACACCGGGATGACCACGCTCACCTTGACGGCCATGCAGAAACCTCATCTGGAATCAGGATTTTCGGCGCGATGCCTCAGCTTCGGCGCACGCCCCTCAGGATATCCGGTACAGACGCCAGCTCCGCCGGGCCCGAGGGAGCACCGGCGGAGCAATGGGAAGGCTGTGAAATGCCTTTGTGACGGCCCGGTTTCGAAATCGGCCGCCCGTATACGGAACAGCCTGTCCGTTACGCGAGCGCCTCGATCTTGCGGCGCACGTCGGTGAATGCCGAACGCGAACGGCGCAGATTACGGGCGCGGATCAGACCCGGCCAGAAATCGGCACGGAGCAGCGCCTCGGGAGACACCGCCGTCTTGCGCGTCAGGACCTCATCGGGGACATCCTGGGGGTCGTCGACGATGTACTCCTCCAGAATGGAGTCGTACTTCGACTTCAGTACGGAATTCTCCGGGTCGGCGCCGAAGATGAGCACCTGGCCGGTCGGCGCGGTGTCCACCTCGACGACCACCAGGTCGGGGCGGAAGCGGCGCAGCACGGTCGCCACCTTGAAGACGTCGCCGGTCCAGGCGCCGGTGTGCCGGTCGCGGGCCGCCTCGTCGATGTTGCGCGGCAGCATGTCGTCGAGCACGATCACGCTCGACCAGTGCGAGTGACGCTCGACGTTCATGAAGTCACGCAGTGCGAACTCGAAGATGTGCATACCGTCGATGAAGGACAGTTCGAGCTTCGGGTCGCCGCCGAGCAGATGCAGCGGATCCTTGCGGGCGAGCGCACGGAAGGGGTTACGGCCCGTCCGCAGGTGCAGCAGCGGATCCTTGCGTGCGAAGAAGTCGTCGCTGGTCGCCTTGACCAGGTGGACGTCGCAGCTGAGCGAGGTCACCACCTTGAAAGCGGGGTCGATCGCTACCGTCGGAACCCGGGAGAGTGCCAGGCTCCGGCCGTCGTTGACCCCGATCTCCAGATAGTTACGGGGCTTGTACACATGGTGCAGATTGCGGAGAAAGTCATGGCGGTGCAGTGGAAACAGCCCCTTCACCGAAAAAGTCAACTGGCTTGATTTCGGATGAACTTACTGCGTAGCGGGGCTGTCCGTAAACACCTGCAGGTCAGTCGGTTGCCACAAGATTCGGAAAGGCCTTGCGAAGGGCTTCCGACCAGCCCTGAATGGGCTCGATTCCGGCTGCCGACCAGCGGTCGTGGCCCAGCACGCTGTACGCGGGCCGGGGAGCAGGCCGTACGAAGGCCGCACTGGTGGTCGGGCGGACCCGCTCGGGGTCGGCGCCCAGCGCCTCGAAGATGGCCCGGGTGAAGCCGAACCAGGTCGTCTCGCCGCCGCTGGTGCCGTGGTAGACACCGGCCGGCGCGGTCCCCGCGAGGGCGCCGCGGCCGAGCAGGACCAGGCGGTCGGCCAGGTCGGCGGTCCAGGTGGGCTGGCCGCGCTGGTCGTCGACGACGTCCAGGGTGTCCTTGATGCCTTCGAGCTTGATCATCGTCTTGACGAAGTTGGGGCCGCCCGCCCCGTACAGCCAGGCGGTACGGACCACATAGCCGGTCTCTGGCAGCAGCTCCAGGACCGCCTGCTCCCCCGCCAGCTTGGTGCGCCCGTACGCGCTGCGCGGCCCTGTGGGCGCGTCCTCGGCGTACGGCTTCTCGCCGTCGCCCGCGAAGACATAGTCCGTGGAGACCTGCAGCAGGACGACACCCTGCTCCGCGCAGGCCTCGGCGAGGCGCCGGGGCCCGTCCCCGTTGATCGCCAGCGCCTCGTCCTCGCGGGACTCGGCGTCGTCCACGGCCGTCCAGGCGGCGCAGTTGACGACGACGGCGGGGCGGTGCTCGGCCAGGGAGGCGCGCACGGCGGCGGCGTCCGTGATGTCGAGCGCCTTGCGGTCCAGGCCCACGGCCCGCTCACCGTCCCCGGCCAGTCGGGCCATGACGTCCTGCCCGAGCATTCCGCCCGCTCCGGTGATCAACCAGCTGCCGCTCATACCGCTCCCGCTTTCCTCACGTGCCTGCGTACGCACCGAGCCTAGTCAGCCCAGCACGAACCCGAACCACGCGGCCGTGGCAGGAGCTCCGATGCCCTTCGGTCCGAAGAGCAGCGCGGCGTCGGTGGTGATGCCCTCCGGGCGTCCCCTCAGCAGCCAGACGGCGCCGTTCCTCGCGTCCTCGAAGGTGGCCGAGGCGGCCAGGTCGGCGTAGCCGTTGCCGTTGATGTCGACGAGACGCACCGCGGAGCCGAACGCGTCGCCCTTCTCGGCGGCCCCGGGGACCGCAGCGGTGTCCTGGCTGAAGGACTGCGCGCCGGTTCCCGTCAGCCCGGCCTTGGAGCCCTTCAGCAGGGTCACCGAGCCCGTGCTCTCGATGGTGCCGATCGCCTCGCCGGGCGACCCCACCGCGACGTCGTCGATGCCGTCGCCGGTCACGTCACCGACGGCCAAGGAGTCACCGAAGCCGTCCGCACCCTCGGAGGCTCCCGGGACGCCCGGAGTGTTCTGGGTGAAGTCCGAGACAGGTCCGCTGAGACCGGTCTTGGAGCCATAGGTGACCACGACGTGGTTCCCGTTCCCCCCGATGAAGTCGTCGTACCCGTCGCCGTTCACGTCCCCCAGCCCGACCGTGCCGCTGGAGGCACCGCTCCCGTGGTAGTCACCGTCCCTGTCGGCCAGCCCCGAGGCGCTGCCGTAGAGGAAGTACGAGTTGTTGTTTCCCTCGCCCTGGTACGCGCCGACCGCCAGGTCCGCGTAGCCGTCGTGGTTGACGTCCCCGCTCACCGCCGAGATCACCTCGGTGGCGCCGATCCTGCTCGCGCTGAAGTCGGCCGTCCTGGCGGGCTTCCCGGCCCGTGAGACCGGTCCGAACCAGATCACGGCCTCCGTACCGGCCGGATCGTCGTGCCTGGAGTGCGCGGTGCGGAAGAGCGCCACGTCCGTCTTGCCGTCACCGTTGAAGTCGCCGGTCTGCGAGAGCGAGCGGTACTTCGGTACGGAGGTGCCGCTCGACAGCCCGCTCGGCGAGCCCCAGACGATGACCGAGTCCTCGCCGCCGATGCCGCCGACGACCAGGTCGGCGTAACCGTCGCCGTCAAGGTCCCCGTGGGAGAGGGTGTACCCGAAGCCGACGCCCGCCTCGGGCGCGCCCGGGATCCCGGTCGTGGCCCGGCTGATCACGGTGCGGTTCGCGGTGGAGAGTCCGTGCGGGCCGCCGTACATCACGGCCGCGTACCCGGCGTCGGCCAGCCCGCTCACCGTGCCCCTGGTGCCGCTGACCGCGAGGTCCGCGTATCCGTCCCCGTTGAAGTCGTCCTGTACGGAAGCCTTCGCCGCCGGAGCGGCCGCCACCGCGCCGCCAACACCGCCCGCGATCAGCGCACCGGCGGCGCCGACCGCCAGCAGGGACAGACGAGTTCGCCTCAGGTTCATCGAACGGCCTTCCGAAGACAGTGTCATGACCACTCAAAAAGACTCGCCGGGGCGGAAGTTGGTTGCACCGTAAAGGAGTGCAACCTTCCGCCCCGGCGAACAGGGTCTCTCACACCTCGTGTCAGGCGATCGAGGCGCGCTCCTTCAGCGGCTCCCACCAGGCACGATTGTCGCGGTACCACTGCACCGTCTCGGCCAGGCCCTGCTCGAAGCTCTTGCGCGGTACGTAACCGAGCTCCTCGCGGATCTTGGTGCAGTCCACCGAGTAGCGGCGGTCGTGGCCCTTGCGGTCCTCGACGTACTCCACGCTCTCGTCCCAGTTCGCCCCGCACGCATCGAGCAGCATCCCGGTGAGCTCCTTGTTGGAGAGCTCCGTGCCGCCGCCGATGTTGTAGACCTCGCCCGCGCGGCCCTTGGTGCGGACCAGCTCGATGCCCTGGACGTGGTCGTCGATGTGCAGCCAGTCGCGGACGTTGGCGCCGTCGCCGTACAGCGGCACCTTCTTGCCGTCCAGCAGATTGGTCACGAAGAGGGGGATGACCTTCTCCGGGAAGTGGTGGTGCCCGTAGTTGTTGGAGCAGCGGGTCACCCGCACGTCGAGGCCGTGTGTGCGGTGGTACGACAGCGCGATCAGGTCGCTGGAGGCCTTCGCCGATGAGTACGGCGAGTTGGGCTCCAGCGGGTGGGTCTCGGGCCAGGAGCCCTCGTCGATCGAGCCGTAGACCTCGTCGGTGGAGATGTGCACGAAGGTCTTGATGCCGGCCCGGTGGGCCGCGTCGATCAGGGTGTGGGTGCCCACGACGTTCGTACGGACGAACTCGGCGCCCCCGTCGATGGAACGGTCGACGTGCGACTCGGCGGCGAAGTGCACCACCTGGTCGTGGTCGGCCATCAGCCCGGCGACCAGCTCGGGGTCGCAGATGTCGCCCTCGACGAAGGCGAAGCCGGAGTGGTCGCGCACCTCGTCGAGGTTGGCCGGGTTGCCCGCGTAGGTGAGCTTGTCGAGCACCGTGATCGCCACGTCGCCCGGGCCCTCGGCACCGAGCACCGTACGGACGTAGTGGGAGCCGATGAAACCGGCGCCGCCGGTCACCAGAATCCGGGTTGGGCGGGCGGGAGAAGAAGGGGTCGTCATGAAGAAATCTGCACCTTGCTGTGGTCGCCGAGCACGAGTCGGTGAGCTGCGGGGTTACGGGGGGCGGGGGTCACCTCGACGTCGCGGCCGATGAGCGAGGCCTCGACGCGGCGCACGCCCGTGATGGAGGCGCCCCGCAGAACGATGGAGTACTCGATCTCGCTGTCCTCGATCCGGCATCCCTCTGAGACCGAGGTGAAGGGACCGACGTACGCGTCGCTGATCACGGTGTTCGCGCCGATGATCGCGGGTCCGACGATGCGCGATCCTGTGACCTGGGCACCCGCCTCGACGCGGACCCGGCCGATGATCTCGCTGGCCTCGTCGACCGTGCCCTCGATGACGGGCTCGACCGTCTCCAGGACGGACCGGTTGACCTCCAGCATGTCGGTGACGTTGCCGGTGTCCTTCCAGTACCCGGAGATGGTCGTGGAGCGCACATCGCGCTTCTCGTCGATCAGCCACTGGATGGCGTGCGTGATCTCCAGCTCGCCGCGCCCGGACGGCTCGATGGACCGTACGGCCTCGTGGATCGCCGGGGTGAAGAGATAGACGCCGACCAGCGCCAGGTCGCTCTTGGGGACCTTCGGCTTCTCCTCCAGGGCCACCACACGGCCGCCGGCATCGAGCTCGGCGACACCGAAGGAGGTGGGGTTGGGGACCTTGGTGAGCAGGATCTGGGCGGCGGGGCGGTCGCTGCGGAAGCCCTCGACAAGACCGGTGATGCCACCGACGATGAAGTTGTCACCGAGGTACATCACGAAGTCGTCGTCGCCCAGGAAGTCCTTGGCGATGAGCACGGCGTGGGCCAGGCCCAGCGGCGCGTCCTGCGGGATGTAGGTGACCTTGACGCCGAAGCGGGATCCGTCACCGACGGCTTCGCGGATCTCGGCGGCGGTGTCGCCGACGACGATCCCGATCTCGGTGATGCCCGCGTCGGCGATGGCCTCGATGCCGTAGAAGAGCACCGGCTTGTTGGCCACCGGCACGAGCTGCTTGGCGGAGGTGTGCGTGATCGGGCGCAGACGGGTGCCCGCCCCGCCGGAGAGTATGAGTGCCTTCACGTTTCCTGTCCCATGCCCAGTCGTAGCCGGAAGTTCGGCATCCGTTCCCTCGAATCCTATCCGCGGTGTATGAGAAGCGACTGTGGCCGCCTGCGCAAGTGAGCACAGACAGCCACAGTTGGTCACGCAGGGTTACGCACTGATCAGCCTGCGACCGCCGTGTCGACCCCGGTGACATCGGAGTCGTTGAGCCCCGGGGCGGCAAGGGGATCCGAGACGCGCTGGGCCACGCCCTGATTGCGCGTCTCGGCCTTGGCGGCCAGGTTCCGTACAGCGGTGTTGAACTGCTCCATCGAGGTCGGCTCGTCGGGGCCGAGCAGATACTGCTTCAGCTCGCGCCGCTCGACCGCCATCGGGTCGGCGGCCGAGCCGGTGATCGCGTCGAGCAGATCCCCGATCTCCGCAGCCGAGTTGGAGAGGACGACGGCGGCGCGCACGGCGGTGTTCTGCCGCTTGAACTCGTCGACGCCCAGCTCTGCCGAGTCGGTGACCGCGTACGGCTTGCCGCTCGCGATGAAGTCCGAGACGACGCTGGAGATGTCGGAGACCATGCCGTCGGAGACGTTGAAGCAGTCGTAGAGATGCGGCTCGGCGCCGGTGACGATCTTGTGCTCCCACCACCCGAACGAGCGCCAGTACGCCTCGTTCCACTGCTTCTTGAGGCTGGTGGTCTCCGCCTCGCGGGCCGGATCGGCCAGCGCCACACGCGACTCCTCGGCCTCGTCACCCGCGGACTGTCCCGCACTGGCCAGCTCGGTCAGCCTGGCTCCGATACGGGCCAGCTCGGCCCGGGCCGAGACCCGGTCCCCCTGCGAGGCGGCGGCTTCCTTGGCCCAGCGGGCATCGGAGGCGCGCTCGGCGGCGGCCTTCTCCACCATGGCGGTGATACGGGCGTGGGCCCCGGCGGCCTTGCGGCTGCGGGTGCCGGTGAAGGGGTGGGGCTTGTAGAGCACCCGTACGGGGTGGTCCGCGTTCAGCAGCCGCTTGACGATGTTCTCGCCGGCCAGCAGCAGGGAGGTGTTGCCCGGGTTGTCGTCCCAGCCCTCCCAGGTGGGGGCGTACAGCACGGTCGGCACCGGGTTCGCGGGAGCGCCGGTCCACGTCTTGATGGGCGCCAGCTGCGGGCGGCCCACCTCGACGATGTCCTCGTCGCGCACACCGACGTCGGCCAGCGCGTAACGGTCGCGGCCGGCCCGGCCCGCGGTCCACACCTCGTCGTACACCTTGCTGAACGGGTTGACGCTGGCGAGCTTGTCGCTGTCGCCGTGCCCGATGAAGACGTGCTTCATGGTGGGCACCCGGAGCAGGTGGATGTTCTTGCCGACGTTGGCGGCGTACAGCGCGACGCGCACCGTGGAGAGGTTCATGTTCATCAGGTGCACCCCGCCCGGCACGCAGATGACGGGCACGGAGGTCGAGCCGAGCTGCGGGACGATATTGCGCTCACGCAGGATGATCAGCGGCCGTCCCTCGACGTCCCGCATCGCATCCAGCCACATATTGGCCTGGTAGGCGGAGTCCTTGGAGCCGGAGAAGTACAGCACCACGGTCGGCCGGTACTCGACCAGCCACTTGTCGATGACCTTGAGCACCGCGTCGGGGCCGGGGACCCGGCGGCCCTTGCGGATGTACGGAACCAGTATGGCGATGTAGAGCGCACCGAGGACCAGCGTCGCGGCGATGCCGATGTACCCGAAGGTGTGGTTGCCGCCCTGGGCGGCGATCAGCAGTCCGGCCACCGCGAAGACGTCGAGGTGGAGCATCTTCTCGGCTGAACGGTTCAGCAGCCGCTGCGGCGGGGCCGCGGGGATGCGGATGCCGGCGAGGTCGACGTTCCGGGTCACCACCGGCATGGTGCGGCGGAGCCGGATGAGGGTGGTCAGGGTGCCGTGCGCCGCCTGGAGCCCGTAGAAGACCAGGAAGCAGGCGACCGCCGCGTAATAGACGTTCGCCTCGGCGAGATCCAGGCGCGCGAGCAGCAGGATGAGCAGCAGCTCACGCAGGAGGAAACGGATCGACAGGCCTGCCCGCACCTTGGCCAGGCGATTGATCAGATAACTGCCGCGCTGGTGCAGATACCAGTCGGCGACATACGTCACGACGGTGGCGGCGGCGAAGAACCAGATATTCGGAATCAGTGCGGCGATCATCACGCACGGGTAGCCGAGCCCCATGAGGACTGCTGCGGCCAGCTCTGCGCCACTGCCCACACGGGCCAGTCGAATGGCTGTCGAAATCACGTAGAACCTGCTCCAGGGGGGTCACACTTTGTGGGATATGTGAAGGTGGAGCTTCACGAATTCGGGCCTCTGCGATCGGCGCGGAAAGCGATCACAAAGGCCCGATGAATTCACTAATTCAGCGATTATTACACATCTTCCTGTCGATCCAGGACCGAGGCCAGCGCGGCTTCGAAGTCCGACGTCTCGCTCGCCTCACGCGTCGGGTCCTGCTGCCGTACGTCGATGACATGGCCCGTGAGCTCGGAGAGCAGCACGTCGAGGGAGGTACGGGCCACCGCCTCGGAAGAGAGCAGGGAACCCTCGGGCTCCTGGCCGAAAGCCTTGGTCCGCATCGGCGTGGCGGTCCGCTCGGGGTTGACGCAGTTGACCCGGATCGCGTCGCCCGCCCACTCGTCGGCGAGCGCCTGGGTGAGGTTGACCATGGCGGCCTTGGTGGAGGAGTACAGGCTGTACTCGGCGCGGCCGCGGGTGTAGCTGGAAGACGTGTAGAGCAGCAGCTGGCCCTTGGTCTCCGCCAGGTACTTGTACGAGGCACGGGCGATCTGCACCGGCGCCAGGTAATTGACCCGCAGAGCCTCTTCGATGGTGGCGTTGTCGGTCTCGGCGAGCTTGCCGATGCGCAGCACACCCGCGGTGTTGACCACGAAGTCGACGCGACCGGTCTCGGCGTACGCCTTGGAGAGGGCGTCGTCCACGTGCTCCGGGTTGTCGACGTGGGTGCCGGTGGTGGAACGGCCGAGTGCGTAGACGCTGGCGCCGTAGCCCTTGGCGAGGTCCGCGATGTCCGCGCCGATGCCGTACGAACCGCCGAAGACCACCAGCGTCTTGCCGGCGAGCAGCTCCCGGTAGGCGGCCGTGTCGGCCTGCCGGGGGGCGGCGGTGGAGGCCAGCTGGAAGAGCTTGTCGGCGATGAAGACGTCGACGGGCTGGGTGACCTTCATGTTGTACTCGTCGCCCGCGACGACGTAGATCGGTACGTCGGGCAGGTACTTGAGGACCACGGTGCAGTCGTCGGTCGCCTGAAAGTTCGGGTCGCCGTCGGCGATCTCGTACGCACGGCGGATCGTCGAGAGCTTGAAAGCCTGCGGGGTCTGACCGCGGCGCAGCCGGGAGCGGTCGGGGACCTCGGTGATGAACTCGCCGTCACCGCCGTGGGTACGGGTCTGGATGATCGTGTCCGCGGACGGGATGGCGACATCGACGGCCTGGTAGCGGTCGAGCGCGTCCACACAGTCTTTGATCACGCGCTGCGACAGAAGCGGACGGACCGCGTCATGGAAGAGGACATTGCGGTCCTCGCCCTCCGCGAGCCCCTCGCCGAGGGCCGAAATGGCGCGCTCGGTGGTCTCGTTGCGGGTCGCGCCACCCTCGATGATCCGCGTGACCTTGGTCAGTCCGGCCTTGGCGACGATCTTCTCGACGTCCGGCACATAGCCCGGCGCCATCAGCACGATCACGTCATCGATGTCTTCGGCGTTCTGGAAGATGGCCAGCGTGTGCTCGATGACAGCCTTGCCGGCGATCTTCAGCAGTTGCTTTGGGATGGACAGACCCACGCGCTGACCGGTCCCACCGGCCAGCACGACTGCTGTAGTGCGGGGCTTGGTTGCTTTGTGCTGCACAGACACAGACGACCTACCTTGCGATGACGAGGGAACAAGTGCGATCGTCGCACTCTCCGTGACCGTCTCGCAAGGCGGACGCCAACCGCCCACCACCCTTGCGATACCGGGAGTTCACCCCCTGGTCAGGGCGGCACCCCAACCACTGTCACCACAGGGCGTGACTGACGCCACATCCGTGGATGCCCGGCTCATCGTAGCGAACCGGACATCCAGGACAAGACTCCACCCCCTTCGCTTTCCAGAAGGGGGTGGAAGTCGTCGTACTCCTCGGTTTAGAAGGGGTGGAAGTCGTCGTACTCCTTCTGCGGAACTGCTTCCCGACGCCGCCCTCGCATTGCTCGGCCCCGGGGGCCTCACAAGCTTCGAGCGGCTGCGCCGGACTCCGTCCGCCGGTCTCGGCCTAGAAGGGGTGGAAGTCGTCGTACTCCTTCTGCGGGTCGTCCCGCTCCGCTTCCTTGTCCCGGCGGCGCGTGGTCGCGGGGCGCGGGGCCTCGAGACGGTGGTCCTCGCCACGGCGGCCCAGCATCTCGGCGCCGGCCGTCATCGACGGCTCCCAGTCGAATACGACGGCGTTCTCGTCCGGCCCGATGGCCACACCGTCACCGGACTTGGCACCGGCCTTGAGCAGCGCGGTCTCGACACCGAGCCGGTTGAGGCGGTCGGCCAGGTAACCCACGGCCTCGTCGTTGTTGAAGTCGGTCTGACGCACCCAGCGCTCCGGCTTCTCGCCGCGCACCCGGTAGACACCTTCCTCGTCCAGCAGGACGGTGAAGCCCGAGTCGTCCACGGCCTTGGGCCGGATGACGATGCGGGTCGCCTCGTCGACCGGCTTGGCCGCGCGCGCCTCGGCGATGATGCTGGCGAGCGCGAACGACAGCTCCTTGAGACCGGTCCGTGCGACGGCCGAGACCTCGAAGACCTGGTATCCGCGCGCCTCCAGCTCCGGCCGGATCATCTCCGCCAGATCCTGGCCGTCCGGGATGTCGATCTTGTTGAGCACCACGATCCGCGGCCGGTCGTCGAGGCCGCCGTACTGCGTGAGCTCGGCCTCGATCACGTCGAGGTCGGTCACCGGGTCGCGCTCCGACTCGAGCGTCGCCGTGTCCAGTACGTGCACGAGCACCGAGCAGCGCTCCACGTGCCGCAGGAACTCCAGGCCGAGGCCCTTGCCCTGGCTGGCGCCGGGGATGAGCCCGGGGACGTCGGCGATGGTGTAGACGGTCGAACCGGCGGTGACGACGCCCAGGTTGGGAACCAGCGTCGTGAACGGGTAGTCCGCGATCTTCGGCTTGGCCGCGCTCAGCACCGAGATCAGCGAGGACTTGCCCGCACTCGGGTACCCGACCAGCGCCACGTCGGCGACGGTCTTGAGCTCCAGGACGATGTCCCGGGACTCGCCGGGCACACCGAGCAGCGCGAACCCGGGCGCCTTGCGGCGGGCGGAGGCCAGCGCGTGGTTGCCGAGCCCTCCGCGCCCGCCCTGTCCTGCGACGAAGGTCGTCCCCTGGCCGACGAGGTCGGCGAGCACATTGCCGTCCATGTCGAGGATCACGGTGCCGTCGGGCACGGGGAGGACCAGGTCCTGCCCGTCCTTGCCGGAGCGGTTGTCACCGGCGCCGGGCTGACCGTTGGTCGCCTTGCGGTGCGGTGAGTGGTGATAGTCCAGCAGCGTGGTCACGGCCTGGTCGACGACGAGAATCACATCGCCGCCGCGTCCGCCGTTACCGCCGTCAGGTCCGCCGAGCGGCTTGAACTTCTCACGGTGTACGGAGGCGCAGCCGTGGCCTCCGCTACCCGCGGCGGCATAGAGCTCGACGCGGTCCACGAAGGTGGTCATGGGTGTGCCTCCAGGAACAGGGAAAAACGGATTGTCTTACGTCTTAACACGACAAAGGCGGACCGGCTTCCCGATGCGCGGTGCGCATCGGGAAAACCTGGTCCGCCTTCGACAGATCGCTCTACGGCAGTGAAACCAGCCCGGAATCAGGCGGCTGCAACGACCGGAACGATGTTGACGACCTTGCGGCCACGGTGCGTGCCGAACTCGACAGCACCGGGCTTCAGTGCGAACAGGGTGTCGTCGCCACCGCGACCGACGCCCGTGCCCGGGTGAAAGTGCGTGCCGCGCTGGCGGACCAGGATCTCACCAGCGAGGACGACCTGACCGCCGAAGCGCTTCACGCCGAGCCGCTGGGCATTGGAATCGCGCCCGTTCCGAGTGGACGATGCGCCCTTCTTGTGTGCCATGTCTCAGTCCCTTTACTTCGCAGCCGCGGGGATACCGGTGACCTTGATCGCCGTGTACTGCTGGCGGTGACCCTGGCGACGGCGGTAGCCGGTCTTGTTCTTGTAGCGAAGGATGTCGATCTTGACACCCTTGTGGTGGTCGACGACCTCGGCCGTAACCTTGATACCGGCCAGCACCCACGGGTCGCTGGTCACAGCGTCACCGTCGACAACGAGCAGCGTAGAGAGCTCTACGGTGTCGCCAACCTTGGCGGTGGGAATCTTGTCAACCTCAACGATGTCGTCGACAGCAACCTTGTGCTGGCGACCACCGCTGCGCACGATGGCGTACACGCGGACTCTCTTTCGCTCGGAACCGGTACCTCTGAAGCCAGCCGCCCGCGCAGGCCGAAGCCCACGACAATCCGGATTGGATGAACGGCCTCCCCCGCGAGAAACGCCGGGAGGTGAGTTGCTCAAAGGGTGCGGCGCATAGAAAAACACGCCGACGGTCAAGGTTACGGGGCCCGCACCGGGGGGTCAAACCGGGCTCCTGCCCCCACCCCCGCCGTGCTAGCTTGTCGCTCCCTTTCACGGTTGTACGCACACCCGAGGCCGCGCGTTGTCACGCACCCCCACCTCCCGCCGTACGTGGCTTCTGCCCCTCCTGGTCTGCGGTGTCTACGTACTGCTGCAACTCGCCGCCGGGCCGTCATGGACGCTCTTCCCCGACTCCTACCGCTACGCCCGAGCCGCGGAGCAGTATCTGGGCGCCTCCCGGAGCGAAGCCCATCACACCGCGCTCGAGGCCTTCTGTACGAGTCGTTCCACTGCGGCCGCGGAGAGCAAGGCCCTCGATCCGTTGCCGGAGCCGGCGGCGGCCGATGCCGCCTCCTGCCTGAAGCGCTGGGCCGACGCCCCCGACATCACCACCGACGACGCCCGCTATCAGTCGGTCTTCTCGTCCCGGCCCGGATATCCGCTCCTCGCAGCCCCCTTCGTCGGCCTGTTCGGAGTGCTGACGGGAATGCGCGTCCTCGGTCTTCTCATGGCCCTGGCCGGCTCTCTGGTGGTGGCCGGGATTCTGCGCAGCGCCGGATTGTCGCCGCCCGCCGCTGCCGTCGGCCAGACCGTCTTCCTCATCTGTCCTCTCGGCTGGTGGAGCACGCAGGCGCTCGGCGAAGGGCTGGTCACGGTCTGTGTGCTCGGCGCGGTGTGGGGCGGACTGCTCATGACGCGGGGCAGACCGCTGTCCGGCTCGCTCCTCTTCACCGGGGCTCTCGCGGCATGCACGGTCACCCGCTACTCGACGGCCCTCGTGCTGGCCGCTCTGATCGCCGCCGCCGCTCTTCTGACCTGGTGCTTCCGGCGTTCGCGGGGTGTCCTGCTCCTCGGTGCCACAGCGGCGGCCTGTGCCGCCGCCATCGCGCTCGTCATGAAGCTCCTCGCGCTGCCGTCCTCGGAGGTCACCCTCCAGGACACCTTCACCCGGCACTTCCGGTCGCCCGAGGTACCCGATCCCTGGGCCAGGCTCGTCGACCTCGATCTGCACTTCTGGCGCCACTGGCTCTCCGAACAGACCGCCATGCCGTTCTTCCTGGTGCTCACCGCCCTCGCCCTGTGGATGCTGCTGCGGTACGGCGGCGTACTGGGCCCGCTCGCCTGCGCGGTCGCACTGGTGGGAGCGGTCCAGGTCGCCGCCCATCCGCTGGTCCAGGAGGCGGACCGGCTGGGGGTGTTGATGTGGGTTCCGGTAACCCTCGGAATTGCCTTGCTCACGCCATCACTTCCGGGCTTTCGCTCACTTCCGTTTGACCGTACGGTCCAGGTCCCGGACCCGACCATGGAGCCACACCATGCCGACACCACAGCTTCCCGATGAACTTCTGGCCAACGTTGCCCGCCGCGCAACGGCTCGGCTGGCGCGCGCCGACAGACCTTTCATCGCGGAACGCATCCTCGGTGTCGCCGGCCACCGGATCAGGGATCCCCGGCTCAAGGCCGATGTGCTCGGCGAGGCCGCCGAGGCTCAGCTCGCCCGGGGTGTCACCCCCCGCCATCTGATCCCCGCGTACGCCGCCGAGTTGGCATGTGCGGACCTTCACCTGAAGGCGGGCCGCAAGAAGGAGGCGGCCGCGGCATTCAGCAAGGCGGTCCAGCTCGCCTTCCATCGCGTACCGCATGTGGACCGCCTCGTATCGCCGCTGTCCGACGACCCGGCCAGGTTCACCGCGCCACTGCGCGCCAGCACCGTCGCGCGTGCGGTGGCGGCGCCCCGCGGCAGGGCGCTTCCCGCGGCCGAGCCCCCGAAGGACCGCCCGCTGAGGCTGCTCCTCGTCACCCGGGGCAACGCCAACTTCCTCCGGCTGATCACCGAGCGGTACGCCGATCACCCGGCCGTGGAGCTGCGCACGCTGGACCTCGCATCGGATCCTGATCTCTCACCGCTCGCCAAGGGTCTGGGCCGGATGGTCGGACTTCCGCTCGGTGCCCAGGCCGGGTACCAGGCCCAGGTCGAGGCCGCGCTGCGGCCGCACCTCGACTGGGCCGACACGATCTTCGTCGAGTGGTGCACCACAGCCGCGGCCTTCGTCACTCTCGTCGATCCGGGCACCACCCGGATCGTCGTCCGACTGCACAAGTTCGAGACCTTCACCTACTGGCCGCACATCATGGACTTCTCCCGTGTGGACGACGTGGTGTTCATCGCCGAGCACATGCGGGACATGACCACGTCCGCCGTGCCCCGGCTGCTCAAGGACAAAGCGCCGCGACTGCATTTCCTGCACAACGCTCTCGACCTCCGGCACTTCAGCCGGCCGAAGCAGGACGACGCGCGCTTCACCGTCGGTCTTGTGGGCATCGGGCAGATCGCCAAGGATCCGCTCTGGGCCCTGGAGGTGATCAGGCTCCTGCGCCGGCAGGACCCCCGATACCGCCTCCTCATGGTCGGGCAGGGATTCAGCCCCGAGACCAGCCCGGCCGCTGCGGCGTATCACACCTCGCTGGAACGGAATCTCGCCGAGCTCGAGGCCTCCGGAGCGGTCCGCCGCGTGGGCCCGACCAAGGACGTCCCGGGAATCCTGACCGAGGTCGGTGTGATTCTCAGCAGTTCGGTACGCGAGGGCTGCCACGTCGGCCTGATGGAGGGGGCGGCGAGCGGCGCCGTCCCCGTGGTGAGGGACTGGCCGTTCGTGGCAGGCCGCCGGCACAGCGCACGCACTCTGTTTCCCGGGGACTGGATCGTCACCACGCCGCAGCAGGCGGCGGAGCGAATCCTCTCGGTCACCGCGTCCGAGGAGGTCCGGTCCGCGGCAGGGCTGGCGGCCTCTGAGTATGCGCTGCGCGAATGGGACTGGATGAACGTCCAGGGCACGTACGACCGTTTGCTGCTGGGCGACGACGGCGACATAAACTCACCCGTCGACAATGCACTCGGAAAGGCAGACCTTCAGTGAACTACAGGATCCAGCCCACCGCCCAGGTCGACGAGACGGCCCGGATCGGGGACGGCAGCAGTGTCTGGGAGCTCGCTCAGATCCGTGAGCAGGCCAGGCTGGGCGAGGGTTGTGTGGTCGGCCGCGGAGCCTACGTCGGGACCGGCGTACAGATCGGCAACAACGTCAAGATTCAGAACTACGCCCTCGTGTACGAGCCCGCCGAGCTCGCCGACGGCGTGTTCATCGGTCCTGCCGTGGTGCTCACCAACGACCACAACCCCCGCTCGGTGGACCCCGATGGCAAGCAGAAGCGCGGCGGCGACTGGGAGGCCGTCGGCGTGAAGATCGCCGAAGGGGCTTCGCTGGGCGCACGCTCGGTCGCCGTGGCTCCGGTCCGTATCGGCCGGTGGGCCATGGTCGCCGCCGGTGCCGTCGTGACCAAGGACGTCCCCGACTTCGGCCTGGTCGTGGGCGTGCCCGCGCGCAGGATCGGCTGGGTCGGCCACGTGGGCGTAAAGCTGACGGCACGTGAGGGCGAGCCCGGGGTTTGGGAGTGCCCGCAGACCGGGGCGCTTTATCGCGAGACCGGCCCGGACACACTCGTGGAGTACGGATCCGGCGCCTGATCAGGCGCCGGATCCGTCGGTAACCCATCGGTTTTCCATCAACTCCGCCAAGGAATGATGTATTCCGCCCAACATGGGCGTTACCGGACGTTCACATCTCCTACGCTTGCCTCGCTCATGACGACGTGCAGGGAAAAAGCCCTCCGTCTCCCGGGGAGGCACCTGTATGGACAAGAAATCCCGTCGCACCGCGCTGGGCGTGTTCGGTGTCAGCACAGCGGCACTTGTCGGATACACACTCAGGGGCGGTACGAAACCCGCAGCGGCAAAGCACTCGCCCGTCTACAGCGCACCGGGCGACAGAGATGCGCCGAAGCTGCTCAGTTCATGGGGGATAGCCCGGGAGGGCACACACCTCACGAACGACCGCAAGGAGGGCATTCACGGCTACGCCTCGGCCACCTCGGTGGCCCGCGGCACCGCCGTGGATTTCCATGTCTCGGTCGACCGTGCGCAGAATTTCACCGTCGCGGTGCACCGGATCGGCGGACAACGGGGGTCCGCCGTCGGCCCGTTGACCACCAGCCCGCCGCTGCACGGAAGACCGCACCCCATACCCAAGTCGCAGGCGGACACCGGGCTCATCGCCTGCGACTGGCCCTCCTCCTGGAAACTGCACATTCCGCAGGAGTGGACGTCCGGTCTCTACCTGGCGGTTTTCACCGCTGAGGACGGCTTTCGCGGTTGCACGCCCTTCGTCGTAAGGGACACCGCGCGCCGCTCGGACATCCTGGTGATCGTCCCCTTCACCACGTACCAGGCCTACAACATCTGGCCGTTGAACGGACGCACCGGAAAGAGCCTCTACAAGGGGTACGAGAGCACCGGCAAGCTGGGCGGCGCTCCCCAGCGTGCCGTCAAGGTCTCCTTCGACCGGCCCTATCACCACTCGGGCATGCCCGCCTGGTTCGAATTGGACGCCAGTTTCGCCCAGTGGGCGGAGAACGAGGGTTACGACGTCACCTATGCGAGCAGCGTCGATCTGCACGAGGGCCGCATCGACACCTCCCGCTACAAATCCGTGGTCTTTCCCGGGCATGACGAGTACTGGTCGAAGCCGATGGTGGATTCCATAAAGAAGTCGGACGCGGACGGAACCCATCTCGCATTCTTCGCATCCAACAACATCTATTGGCATATACGGTTCGAGGCGTCGGCGCGAGGGGCGAGCAGCCGGGTGGTCACCTGCTACAAGGATTCCAACGACCCGGCTGCGGACACCACAGGGCCCACCATCTACTGGCGCACTCTCAGCCCGGGCGGGCGCCAGGCCGAGCAGGGGGTGGTCGGCACGCAGTACAACGGCATCGTCAAGACGCCCGTACCGCTGGTGGTGCGCAAGGGCGACCACTGGCTCTGGGCGGGTACGGGGCTGAACGAGGGCGACGAACTTCCCTACCTCGTCGGGGTCGAGGCCGACGGCTACGACTCGAAGATGCCCAGCCCCGTCGGCTACCGGCGGACCCTGCTGTCCCAATCGCCGTACATCGACAAGCGGCCGGGGAAGCCGCCGAAGGTGCAGGCCACCTGTCTCAGCGAGAACGCGCAGGGTGTGATGCGCTTCGCCGCAGGCACCTTCTACTGGTCACTGGCGCTCTCCGACAGGCGCCTGCCGCGCGCACAGGTGCGCAGGGCGACCAAGAATCTTCTGGACCGGATGGTCAAGTCCGCTCAGCAGTAGACGTGTCGAGCGTCCGAGAGGGGGGCGGGGCCG
>NZ_JAFLRJ010001325.1 GCF_017315755.1 Streptomyces beijiangensis
GGGTCTCCTCGCCCTGGAGGAGGATCGGGAACTCCGGAACGCGGGAACGCAGTTCCTCGGCAGCGAGCTGAGCGGCCCGCATCGAGGAGAACAGGCCCAGAGTACGGCCGCCCGCGGCCTGGATCAGCTCGGTGAGTTCGTCGAGCATGTCCGCGCGGTCACCGTCGCGGGCCGGGCGCGCCAGATGCTTGGCGACGTAGAGGATCCCCTGCCTGGGGTAGTCGAACGGAGAGCCCACGAGACGCCCTTCCACTGCGGAAGGTCGTCCCCCTCGGTGCCCTCGGGGCCGAGGCCCAGGGAGGCGCCCACGCCGTTGAAGTCGCCGCCCAGCTTCAGGGTCGCGGAGGTCAGGACCACCGAGCGGTCGGAGAAGAGCTTCTCCCGCAGGATGCCTGAGACCGACATGGGGGCGACGCGCAGCGAGGCTCCGCTGGGTCGATATGCGGCTCCGCAGCGGGGCTCGTGCCGCTCGTACCAGACGACGTGCCATTCGGGGCCGTTGGTGATGCGCTCCGCCACGTCGTGCACGCTCTCCACCGAGGCCAGCGCCTGGTTGCGGACCGCGTCCTCGTCCTGGACGGACTTGTCGCGGGTGCTCCCGATGGCGGAGATGACGGTCCGGCAGGCGTCGCGCAGCGCCATCAGCG
>NZ_JAFLRJ010001326.1 GCF_017315755.1 Streptomyces beijiangensis
GCGAGAAGCCGGGCGAGGGCGTCCAGGAGCTGCTCCTCGGGGATCTCCATGACCCAGCGCAGGTGGTTCTTCTCCGGCGTCTCGCACCAGTACGCGGAGTCCGCGGAGGCGATCTTGACGGTGGGGATCGCGGCCTCGTTGGCGCGCTCCAGCGACGCGGCGACCTCGGGGGCCGCGCCCGAAGCGTCCGGCACCCAGAACTCGAACCCGGTGTTCACGGCTGGCTCGAAGGCGGCGGCCGGATCCAGCAGGTCCTGCAGGCGCGGCCCGTCGGCCGACGGCT
>NZ_JAFLRJ010001327.1 GCF_017315755.1 Streptomyces beijiangensis
TGCTGACCCTGCGCGAACTGGGCGTGGTGCGCGCGGTGCACGCGCACGGGGCGGACACCGTCGAGGTCGAACTGACCCCCACGTACACGGGGTGCCCGGCCGTCGAGGCGATGTCGGCGGACATAGCGCGGGTGCTGCGCGATCACGGGGTGCGCGAGGTCACCGTCCGCAGAGTGCTCGCGCCCGCCTGGTCGACCGACGACATCACCGACGAAGGGCGGCGCAAGCTCCGGGAGTTCGGCATCGCCCCGCCGCGCGTACGGCCGGCGTCCGGTGCGGTCGCGGTGGCTCTCGGGCCGACCCGCGCCCGCGACCCACGGGCGGGCGGAGCGGA
>NZ_JAFLRJ010001328.1 GCF_017315755.1 Streptomyces beijiangensis
TGGCCGGCGCCGCCGCGCTGGCTCTCTCCCATGCCCTGCCCGCTCCGGACGCCCCGTGGCGCGCGATCCCGCCGACCCCGTTCCAGCAGCAGGCGCGTGCCGTGCTGCTGCGGGCGGGTGTCCCGTTGGTCGCCGTCGCGGCGCTGACGGACTTCGCGCTGGCACCCGTCCTGCGGCACACCCCGTTCGCCAACGCGTACCGGATCATCGCGCGAAAGCCGGCGACCTGACCCGGCGCCGACCCCGGTTCACCCCCGGAGCGCCAGCGCCTGGCCCGCCACCACCAGCAGCACCTGCTCGCACTCCCGCGCGAACGCCGCGTTCAGCCGCCCGAGTT
>NZ_JAFLRJ010001329.1 GCF_017315755.1 Streptomyces beijiangensis
GATACGGCGCGTCGGCCGAGACCCCGACGCGCGTGCCGGCCGCGTACACGTCGATCGGTGCCCCGGAGCGGACCAGATCGTCCACCGCGTACTCGTCGAGACCGCCGCTGACGCTGATCCGTACGTCCGAGAGGCCCGCTTCGTCGAGGATCGACCGAGCCCGTGCGGCCAGGATCCCCAGGCCACCGCTGTCCAGGCGGACGGCGCAGCCCGGCCCGCGGTTCAGGTGCCGCAGCACGTGTGCCGCGACGCGGACGCCCTCCTCGGTGTCATAGGTGTCCACCAG
>NZ_JAFLRJ010001330.1 GCF_017315755.1 Streptomyces beijiangensis
GTACCAGACCGGGTGCCGGGGTGCTCCGCCCAGCGAGGCCACCACCGCGTAGCGCCCCTCGTGCTCGACGCGCATCACCGGGGTCTTCCGCAGCTTGCCGCTCCTGGCTCCCCGCGTGGTCAGCAGCACCACCGGCCTGCCCTGCAGGGTCGTCCCCTCGGCGCCGCCGGAGCTCTCGTACAGTTCCACCTGGTCGCGCACCCACTGCGTGGGGCTGGGCTCGTACTCGCCCTGAAGAGGCATGCCATCCGTCCCGTCGTTGTCGCGGCCCGTGGCCGGCCCGGTCTCCGGGACGACCATGGGGCCATGCGGATCAGCTCGTTCCGTACCAGTGTCGACCGGACCGCACATGACCTCCGACGTCATGGCGTCATCGGCGTGTCCACGGCACAGTCATGACCATTCCCCGGACCGAAGCCCTTGAACTCGGCCCACCCTTGGACCCAGGAGACCCCGTCATGA
>NZ_JAFLRJ010001331.1 GCF_017315755.1 Streptomyces beijiangensis
GCCCGGCATCGTACGGCTGCTGCTCGCGGCCGGCGCCGACCCGAACCGGCCGAGCGGCGACGACACCGTCGACCTGCCGCTGTGCGGCGCGGCGAGCGGCGGCCACACCGAGGTCGTACGGGCACTCCTCGCGGCGGGCGCGGAGCCCGATCTCCGTGAGGAGCTCGATTTCACGGCGATGACCTGGGCGGCTCAGAAGGGGTACGGGAAGACGGCGGAGGTCCTCCTCGCCCATGGCGCCGACCCCGACCCGCCGGGGCCCGGCAGGTCGGGGTCGGCGCCATGGG
>NZ_JAFLRJ010001332.1 GCF_017315755.1 Streptomyces beijiangensis
ACGTCGTGGTCATCGGCGGCGCCGCCGCCGATGACCACGACGTCGTACTGCGTCTGCTCTGTCTGTGAAGTCATACGGAGAGAGTCCGCCCGCGGCCCGCCATTTGACAAAGTTTCTTGCCGGGGCGGCAAATGGAAGGATGGCAGACGACGACCTCGCGAACGTACTGACCGCTGTGGGCCCACGGCTGCGCGCCCTGCGCAAGGAGCGTGCGATCACCCTGGCCCAGCTCGGCGAGGCCACCGGGATCTCCCTCTCGACCCTGTCGCGGCTGGAGTCGGGGCAGC
>NZ_JAFLRJ010001333.1 GCF_017315755.1 Streptomyces beijiangensis
AAAATGCCTCACCGTGATCGGGGTGAATGCGATGCAGCTGTCGTTCGGTGATGCCGAGGGTCTGGGGAGCCGCAAGCGCACGCGGCGCGAGGTGTTTTTGGCGGAGATGGAGCAGGTGGTGCCGTGGCAGGCGCTGCTGGGTCTGATCGAGCCGCACTACCCGAAGATGGGCCGTCCCGGTCGCCAGCCCTATCCGTTGGCGACGATGCTGCGCATCCACTTCCTGCAGCAGTGGTATGCGCTCAGCGACCCGGCGATGGAAGAAGCCTTGTAC
>NZ_JAFLRJ010000139.1 GCF_017315755.1 Streptomyces beijiangensis
TTCGCGGGGACGGCCCGCGGCGAGGGCCGGATCGCCGAGCTCGACGACGCGTCCGCGCTGGCCGCTGCGGAGCGCATCCTGGAACGGTTCGCGGACCGGCTGGGCGCGGAACCGGCGGACGAGGCCGTCGCGGAGCCCGAGGTCCGGGGACGAGCGTGCGGACGACACCGCGCCGTCCACGGTGTTCGAGACCGAGGTCCCGCCGCCCTCGCTGGACGTACTGGCCGAGGCGGAGTTCGAGCCGCTCGACTCGCCCCTGGACACCCCTCTCGACAGGGAGCCCGCCGAGGCCGCGCACGCGCGCCGCACGATGATCGGCCGCAGCGCGGAGGAGGTCGACCACGCCCCGCCGCGCGGCCGCTACGCCCCCGTCCCGCCCCCCGCATCGGCGACGGCCTCCGCGACACTGCGCTGGGCGGCCCCCGCCGCGGCGCTCGCGCTCGCCTCCGCGGTGGTGGTCGGTCGCGCCCTGAGGCGACGCCGGTAGGGTCGCGGTGTGAGTAGTGAAGAGGTCCGGCTCGCCGCCGGCGACGTCGAGTTGACCGTGAACCCCGCCAACGGCTGCCGTATCAGCAGCCTCCGGATCGGTGGCACCGAGCTCCTGCGGCAGGGGGAGAAGTACGGCTGCTTCCCCATGGTCCCGTGGTGCGGCCGCATCGAGCACGGCCAGTTCAGAAATGGCGGTGAGCGGCACCAGATGCCGCTCAACTCCCCACCGCACGCCATCCACGGCACCGGCCGCGACACCGCGTGGCGCACCGCCCGTGCGGGCAGGAGCGAGGCGGCCTTCACGTACGACCTCGTCGACCCGTGGCCGTACACCGGCAAGGTCACCCAGCTCTTCGAGCTGACGGAGGACTCGGTCACGCTCACCCTGGGCGTCGAGACGTACGACAACTCCTTCCCCGCCCAGGCCGGCTGGCACCCCTGGTTCAACCGCAGTCTCGGCGAAGGCGGCGAGGGCGTTGCCATCGCCTTCACGCCCGAGTGGCAGGAGGAGCGCGGCGACGACCACCTCCCGACCGGGCGCCGTATCGAGCCCCTCCCCGGCCCCTGGGACGACTGCTTCGGGATGCCGGACGGCGTCGATGTCACCCTCACCTGGCCCGGACAGCTGGAGCTCGCCGTGAAGAGCCGGGCCGAGTGGGTCGTCGTCTACGACGAGCAGGCCGCGGCCGTCTGCGTCGAGCCCCAGTCGGGCCCGCCGAACGGCCTCAATGCCCTGCCCCGTCTGGTCACCCCGATCGACCCCCTGGAGATCGCGACCACCTGGTCCTGGCGACGCCTTTAAGCTCGTAGCCATGACTGACGTACGCGGCGAGCTGCTGCAGCACATCAAGGACAAGGCCGTCGTGCACGGCAAGGTGACCCTCTCCTCGGGCATCGAGGCCGACTGGTACATCGACCTGCGCCGGATCACGCTGGACGGCGCCGCCGCCCCGCTGGTCGGCCGGATCATGCTGGACCTCACCGCGGAGCTGGAGTTCGACGCGGTCGGCGGGCTGACCCTGGGCGCCGACCCGATCGCGGACGCCATGCTGCACACCGCCGCCGCCCGCGGCCGTGCGCTGGACGCGTTCGTCGTGCGCAAGGCCGCCAAGCAGCACGGTATGCAGCGCCGTATCGAGGGTCCGGACATCAAGGGCCGCCGGGTCCTGATCGTCGAGGACACCTCCACCACCGGCGGCTCCCCGCTGGCCGCCGTCGAGGCGGCGCGCGAGGCCGGCGCCGAGGTGGTCGCGGTGGCGACCATCGTGGACCGGGCGACCGGCGCGGCGGAGAAGATCACCGAGGGCGCGGGGGTCCCGTACCTCTTCGCGTACTCCCAGGCGGATCTGGGTCTGTAAGGCTCTGACCTGCTGGAACGTCGAGGGGGTGACCGTTTCACGTGAAACGGTCACCCCCTCGACGCATGTACCAGGTGGAGTAATACCAAGAGTCTGGAAAGATGGGCCCCGACGATGACGTCGCCCCCAGGTCAGGGACCCGCAACGCACACCCGCACATAGCCAAGGAGCGGACAGATGCCCATCGCAACCCCCGAGGTCTACAACGAGATGCTGGACCGGGCAAAGGCAGGCAAGTTCGCCTACCCGGCCATCAATGTCACCTCGACGCAGACCCTGCACGCTGCGCTGCGCGGCTTCGCGGAGGCCGAGAGCGACGGCATCATCCAGATGTCCACCGGTGGTGCGGAGTTCCTGGGCGGTCAGTACAACAAGGACATGGTCACGGGCTCCGTCGCCCTCGCCGAGTTCGCGCACATCGTCGCCGAGAAGTACCCGGTCACCGTCGCGCTGCACACCGACCACTGCCCCAAGGGCAAGCTGGACGGTTACGTCCGCCCGCTGCTCGAGGTCTCCGCGGCGCGTGTCGCCAAGGGCCTCAACCCGCTCTTCCAGTCCCACATGTGGGACGGCTCGGCCGAGACCCTCGCGGACAACCTGGCCATCGGCCAGGAGCTGCTCGCCAAGGCCGCCGCCGCGAAGATCATCCTTGAGGTCGAGATCACCCCGACCGGCGGTGAGGAGGACGGCGTCAGCCACGAGATCAACGACAACCTCTACACCACGGTCGAGGACGCGCTCCGCACCGCCGAGGCCCTCGGCCTGGGCGAGAAGGGCCGCTACCTGCTGGCCGCCTCCTTCGGCAACGTGCACGGCGTCTACAAGCCGGGCAACGTCGTCCTCCGTCCCGAGCTCCTGAAGGACCTCCAGGAGGGTGTCGCCGCCAAGTACGGCAAGGCGTCCCCGTTCGACTTCGTCTTCCACGGCGGCTCCGGCTCCACCGCCGAGGAGATCGCCACCGCGCTGGAGAACGGCGTCGTGAAGATGAACCTCGACACCGACACCCAGTACGCCTTCACCCGCCCGGTCGTGGACCACATGTTCCGCAACTACGACGCGGTCCTGAAGGTCGACGGCGAGGTCGGCACGAAGTCGCTGTACGACCCGCGCACCTGGGGCAAGGCCGCCGAGGCGGGCATGGCCGCGCGCGTCACCGAGGCCTGCGCGAACCTGCGCTCCACGGGCACGAAGATCAAGTAGTCAGCTGCGTACGCCGGGCCCGGTATCCCTCGCGGGGTGCCGGGCCCGCGTCATGTCCGAGGCCAAGTCCCAGGGAGAGCCATGCCGTACGACTTCGACACCCCCATCGACCGCCGCGGCACCTGGTGCGTCCAGTGGGACGGCGTAGCCGACCGGTTCGGCGTGGACGGACTGCTGCCGTTCACCATCTCCGACATGGACTTCGCCTCGCCGCCCGAGGTGCTGGCCGCGCTCCAGGAGCGGCTGGCGCACGGGGTGTTCGGGTACACGGACTGGCGCTACGGGGACTTCCTGCCGGCGATACGCCACTGGTACGCGAGCCGGTACGACACCGATCTCGACGCCGGGCAGGTCGTCTACGGCCCGTCCGTCCTCAACCAGCTCTCCCAGCTGCTGCAGATGTGGACCGCGGCCGGTGACGGCGTCGTCGTCCACACGCCCACGTACGACGGCTTCACCAAGGCAATATCGGGTCTCGGGCGCGAACTGCGCGGTGTCCCCGTCGGCGATCAGGACGCCCTGGAACGGGAACTGGCGCGCCCCGACAGCAAGGTGCTGCTCCTCTGCTCGCCGCACAACCCCACCGGAAAGGTGTGGACGGACACCGAACTGAGCGGGTTCGCACGCCTCGCCGAGCGGTACGGAACCGCCGTCATCAGCGACGAGATCCACGCCGACTTCGTGCACACCGACCCCACGGGCACAGGAGGCCGCCACCTCCCCTGGACGCGGTACGGGAGCGGCCGCTGGGCCGTCATCACCTCCGGCTCCAAGTCCTTCAATTTCCCCGCGCTGACCGGCAGTTACGGCATTATCGGCGACCCGGACGACCGCGCCGCGTACCTCCGGCGGATGGAGACGGGGGAGGGTCTCGCCTCGCCCGCCGTGTTCTCGCTGACCGCGCACATCGCGGCGTACCGGCACGGCGCGGAGTGGCTGGACGAGGTCCGTGCGTACACCGCGGGAAATCTCGCGATGGTCGCCGAGCGGCTGGGCGCGGCCTTCCCGGAGCTTGGCTGGACTCCGCCGGAGGCCGGTTACCTCGCCTGGATCGATCTGCGGCCCCTCGGGGTGGACGACGATGCGCTCCAGCACGAGCTCGTACAGACCGAGAAGGTCGCGATCATGCGCGGTTCGGTCTACGGCGCGGACGGTTTCGTACGGCTGAACGTCGGCTGTCCGCGCTCCAAGGCGGAGGCGGGCACCGACGCGCTCGTACGGGCGCTGGGCAGGCTCCGGGGCTGAGGGGCCTGACACGGGGTCCCACCGGGGCTCGCGGCCAGGCAGACTGGGAACCATGGCTATTCACCAAGACCTTCTCGGGGGCCCGCCCCCCACCCACCTGCCCGAGGACCCGGAGCCCCGCGACCTGCTCGCGGCCGGCACCGCGCCCGCCGAGGTCGCTGCGAAATACCCCGCGTCCTCGCTCGCCTGGGCGCAGCTCGCCGACGACGCCTTCGAGCGCGGAAACGCCGTGGAGTCGTACGCGTACGCCCGCACCGGATACCACCGCGGCCTGGACGTACTGCGCCGCTCCGGCTGGAAGGGCCACGGCCCGGTGCCGTGGGAGCACGAGCCCAACCGCGGCTTCCTGCGCGCGCTGCACGCGCTGGCCCGTGCGGCGCAGGCGATCGGCGAGCAGGAGGAGTACGAGCGCTGCTCGTCCTTCCTGCGCGACTCGTCCGCGACCGCGGCGGAGACGCTCGGACTGTGAAGTGACGTAAGGGGAGGCCCGCACACCCGGTGCGGGCCTCCCCTTCGTGCAGCGCGGATCACAGCCCGGAAGCCCTCTGCGCGCTTGCCGTCAGGGCTCCCGCCACGGATGATTCGGGTGGGGACCGGGGCTCCGATGCCTACTGGAAGGGGCGGACCGCTACCCGGGCACTTGTGCAAGGAGACAGTGATGTCCGACGTAACCCCCGGGGCGCCCGAAGAGGCCCCGCATCTCGACTTCGCGGGGACGACCCCGTACGAGGACTACGTCCAGGCCGACGTCCTCACCCACCTCCAGCACCTCCGCTCGGACGACCCCGGCGAGATGGTCTTCCTGGTCACCACCCAGGTCATGGAGCTGTGGTTCACCGTCATCGTCCATGAGTGGGAGACCGCGGCGCACGCACTGCGCCGGGACGACCTGCCGGCCGCGATGGCCGCGCTGAAGCGCTCGACGTACGAGCTGGAGTCGCTCAACGCCTCCTGGCGTCCGCTGGCGCAGCTCACCCCCGCGCAGTTCAACGCCTACCGCAGCGCGCTCGGCGAGGGCTCGGGCTTCCAGTCCGCGATGTACCGGCGGATGGAGTTCCTCCTCGGCGACAAGTCCGCGTCGATGCTGGTCCCGCACCGGGGCGCACCGCGGGTCCATGGCGAGCTGGAGAAGGCACTGCAGGAGCCGAGCGTGTACGACGAGGTCCTGAGCCTCCTCGCCCGGCGCGGTCACGCGGTCCCGGATGCGGTCCTGAACCGCGACCTGGCGCAGAAGTACGAGGCGTCGCCGGAGGTCGAGGCGGTGTGGACGGCGGTCTACGCGGCCGCCGACCAGGACACCGAACTGGTGCGGCTCGGCGAGGCGTTGACCGATGTCGGCGAACTGGTCTGGCGATGGCGCAACGACCATCTGGTGGCGACGCGCAGGGCGATGGGCTCGAAGGTGGGCACGGGCGGCTCCGCGGGAGTGTCCTGGCTGGAGAAGCGCGCCACGAAGAACGTGTTCCCCGAGCTGTGGACGGCGCGCAGCCATGTCTGAGCAGAGTGCCGCGAGGGCGGCCGAGCTGGATGCCTCCGACGAACTCGCCGTGTGCCGCGAGCTGTTCAGCCTCGACAAGGAGACCGTCTACCTCGACGGGAACTCCCTCGGGGCGCTGCCCCGCCACGTCCCCGACCGGATGCGGGACGTCATGGAGCGCGAGTGGGGGCAGCTGCGTATCCGCTCCTGGGACGAGTCGGGCTGGTGGACCGCGCCCGAGCGCACAGGTGACAGGATCGCGCCGATCATCGGCGCGGCGGCCGGTACGACCGTCGTCGGCGACTCCACGAGCGTCAACGTCTTCAAGGCGCTGGTGGCCGCGATACGCATGGCGGACCCGGCCCGCGACGAGGTCCTCGTCGACGCCACCACCTTCCCGACCGACGGTTACGTCGCCGAGTCCGCGGCCCGTATGACCGGCAAGCGGCTCGTCCCCTACACCCCGGGCGACCCGATGGGCCCCCGTACCGCCGCCGTCCTCGTCAACCACGTCGACTACCGCACCGGCCGCCTCCACGACCTGCCCGGCATCACCGCCGCCGCGCACGAGGCCGGCGCGCTCGCCGTCTGGGACCTCTGCCACAGCGCGGGCGCGCTGCCCGTCGGTCTTGAGGCGCACGAGGTGGACTTCGCCGTCGGCTGTACGTACAAGTACCTGAACGGCGGCCCCGGTTCGCCCGCCTTCCTGTACGTGCGCCCCGACCACCAGTCGTCCTTCGACTCGCCGCTCCCCGGCTGGAACTCGCACGCCGACCCGTTCGGGATGACGCCGGACTTCACCCCGGGCACGGGTGCGGTCCGCGGCCGCGTCGGGACCCCCGACATCCTGTCGATGCTCGCCCTGGAGTCGGCGCTCGACGTCTGGGACGGGGTGTCGATCGAGGCGGTACGGGCCAAGTCCCTCGCCCTGACGGACTTCTTCCTGGAGCACGTCACCCTGGAGTCGGTCACACCGGCCGCGCACGCCGAGCGCGGCAGCCAGGTCTCCCTCCGCTGCGCCGACGCGGGCGCGGTGATGAAGGAGCTGATCGCCCGCGGCGTCGTGGGCGACTTCCGGCAGCCCGACATCCTCCGCTTCGGTTTCACCCCGCTGTACGTGGGCTTCGCCGACGCGGAGAGGGCAGCGGCTGTCCTGGCGAGCGTCTTGGCCTGATAGCGTCCCCGCTGGTCAGGGGTAACGGGCCCCGCGCACCGAGAGGTTGAGCACCATGTCCGAGGGAACCGAGGCAGCCCAGGCAGTCGAGGCCGCCGAGTCCGAGTCGGTCCTCTCGCACCCCGCCGTCGCGCCCGATTCCACCGCCGTCTACGGCGAACACCCCGACCAAGTGGTGGACTTCTACGCGCCGCACGGCGGCGAGGGCCTCGTGCCGCTCGCCGTCGTGCTGCACGGGGGCGCCTGGCGGCAGCGTGTGGACCGTGCGCACATCACCCCCTTCGCCGCGTTCCTCGCGGGCCGCGGTCTCGCCGTCGCCGTCGTCGAGTACCGGCGCGGGGGCGAGGCGGAGGGCAGCGCGGGCCGCTGGCCCGACACCCTGGACGACGTGGCGGCGGCGCTGGACGCGCTGCCCGCTCTCGTACGGGAGCACCTTCCACGCGCCGACCTGCGCCGTACCGTCCTCACCGGGCACTCCGCCGGCGGGCACCTCGCCCTGTGGGCGGCGGCCCGTCAGGTGCTGCCGCCCGAGGCACCCTGGCACCGGACCACGCCCCCCTTCCGCGGTGTGGTCGCGCTCGCGCCGATCGCCCACTTCGCGCTGGCGCGCGAGATGGCTGTCTGCGACGGCGCGGTGGATGCCTTCCTGGGCGACGGGGGCAGGGCGGAGTGGGCCGACCCGGCGCTGCTCCTGCCCACCGGGATCGCGACCGCCGTCGTACAGGGCCGGCTCGACGAGACGGTCCCGATGCAGGTCAGTGAGGCGTTCGTGGACGCGGCGGCCAAGGAGGGCGAGGTGGTCGGTATGACGCTCCTCGACGGGGTGGCGCATTTCGCGCTGATCGACCCGGTGGCGGACGCGTGCGCGGTGGTGGCCGAGGAGATCGCGCAATTGGCCTGGTAGGAGGAGCCGGGTAGTCCCTGAGGGGGACGGCTCAGGATCCGTATCAGTGCTGACGACGTCACCCGGATGGCCGCCTACGGTTGTGTACGTGACCGAGACAACCGAGTCGATGAAGGTTCGCAGCCCGGAGCTCCGCCTGGTCGCGGGCGCCATGGCGGGACTGCGCCAGGACCTCTGCCAGGACCCGTTCGCCTACCGCCCGCTGGGGCCCCTTCGCATGGAGGGGCCGCTGACCCGGCGGATGAAGGGCAGGCTGCGCGACACCGTCGCCTGGACGCCGCACATCCTGGTGGTGGGGGCCGCGCTGATCACCGTGCTGTTCGGGGTGGGCACCGGTGCGGGAGGCGGTTCCTTCACGTCCCTGCTCTGCGGGGTCATCCCGGCGGTAGCTCTGCTGATGACGCTGGTCAGGCCGGTGGGGGCGTGGTGGATCTCGCTGGCTGCCGCGTCGGTGACCACGCTCATCGGTCAGGACTGGAGCGCCTCGGGGTGGTCCGTCCCCGCGTTCTTCGCGCATCTGGTCGTGCTCGTCGTGGTCGCGGCCAGGACCCGGCCGCGTACCGCGGTCTGGCTGTGGCTGGGCACCGCGCTGTACGGCGTCCTCGCGCAGGCCGTCGTGGGGAGCGGCAACAGCCCGACCACCGGGTTGATGCTCTTCTTCGCCGCGCTGCTGCTCCTGTTCACCGTGCTGATCACCAGCCGCCGCGACGCGAAGCAGGAGATCACCGTCCAGCGGCAGGTCACCGCCGTCGAACGCGGGCGGCGCACGCTCCTGGAGGAGCGCACCACCATCGCCCGTGAACTGCACGACGTGGTCGCCCACCACATGTCGGTCGTCGCGATCCAGGCGGAGGCGGCCCCTTACCGGGTCGAGAACCCGCCGCCCGAGCTGACCCGTTCCTTCGAGGTCATCCGGGAGAACGCGGTCGCGGCCCTGACCGAGCTGCGACGGGTTCTCGGTGTCGTACGGGCGGAGGACTACGAGGCGCCGGATGCCCCGCAGCCGACCCTCGCCGAGTTGGAGGGTCTGGTCGCCAATGTGCGCGACGCGGGCCTGACGGTGGAGAAGGCGGTCACCGGCGCGGTACGTGAACTCCCGCAGGGCGTCGAGCTGTCGGCGTACCGGATCGTGCAGGAAGCCCTGTCGAACGTGCTGCGGCACGCGCCGGGGGCGGAGGCGCGGGTGGAGGTGTCGTACGTGCTCGGGGGCCTCGGCCTGCGGGTGGTGAACGGCCCCGCGCGGGGTCTGGTGAAGCCTTCTCCCGGAGCGGGGCACGGGATCACCGGGATGCGGGAGCGGGTGTCGATGCTCAACGGTGAGATGACGGCGGACGGGACGGACGACGGCGGTTACGAGATCGCGGTCTTCCTTCCGGTGGCCAAGGCTGCAGAGGAACAGGCATGACGATCAGAGTCCTCATCGTCGACGACCAGATGATGGTCCGCGAGGGCTTCTCGGTGCTCCTCAACGCCATGCCGGACATCGAGGTGGTGGGGGAGGCGGTCGACGGCCGGGGTGCGGTCGAGCAGGTCGCGGCGCTGCGCCCGGACGTGGTCCTGATGGACATCCGGATGCCCGAGCTCAACGGCATCGAGGCGACGCGGGAGATCGTGGCGGCCGACGCGGAGGCGAAGGTGCTGGTCCTGACGACCTTCGACCTCGACGAGTACGTCTACCAGGCGCTGCGGGCGGGGGCTTCGGGCTTCCTCCTGAAGGACGCCTCGGCGCGGCAACTGGCCGAGGGGGTAAGGGTGGTGGCTTCGGGGGAGGCGCTGCTGGCCCCCACGGTGACGAAGCGGCTGATCACGGAGTTCGCGAAACTCTCGGACACGCCTCGGCGGGGGTCGCTCTCGCAGGTGGAGGAGTTGACGGAGCGCGAGACGGAGGTGCTGGTGCTGATCGCGCAGGGTCTCTCGAATGCGGAGATCGCTTCGCGGCTGGTGGTGGCGGAGTCCACGATCAAGACGCATGTGTCGCGGATCCTGGTGAAGCTGGGGTTGCGGGACCGGACGCAGGCGGCGGTGTTCGCGTACGAGACGGGGCTGGTGCGGCCGGGTTGAGCGGGGGTTGAGCCCCCCGCCCCTTCCCGAAACCGGGG
>NZ_JAFLRJ010001334.1 GCF_017315755.1 Streptomyces beijiangensis
GTCACGTCGAGGGCGGCCCGGGTTCCGGGCCGCCCTCGACGTGACCATCCGGCGGATCACTCCGTTCCCGGCCACCCTCGCCCTCGGCAAGCGCATCAGCTCGGGCACCTGCTGCCGTGCCGTGGTCTCCTCCGTCCGCTCGAAGAACCCGCTGTCCTTCAACGGATCCCCGGTCCTGGATCTGGTGCCCGCAGCCCCCACGTTCCCCGGCCACGCCCTGTCGTGCCTGCTCTGGTCCTATCAGGGGCGCGCCCGCGTCGCCTTCGGCTCCCACACCTCCATGCCCGGCGTCGGCGCCCTCC
>NZ_JAFLRJ010001335.1 GCF_017315755.1 Streptomyces beijiangensis
TCGTTGTCATATGTGTTGGTGATGCTGTTCTGGTTGTATACTCTGAGTCCGTCTCCGGTATTGAAGCTGCCGGCACCCGCAAATGTTTTAACTTCTGCATAAGGAGAAATCGTGATGCAGTCTCCGACATGAACAACGCCGCTCGTACCGACGGCATTTACTTTAAAAGCTCCGACAATAGCTGGCATGATGGCACACCCTTTAATTGATCAAACATTTTTTTATGGGCTATACACCATAT
>NZ_JAFLRJ010001336.1 GCF_017315755.1 Streptomyces beijiangensis
GAGCGGGAGTTGACCGGACCTGATCTCCTCGCCGCGCCCGGCCGGCTGCCGCCGCCGCGGGGGTCTGGCGCTGGCAGCGGCGGCGGAAGCCGGCCGGGCGCGGCGAGGAGATCAGGTCCGGTCAACTCCCGCTCGCCGCAGACCTGCTGGCGGCCTGTGTCGCGGCCGGGGCGAGTCCGCGGGAGGCGGCCGAGGCGGTCGGGGAGTCGCTCGGGGGCCGGGTCGGCGAGGTGCTCGCGCGGACGGCGGCGGAGTTGCGGCTCGGCGGTGAACCGGCCGGTGCGTGGGGGCGGTTCGGGGCGATACCCGGGGCGGCGGCGCTGGCCCGCTGTCTGGAGCGTGCCGGGTCGACCGGGGCTCCGGCGGCCGGACCGGTGGCCCGGGTGGCCTCGGGTCTGCGGGCCGAGCAGGACCGGGCGGCCAGGGCCCGGGCCCCGCGGGCATACGTGTTGATCACAGCTCCGGTGGGGCTCTGCTTTCTGCCGGCCTTCCTGGCGGTGGGTGTGGCACCGGTGGTGATCGGA
>NZ_JAFLRJ010001337.1 GCF_017315755.1 Streptomyces beijiangensis
GCCGGGGTGGCACCTTCGCCGTCCACGCCGACCAGGTCGCCGCTGTGCGCGACGGTGCGGTGCGAGGCGGCGACGACGTCGCCGCCTCGGCCGCGTCGTCGCGGTGGCGCAGAGGCCGTCCGCCTGGCGGGCGGGCCTGCAGGGGGAACTGCTTGAATCCACCGCCCTGGTCACAGCGACATTGGCGTGGAACGCGGACACGTATCCGGTGCAGAGCTCAGGCCGGGCGAGCCATTGGACGGAATC
>NZ_JAFLRJ010001338.1 GCF_017315755.1 Streptomyces beijiangensis
CGAGGTTCATCTGGTGGGACTTGGCGTTCATGTCCACCACGAACGACTGGGCACGCTGCTCCATCGTCGCCCCCTCGCCGAAGGTGTCGGCGAGTGCGTAGGCGGCGTCGGCCCCGGAGGGCAGCAGGGCGGCGTAGAGGAGCTGGCCGACGGTGAGCTTGTCACCGGTCTGGAGGTCGGCCGTGCTGGCGTGGTGGTCCTCGACGTAGTCGCGGTACTCCTGCTTGACGGTGATCTGACGGTCCAGGCTGATGGACTTGTCCTCAAGGATCATGGTGGCAACCATGATCTTCACCGTGCTGGCCATGGGCCGGTCGTTGTCCGCGTTCTTGCCGAAGACCGTCTCGCCCTCGCCGTCCACCAACGTGGCGGCGGAGGCGGTGACTTCCGGCGGAGGTGTCTCGTACGCGGCCCAGGCCACGAGCGGGGTACCGGCGAGCAGCGCACCGCCCGCGACTGCGGCGACGACGGTCTTGCGCTTGGACAGGATTCTGACAGTCATGGAGGGCTACTCCGTATGTGGTGCGGTATGTGCGTGGAACTGTTCGGGTCCGCGTGCGGCACCACTGGTGCCGGACACGCGGCGCGGAGGTGCTGCCGTGG
>NZ_JAFLRJ010001339.1 GCF_017315755.1 Streptomyces beijiangensis
CCCCCATTGTGGCCCAGGTGCACAGTGCCCGGCGCACCATGGATCCGGCTGCCATTGGCCGTACAGCACAAAGACAACCGGACGGGCCGGGCCCACCATCGAAGACATCACCGCCTTGGAGAAGAGGTTTCGCATGGCACGCCCGCCCTCGCCCGCCGCACACTCCGGCCCCCGCTCCGTCGCCGTCGTCGGCGCCGGCATGGTCGGACTGTCCACCGCCTGGTTCCTGCAGGAGCGAGGAGTCGACGTCACCGTGTACGACCGCGCGGGGGTGGCCGCCGGGTCGTCCTGGGGCAACGCCGGGTGGCTCACCCCCGGACTGGCGACACCGTTGC
>NZ_JAFLRJ010000014.1 GCF_017315755.1 Streptomyces beijiangensis
GTGACACCGGTGGCCCCCTCCCGGCAGGGGGCCACCGGTGTCCCCGCCGGCTACCGCGCGGTCACCGACCCCGCCGGTTTCAGTGTCACAGTCCCCACTGACAGCGTCCGGTCCACCGACGGCAAGCGCGTCTACTACGAGACACCCGACAAGAGCTTCTTCTTCGGCCTCCTCGCTGACGATTCCGTAGGGACCAGCCCCCTCGACGTGGAGCGCTTCGCCAACGCCGGCGGCCCCGACCTCAACCCCGGTTACCGCGACGGAAAGGTCACCTCGACCAAGCACGGCGGACACGCCGCCGCCCTCCGGGAGTACACCTGGGACGGCGACTCCGAGACGGCGGGCCCGGCCCACGTCTTCGAACTCTCCTGGGAAGAGGGCGGTCGTTCGTACAGCATCTGGGTCGAGGGCCCTCTCGCTGAAATCGACGACACGAAGCGGCACTTCGACACCGCAGTCGATTCCTTCACAGTCCGGCACTGAGTTGTCACGGCTTTGCATCCCCTCACCACCCCCAGTGGTATCAGCCACCGTCTTTCGGTCAGGATGGCCCCATGACCAACGATGGGGGACGGGCCAACGAGCCCACGAGCTACGGTCTTCGCCCGCCGGAGCCCAACGGCGCGCAGGTTCCGCCGCAGAACAGCGCAGCCTACGAACCGACCCAAGTGGCGCAGGCACCGCACGACCCGGACGCCGGACGGCTGATCGGCGGCCGCTACCGGCTGCTCTCGCGGCTCGGCCACGGCGGCATGGGTACGGTCTGGCGTGCGCACGACGAGGTCGTCGACCGTGACGTGGCGATCAAGGAACCGCGGCTTCCGGACAACCTTCCCGCCCGCGAACGCGAGAACGTCTATCTGCGCATGCAGCGCGAGGCCCGCGCCGCCGCCCGTATCGACCACCCCTCGGTCGTGACGATGCACGACGTGGTCATCGAGGACGCGAAGCCCTGGATCGTCATGGAGCTGGTCCGCGGCCACTCCCTCGGCGACCGCCTCCAGGAAGGCACCCTGGATGTACGGGAAGCCGCCCGCATAGGCCTCGCCGTCCTCGGCGCGCTCACCGCCGCGCACGAGGCGGGCGTACTGCACCGTGACGTCAAACCCGACAACGTGCTGCTCGGCCGCGGCGACCGCGTCGTCCTCACCGACTTCGGCATCGCGCAGGTCGAGGGCGAGCAGGGGCTCACCGAGACCGGCGCGTTCGTCGGCTCGCCCGAATACATCTCCCCCGAACGGGTGCTGGGCCAGCGTCCGGGACCCGAGTCCGACCTCTGGTCGCTCGGCGTCGTCCTGTACGCCGCTGTCGAGGGCGTGTCCCCGTACCGCCGCTCGCACACCCCCTCCACCCTCCAGGCGGTGCTCTCGGCCGAGCCGCAGACGCCCGCCCGCGGCTCCGGCGCTTTCGGCACGCTGGTCATGCGGCTGCTCCGCAAGAACCCTGCCGAGCGCCCGAGTTCCGCCGAGATCCGCGAGACGCTGGAATCGGTGGCGCGCCCGCCGGCCGCGGCCTCGCTCGCCGAGACGCAGCTGTACGGGTCGACGGGCGCCACGGGCGCCACGGGCGCCACGGGCACCAGCGTCTGGGTCCCGCCCGTACTGCACCGCAACCGCAAGGCCCAGTACGGCCTGGGCGTCGCCGTCCTCGCGATCGCGGTCGCGCTCGTCCTCATCTTCGCCAACCCCTTCGGGGGAGGCGGGACGCCGGCCGGATTCCTGGTGCGCCCCGAGAGCGAGGTGCTCAAGGCGGACATCGCGGTGCCCAAGGACTACGCGCGCGTCGAGGTGAGCAACACCAGCGAATCCAATGTCACCTACTACGACCCGAGCGACGTCTTCTACATCTTCGTCGAGCGGGTCGACCTGGCGACAGCCGCCAAGGACACGCTCGACGCCAAGGGCGACACCTGGAAGAGCTACTACGAGAAGGGCGGCAAGTACGGCACGGAGCTGGACAAGCCCAAGGTGAGCCTGAAGGAGGTCGACCACCAGGGCCAGAAGGCCTCCGAGCTGGTCACCGACTACGAGGACACCTCGCCCGCCTCCAACAACCCGGTCGGCCACCGCTTCCACGAGCTGATCGTCCCCGGCAAGAACGACGGCAGGACCTACTGGCGCCTGCGCGTCGCGGGGCCGTCCGACGGATGGGCCGCGAAGGAGGGCGACAAGCTCTTCTCGGAGGTCGTCGCCCACTTCGAGATCAATCAGTTGTGACAACCCGCAGCTGACCGGATGGCGGGACAAGCCCCTGATCAGGGCTTATCCCGCCATCGATCACTGGCGCCTTTTGTGGGGACCGTGAAAAGCTATTACCAGCGGGTACCCAAAGTCCGTGCCGGGGCATAACCTCGCCCCATGACGGACTCGCAGGCTGCCACCGCCACCCCGCTCGGCACCAACCCGATAGCCGCCGCGCCCGCAGGCGCGCGCACCGCGGCCGACGTGGTCACCCCCGAGGTGGTCGCCCACCTCACCCGCGGTGTCGTCGGCAGCGGCCGTACGGCCAACCACACCCCCTTCACCGGGGAGAAGCTGGCCGACCTGCCCGAGTCCACCCCCGAGGACGTCGCGACCGCCTTCGAGCGCGCCCGTACGGCACAGGTCGCCTGGGCCGCCACGCCCGTCCGCGCCCGCGCCGCCGTCCTGCTCCGCTTCCACGACCTGGTGCTCGCCCGCCAGGCCGAGGTCCTCGACCTCATCCAGCTGGAGACAGGCAAGGCCCGCCTCCATGCGCACGAAGAGATCCTGGCGGTCACGGTCGCCGCGCGCCACTACGGCCGCAAGGCCCCCTCGTACCTGAAGCCCAAGGGCCACACGGGCGCGATCCCGACCCTCACCAAGGTCACCGAACTGCGCCAGCCGCGCGGGGTCGTCGGCCAGATCGCCCCCTGGAACTACCCCTTCGAGCTGTCCGTCGGCGACGCGCTCCCGGCCTTCGTCGCCGGCAACGCGGTCGTGATGAAGCCCGACACCGAGACGGCGCTCACCGCGCTCTGGGCGCGCGACCTCCTCATCGAGGCGGGTCTGCCGGCCGAGGTCTTCCAGATCGTCCTGGGCGAAGGCCCGGTCGTGGGCCCCGAGTTGGTCAAGCACGCGGACTACGTCTCCTTCACCGGCTCCACCCGCACCGGCCGCGAGGTCGCGCAGGGCGCGGCCGCCCGGCTGATCGGCGTATCGCTCGAACTCGGCGGCAAGAACGCCATGCTGGTCCTCAAGGACGCCGACATCGAGAAGGCGGCGGCCGGCGCGGTCCGTGCCTGCTACTCATCGGCCGGTCAGCTCTGCATCTCCATCGAGCGGCTGTACGTCCACGAGTCGATCGCCGACGCCTTCGTCGAGCGCTTCGCCGCCCGCACCAAGGCGATGCGGCTCGGCACTTCGCTCGCGTACGGCGCCGACATGGGCTCCCTGGTCGGCGAGCGCCAGCTGGAGACGGTCAAGCGCCACGTCGAGGAGGCGGTCTCCAAGGGTGCGAAGCTGGTCGCGGGCGGTGTCCACCGCACCGACATCGGCCCGCTCTTCTACGAGCCGACGATCCTGGACGGCGTCGAGGCCCCGATGGCGGTCTGCGCCGAGGAAACGTTTGGTCCTGTCGTCTCGATCTACCGCTTCACGGACGAGGACAAGGCGATCGCCGAGGCCAACGCCACGCCGTACGGCCTGAATTCGAGTGTCTGGACCAAGGACGCCAAGCGCGGCCACGCGGTCGCCGCCCGGCTGCAGACCGGCACGGTCAACATCAACGAGGGGTACGCGCCCGCCTACGGCAGTGTGCAGTCCCCGATGGGCGGCATGAAGCAGTCGGGCCTCGGCCGCAGGCACGGCTCCGAGGGCATCCTCAAGTACACCGAGGCGCAGACGGTGGCCCATCAGCGGATCATGCCGATGGCGCCGTCCTTCGGGATGACGGACGAGAAGTACGCGGCGTTCATGAGCCGCAGCCTGAAGGCAATGAAGGCCCTGCGCCTCCGCTAATTCTCAACGAGGAGAACAGTCAATGTCCCAGGAGAGCTCTGCCCAAAACAATCTGGACGAAGCCGAGTTCGACTACGACGTACTGATCGTCGGCTCCGGTTTCGGCGGCTCGGTCTCCGCGCTGCGGCTGACCGAGAAGGGCTACCGCGTCGGCGTCCTGGAAGCGGGCCGCCGCTTCACCCCTGGCACGCTCCCCAAGAACTCCTGGGACCTCAAGAACTACCTCTGGGCCCCGGCGCTCGGCCTGTACGGCATCCAGCGCGTGCACCTCCTCGGCAACGTCATGGTGCTGGCCGGTGCGGGCGTGGGCGGCGGATCCCTCAACTACGCCAACACGCTCTACGTCCCGCCGGAGCCCTTCTTCAAGGACCGCCAGTGGGCGTCCATCACCGACTGGCAGGCGGAGCTCTCCCCGTACTACGAGCAGGCGAAGCGGATGCTGGGCGTACGCCTCAATCCGACGATGACCCCCTCCGACGTGCACTTGAAGGCGACGGCGCAGGAGATGGGGGTGGGCGACAGCTTCCACATGGCGCCGGTGGGTGTCTTCTTCGGCGACGGCGAGGATTCTGACGGTACGTCAAAGGCCAAGCCCGGCGGCTCGGTCGACGACCCGTACTTCGGCGGTGCGGGTCCGTCCCGCAAGGCCTGCACCGAGTGCGGCGAGTGCATGACGGGCTGCCGCCACGGAGCGAAGAACACGCTCAACGAGAACTACCTCTACCTGGCGGAGAAGGCCGGCGCGGTGATCCACCCGCTCACCTCGGTCACCGGGATCACCGACCACGCGGACGGCGGCTACGAGGTCACGACGGTCCCCACGGACAAGAAGAAGTCCGCGCCGAAGGTCCTCCGGGCCCGCCAGGTCGTGGTGGCGGCAGGCACGTACGGCACCCAGACCCTCCTCCACACGATGAAGGACCAGGGCAGCCTCCCGCGCATTTCCGCCAGGCTCGGCGAACTGACCCGCACCAACTCCGAGGCCCTGGTGGGCTCCCAGACGACGGACCGCCGTTACGGAAAGAAGCACGGCACCCCCAAGGCCGACTTCACGCGCGGTGTGGCGATCACCTCCTCCATCCACCCGGACGAGGACACCCACATCGAGCCGGTCCGCTACGGCAAGGGCTCGAACGCGATGGGCCTGATGACCATCCTCCAGGTCCCCTACAGCGCGAACCGGGTGCGCGGCTGGCTGGCGAGCGCCTCGAAGCACCCGCTCCTGATGGTCCGTTCACTCTCCAACCGCCGCTGGTCGGAGCGGACGATCATCGGCCTGGTCATGCAGTCCCTGGACAACTCCCTGACGACGTACCGCAAACCGGGTGGCGTGGGGAAGGGCCTGCTCACGGCGAGGCAGGGCCACGGCGCCCCGAACCCGAATCAGATCGAGGCGGCCACGCGCGCGGCGACCCTGATGGCGAAGGAGATCAACGGCTTCGCCGGATCCAACGTCGGCGAACTGATGGGGACCCCGCTCACCGCACACTTCCTGGGCGGTTGCCCGATCGGCGCGACGCCGGATGAGGGTGTGATCGACCCGTACCACCGGCTGTACGGCCACCCCGGGATCTCCGTGGTGGACGGCTCTGCGGTCTCGGCGAACCTGGGCGTGAACCCGTCGCTCACGATCACCGCCCAGGCGGAACGAGCGATGTCGTTCTGGCCGAACAAGGGCGAGGCGGACAAGCGGCCTTCGCAGGGCGAGGCGTACGAACGCCTCGCAGCGGTCGAGCCGACGTCACCCGCGGTCCCGTCGGACGCCTTCGGAGCGCTGAAGCTCCCGTTCCTCGCGATTCCCCCGGTCCCGCCGAAGAAGCAGAAGAAGTAAGCAGAAGAAGTAAGCGGAAGAAGTAGCGGAAGAAGTAACCGGAGTCCGGATACACGTCAGGCGCTGCTCCCCCCTCCGAGAGCAGCGCCTGACGTGAGCTTTGTGGCCGTCTAGACGGCGGAACCTGCCTTGCGGCGGCGGACGACGACCATCGCCCCGGCGCCCAGCGCGACAGCGAGACCGCCGGTGATCCCGATGGCCGGGACCATGGAGGACGAGCCGGTCTCGGCGAGGCTGCCGGTGGCGGGGATCTCCGAGGTGGTGCCGCCCTGCGGCTTCTTGCCGGCGTCGGAGCCGTTGTCACCCTTGCCGGGCTTGGCCTCGCCCGGGTTCTCGTTGTCGCTGCCTGCCGCGAGGACCTGGAAGTCCCACTCGGCGAAGGCGCTGTGGACGCAGTTCTCGGCGGCGTCGATGTACCCGCCGAAGCCGACGGAGAAGCCGTCGCCCTTCGGTGCCTTCGCGCCGATGTTCACGCGCAGCTTGAGGTCGACGTACTGCTTCGCGCCGAGCTGGGTCTCACCGAAGTAGGCGCCGTTGCCGAGCTCCGCGGACAGCGACGTCCACTTCTTGGCGTCCGTGTCCCAGTACTGGAGCTGGGCGAAGGTGCTCAGCCAGGTGTTCTCGTCGTCGCTCATCGAGTCGTTGTCGACGAAGACCGCCCAGTCGACGTAGCCGAGGGCCTGGTCGGACGTGTTGGTGGCGCGCAGCGAGAACGTGTGCCAGCCGCTGCCCGCGACGATCTTGCCGGGCAGCCCGCGGACGCCCAGTTCCAGCTTGGAGCCGAGGTCGTTCCCGTCCTCGTCGACGGGGCAGATGGACGGCTCGGCGGAGGGCGTGGCGCTCGCGGAAGCCGAAGCCGAAGCAGAAGCGGATGCGGAAGCAGAGGCCGAATCGGAAGCTGACGGCGTGACGGCCGGCGGGGTCGACTCGGCCGCCGACGGGGAGGCGCTCTCGGTCGCCGCCGGAGCCGACTCGGTCGCGGAAGGAGACGCGCTCTCGGTCGCGGCCGGGGACGAGGACTCGGAGGCGACCGGCTCGTCGGCGTACGCGAACGGAGCGGCCAGGACGGCGCCGGGGGCTATGACGGCAGTCGCGGCGGCGACAGCGAAGGCGTGGCGGAGCTTCATTGCAGACCTCTGTTGTGTGATGTGCTCAGGAGAGGCCTTGCCGAAGTTGGGGGCATACGGGTGGGGCCGTTGGTTCCGCAAAGGAGACCGCCCACGGAGAGGAATGGTTGCGTCCGGTCTCACAGAATTTTTATGTGACGCGCGTCACTGCATGGGATCGCCGTCGGCGGGCGCGGATTCTGTCGCGTCGGGGCCACAGCAGTACGTATGCCGTGGAGGCCACCACGAAGCTCAGGCGGATCAGGCCCCCGGCCGCGCTCTCGGGGGCCACGAGGACGCTTCCGTGCAACGTCAGCAGGGCAAGCCGGCTCCAGGCGGGGACCAGGCGGCGCCGGCCGATCACGTCCCAGAGATCGGAGGCCCGCCGAGGAAGAGGCGATCGCGGTGGACGGCGTTCTTCCGGGGGGTGCGTGACGCCGGTCACATGGCGCGTCGTACAACCTTCGCCGCGGCCTCCGGGTCGAACCACAGCAGCCGCACAGGTCCCGCCGAACCCAGAGAGCCGTGATGAGACGCCTTTCCCTCGTAGTTGCCGCAGCAGGGCTGGTAGCCCTCGGACTGGGTGGCGGCGCGTCCGCCTTCGCCGATACGACGCCGACCATCGCAGGCCCCGAGTTCGCGCTCGGCGGGCAGCAGGACCTGGCCCTGCACCCGTACCCCGCGGCCGGCAAGCCGCAGAAGTCCAGCCTCGAGTTCTCGCTGACCAACCCCAGCACCGATGAGGACGCGGGCCGCTTCGAGCACGAGTACCAGCTCACCTTCGACCTGAGCGCGCTCGCGGGTGTCGCCGATGTGGTGCTGGACGGCGAGAACAGCCCCGGTGTGGACTGCAAGTTCACCAAGACCACCGCCGTCTGTACGGACTACGGCATCGGGATCGGCTACAACACCGCGGTCACCTTCGACGTCACCGCCGCCCAGGGCAGCAAGCTCGCCGACTCCGGTGTGATCAAGGCGACCGGCACGGCGGAGGGGGCGACCATCACTCCCTTCTCCACCACGGTGACCGTCGGCGGCCCCGACCTCGTCATGAAGCAGCTGCCGCTGAAGCCGCAGATGAAGCCGGGGCAGGTCCAGCGCGGCACGCTCGCCTTCGCCAACACGGGTACCGCGGACGCCGACGGGGTCCTGCTCACGCTGAAGGCCTCGCACGGCCTGGAGTTCGCCGAGAAGTACGGCAACTGCGAGTACAGCGAGGACAGTGACATCGGCGCGGGCACCCAGGTGCAGTGCCACTTCCCCGACACGTACAAGGCGGGCACTGTCTACGAACTGAACAAGTCGCTCGGCATCAGGGCCACCGACCACGCGTACATCGAGTCCTTCATCTACCGGATCGAGGAGGATCCGACGAAGGCGAAGTTCCGCGAAGGCGAGCCGCTCCTCACGGCCACGCCGAAGAAGATCTCCGCTCGGTCCCTGGACCTCAACCCCTGGGACAACCAGCAGGAGTTCGACTTCCAGGCCGTCAACAAGGCGGACTTCAGGGCGTACGGCGACGCGCTGACCGGCAAGGCGGGCGAGACCGTCGAGACGAAGATCGGCTTCCGCAACAAGGGCCCGGCCTGGATCGCGTACCTGCGCTCCCGCGAGTCCGTGGCGACCGTCGACTTCACCGTCCCGGCCGGCGCCGAGGTCACCAAGAAGCCCGAGGGCTGCTCCGCGCGGACCGCGGCCGGCGATTACCGCGAGCAGCAGCTCGGCGCCCCCCGCTACTTCTGCGACACGTCGTTCATGATCCTGGACGACGCCGAGGTCGCGCTGCCCTTCGAGCTGAAGATCGACGAGGTGGTGAAGGACGCCAAGGGTGCGGTCACCGTACGCAACACGGGCCTGTCGCAGCCCAAGCTGGCCTTCGACCCGGACGCCTCGAACAACACCGCCCAGCTGATCCTCAACGGTGCCCCCAAGCCGTCCCCGAGTGCCTCGGTCAGCGCGTCCCCGTCCCCGACGGCGTCCGCCACAGGCTCCTCGTCCACCTCGGGCGGCAACTCCAACACCACGACCGACAGCGGCGGCGGCAGCCTCGCCTCCACCGGATCGTCGGCGCTGCTGCCGGTGGGCGCCGCGGCCGTCGCGCTCGCCGCGGGCGGCGCGCTCTACGTCGCGTCCCGCAGGCGTAAGGCGTAAGGCGTAAGTACGTACGGAACTGAACTGAACTGAACGGAACAGAGCGAAGGGCCCCGCGGAATCGCCTCCGCGGGGCCCTTCGCGTTCAGCACCGACGTCAGGGCAGCGCCGGTGCCGGGAGGCGGCGCCGGGGGGTCGCGCCGCTGGTCTCGTGCGCCTGGTCGGCGACCCGGCGCACCAGGGGCGCGCGGATGGTCTCGACCAATGGCAACAGGTGTATGCAGTGAGGGGCTGTCCCTGCATCGTGCTGGACCGGCGGCGGCCTGCGCAACCTTCTGGACCGGATCCCGCACTTGGACGGCCGGCTCCGGGCGTCCAAGTGCGGGATCCGGT
>NZ_JAFLRJ010000140.1 GCF_017315755.1 Streptomyces beijiangensis
TCCCCACCCGCGGCGCCCTGCGCGAGCGGATCGGCCACGACCACGCCTGGCGGATGCTCTTCGAGGAGCCTGTGGGAGTCGCCGTCGAGCGGGAGTTCGCCGACGACCTGGTCCGCGGTGTCGTTCTCACCGACGCCCTGATCGGCACCTTCGCCGACGCCCACGACCCGTCACTCGCCCAGAACCGCTGCTTCCTCTACCACGTCATCGGCAACAGCACCGGCGACTGGAACGTCCCCGTCGGCGGCATGGGCGCCCTCACCGACGCCCTCGCGGCAGCAGCCCGCGACGCGGGCGCCGAGATCGTCACCGGCCACGAGGCCACCCGTATCGAGACGGACGGCACCCGGTCCGAGGTCACCTTCCGCACCGACAGCTCCGAGTCCACCGTCGCTGCCGGACACGTGCTCGTCAACGCCTCTCCCGAAGCCCTCGCCACGCTCCTCGGTGAGCAGCAGCCCGAGCCCGCCGAAGGCGCCCAGCTGAAGGTCAACATGCTCCTGCGCCGGCTGCCGAGGCTCCGCGACACCTCCGTCGACCCGCGCGAAGCCTTCGCCGGGACGTTCCACATCGCCGAGGGATACGGGCAGTTGGCGACCGCGTACGAGGAAGCCGCCTCGGGCCGGTTCCCCGGCGCACCGCCGTCAGAGATCTACTGCCACTCCCTGACCGACCCCTCGATCCTGGGCCCCGAACTCGCCGCCCAGGGCTACCAGACCCTCACCCTCTTCGGACTGCACACTCCCGCGCGGCTCTTCGCCCAGGACAACGACACCGCCCGCGACGACCTGCTGAAGTCCACCCTCGCCCAGCTCGACGCCCACCTGGACGAGCCGATCGCCGACTGCCTGGCCCTCGACGAGAACGGCCGCCCCTGCATCGAGGCGAAGACCCCGCTCGACCTGGAGCGCGACCTGCGGCTGCCCGGCGGAAACATCTTCCACCGGGCACTGGCCTTCCCGTACGAGGACGAGTCGACCGGCCGCTGGGGCGTCGAGACCGCGCACGCGAACGTCCTGCTCTGCGGTGCGGGCGCGGTCAGGGGCGGCGGCGTCAGTGGCATCCCCGGCCACAACGCCGCCATGGCCGTACTGGAGAGCAAGCCCTAGCCGATGACCCCGCGCAGTGCGGCCAGCTTGCGCGGCAGATCGTACTCCGCGCCGCCCTCGTGCCCGTTGTACGGAAAGACCTCGATCTCCGCGGGGCCCGCATAGCGGTGGTAGGCGGCGAAGACCGTCGACGACGGGCAGACCTTGTCCATCAGCCCCACCGAGAACCACGCGGGGCAGGTGGCGCGGGCCGCGAAGTTGACCCCGTCGAAGTAGGACAGGGTCTCCATGGCCCGCTCCACGGAGAAGCGGTGGCCGGAGAGCCAGCGGGCGATCTCAGCGTAAGGACCGGTGTCGGTGATCTGCGAGGCGCGCCGGTAGTGGCAGAGGAACGGCACGTCGGCGACGGCGGTCGCCACGTCGTCCCGCAGCCCGGCGACGGCCAGGGCGAGCCCGCCGCCCTGGCTGCCGCCGAGCACCGCGACGCGCGAGGCGTCCACCTCCGGGTGCGCCTTCGCCGCGTCCACCGCGCGTACGGCGTCGGTGATCAGCCGCCGGTAGTAGTGCCGGTAGGGGTCCTCGATGCCGCTGGTGAGGAAGCCGGGCGAGGAGGAGCCGTGGCCCTCGGGGGCGATGTCCGGCGTGTCGGCGGTGTTCTTGCCGCCGCCGCCCTGGCCCCGGTTGTCCATGACCAGATGCGCGTAACCGAGCGCACTCCAGGTCAGCCAGGAGTACGGGATGCCCCGGCCCCCGTTGTACCCGATGTACTGGACGACGGCGGGCAGCGGCCCGCTGCGGACGCGCGGCAGCAGCAGCCATGCCTTCACCGGCTGCCCGTCCCACCCGCGGAACGTCACGTCGAACACGTCGACCGTCGCCAGCCCGCTCTCGTACGGCACGAATGCGGCGTCCAGCGGATGGCGCGAGGTGTCGGCGAGGGTCTTCTCCCAGAAGGCGTCGAAGTCCGCCGGCTCCTCCGGCTGCGGCCGGTAGTCGCGCAGCCGCTCCAGGGGCATGTCGAACAGCAAGGTCAGCTCCTTGTGAGGGTGAGGGTGAGTGTCGCGCCGTGCAGCCCCGCCGTGTCGGCGGTGATGCGGATGCCGGCCGGGGTCGATTCGGTCCGTACACCCGGATCGGCCGAGACGACCTTCAGGCCGCGCAGCGCCAGGTCGACGACCACGTGCTCGCGCAGCTGGGTGGGGTCGGAGAGGGCGACGGTGACGGTCTTGCCCTGGGGCAGGACGAGGACCGACGCCGGGCCGTCGGCGGTCAGTTCCTGTGCCTGGCCGGCCGCCCAGAAGTTCGCCGCGAGCACTCCGTCGGCGCAGCGGCGTACCGCGTGCACGGCTGTTGTCGTCGCGACGGCCCGCACCGGCGGGGACGCGGACAGCGACTGGGTGCGCGCGGCGGATGCGGCGGGCGCCTGGAGCCAGAAGTAGCCCGCGTCGGACGGGGCCTGGCCGTGGTCGTGCCAGAGCGTCAGATAGGGGCGGGTGACGGAGGTGTCGGTGCCGTACTTGAGGTTGATCTCCCGCCAGGTCGCGGTCCGTTCCTCGCGCAGCGCGCGGACCCGGGCCGGCTGCGGGAAGACGTATCCGCCCGTGCCCTCCAGGTGCAGCCAGCGCACCGCGTCGAGGTCCGCGGGGCCCTGAGCGGTGGCCGCGGGGGAGCCGTTGACGAGGAGAGCGGCGGCCGGATCGCGCAGCTTGCGGTTCTCCACGACCGTCTCGACCGTGCCCGCGTCCGCCGTGATCCCCGAACCGGCGCAGGCGATCACGTCGTCCAGACAGAACCAGCTCTTGAGCGCCCGCAGCGAACTCCCGTACGCCCGCAGCTCCATGCCGTACGCACCGAGCGTCGTCCCGGGCAGTACGGCGCCGCCCGCCCAGTCCGCGGTGGACGTGGTGCGCTGCCCGGCGGCGTCGGCGGGACGCCCGGCCACCACCGTGGTGCCAGGCAGCCGCGTCGGGTCGACGGTCGGCCAGTAGTCCTCGCTGTAGTGGCCGAGGTCGTCGGTGTAGAGCAGCACCATGCCGTCGGAGAGGTGCCAGGCATGGAGGTTCTCGTTCTGGATCGACTCGTAGTTGTAGATGCGCGTCGAGTACGCGGAGATCCCGAGCGCGAAGCCCGGCCGGTGGTGCGCCGCCTTGTCCATCAGCGGATGCTGCTTGTGGGCCACCAGCGGGCCGCGTGCCGGGACGGGACCCGCGAGCACCTGCTGCGCGGCGACCAGCGAGGCGAGGTCGGTCGCGGCGAGGAAGTCCCGGTAGGTGTCCTCGGTGATCCACTGCTTGACGAGCGCGGTGAAGCGGTCCGCGGTCTCCCCGGGGAAGCCGGGTATCAGGCGCAGCACCGCCTCGATGACGGTCTGTGCGGAGACATGGCCCTGCTTGCTGGGGCGGGCGATCTCGCGGCCGCACACCGAGGCCATCACGTCGCCGCGCGCGATCAGCGGGTCGAAGCCCTCGTCCACCCAGCGGCGGACGTTGTCGAGGTCCGGGTCGGTGACGGTCCACTCCGATGCGGCGAGGAGGTTCAGCAGCCGGGAGAGGTTGTTGAGGAGTTCCTTGCCGTAACCGCCGTTGTAGGGGTGCTTGTAGTGCTGGAGGAAGGAACCGTCGGAGTAGAAGCCCTCGCCGGTGCCGTCGGCGCCTCCCGTACGGTCGTTGAAGGCGAGCACGCTGTTGGCGCCGCCGCCCTCCACGTCCGACAGGGCGTCGCGGACCCGGGTCAGGGAGGCGCCGTCATCGCTCAGGACGGCGGTCACGGCGACGACCGTGGAGACCCAGACGCGGTTGGCGCCGGTCGCGATCTGGCGGTCCACGCGCCAGAGGTTGGGGTCGGGCGTGTACGAGCGCACGGCGTCGGTGATGCGGGTCAGCCGCTCCGTACCGAGTGCGTCGTACAGCAGGACCGCGGCGTCGTTGAGGCCGAGCGGCGAGCCGATCTCCCAGTCCCAGTCGTTGTCGAACCGCGTCGTCCCCGGCCCGTAACGGTGCGTCAGCATCCAGTCCAGCGAGGCGAGCAACAGCTGTGCGGTCGCCGCGTCGCCGTGCTGCGGGGTGCCGGGCACGGCCCACGCGGTGGCGATCGTGGCGATTCGCTTGAAGGAGGTGGTGACGTGGTTGGAGAGCGTCGTGCTGGTGAGGTCGGGCCACAGCCCGTCGGTGCGCGTCGGGTCGAGTCCCTGCACGGTGGTCGTGGCCGTCCGGCCGATGCGGTCGACCGCGGCCTTGATCCGGGGATCCGTGAGGTCGAGTCCGGGGCCGCCGGTGAGCAGCGTGTGCCAGCGGGCGCGGAGAGCTGCGGCGTCGCCGGCAGCGGCGGCGATCGCCGGCAGTGGGGGCAGGGCGAGGGCCGTGCCGAGGGCGGCCGCTCCGACGAGGACGGTGCGTCTGGTGGTGCCTGATGTCATGATCCGGGCCTCACAGAAGGTGTCGGCGGTCCACGGCCGCGGCGAGCGCGGTGTGACCGGCGGGGTTGGGGTGCAGATGGTCGCCGCTGTCGTACGCGGGCAGCAGACGCGAGGGATGTACGGGATCGCGCAGGGCGGCGTCGAAGTCGGCGAGGCGGTCGAAGACCTTCCCGCCCCGCAGCACGCGGTTGGTCTCCTCGCGTACGGCGTCGAGCTCCGGAGTCCAGCGCACCCAGCCATCGAACGGGGTGATCGTCGCGCCGACCACCCGCAGCCCCGCGTCGTGGGCGCGTACCACCAGCTGGCGGAAGCCCGCGAGGATCAGCGCCGGATCGGTCTGACTCGGCGGCTGCTGAAGGTCGTTGACGCCGAGGTGGACCAGGAGGGTGCGCAGTCCGGGCAGCGCGAGCACGTCACGGTCGAAGCGCGCCTGGGCGCCGGGGCCGAACCGTGCGTCGTCCAGGAGCAGCCTGTTGCCGCTGATCCCGAGGTTGGCGACAGCCCCGCCGGGCAGCCGGCGGGCCAGCTGGTCGGGCCAGCGGAGGTTGGCGTCGTCGGGGGTGCCGACGCCCTCGGCGATCGAGTCGCCGAGCACGGCGACCGAGGGGCCGTGCGCGTCCGTCACATCGACGCCGGTGAGCAGGAACACGGAGGTGGTGCGGACGCTGTCGACCCAGTGCGTGGCGTGCGTATTGCGGTGGAACGACAATGGCCCCGTGGGGCCTGGGAGTTGAGTCTCGACGGTGAGGTCGGAACCGCGCTCCGTGCGCAGTCCGGCGACCGGGTCGCTCGTCAGCGAGGCGCCTGCCGCCAGCCAGGCCTGCGGTTCGCCGCCGAAGGTCACCGGGTGGCCGCCCGCGGTGACGGGGCCGATCAGTACGGGCCGCGTACCGAAGGCGTGCCCGTACCGCAGGCGCACCCGGCCTCCGGCCGAAAGGCGGACCGTGGCCCGGAATGTCGCACCGGTGAGACCCGCCGACGCCAGGGGATCCGCGGCGGTCGGCGCTGTCTGGGCCGTCGTCCAGGAGGCGGTCCACCGGGTGCCGTGGTCCGTGGCCGCCTGCGCGTCCGGGGCGGTGGCGGCGACGGCCGCGATCCCCGCGGCGGCCACGCCGAGCACCCCTCTGCGGGTGGGCCCGCTCACTGGGGGCACGGCCCGGTCGGCGCGTACTGGCTGCCGTAGGTGCCCACCGCGTTGCCGCCGGTGTTGCCGCTCATGGTGTTGGTGCAGACCGGGCCCTGCGGGGTGCGCATGAACTTGATCCCGCCGCCCGCGTTGCCGGTGATGGTGTTGCCGTAGATCCCCGTGTTGATGCCGTCGGTCTCGGTGTCGCCGCCGAGCCGGATGCCGGAGCCGAGGTTGTCGTGGACGGTGTTGTAGCGGAAGGTGTTGCCGCTGCCGCGCGCGTCGAGTCCGGCCGAGCTGGGGTCGCGCTGGGCGCTGCAGTCGTTGTACTCGACGTAGTTCGCCGTCGAGTTCTCCTTCACGTCGACGCACTCGTTGCCGTGTGTGGCGATGGTGTTGTGGTGGATACGGTTGCCGCGGCTGATGTCGGCCGCCGCGTCCGGCGCGCCGTTGGCGCCCTGCTGCTCGGGTGCCGTACCGAGGTAGATGCCTTCGCCGTTCTTGCCCCCGCCGCCGAAGCGGAAGTCCGCGACCCCGCAGTCGCTGATGGTGTTGCCGGACACGTCCGCGCTCGTCACGAGATAGCGCAGCCGCAGGCATTCGTCGGCGGCGTTCTTGAGGGTCATTCCGGTGATCCGGAGCCCGCCGACACCGTTGCCGGGAGTCGTGCTCATGACATAAATAAGCTTGAGGCGATAGCCCGACACGTCCGACGAGGAGCCGAAAAGACCGTCGACGGTGAACCCGTCGAGCACGGTCCCGTCGTGCTGCACCTGGACGATCCGGGCGTTCCCCGCCCCCTTCAGCACGGCAGTCGAAGGCCCGGTGACGGTCACGTCGGGGCGCCGCGTCACGACGTCCTGGAGGTACGTGCCCGACGCCAGATGCACGACGGCACCGGACGGCGCCAGGTCGAGTGCGCGCTGGACCGTCGCCAGCGGACTCCCCGACGACGTACCGGAGTTGGCGTCGCTGCCCGACGGGCTGACGTAGTACGCATCGGCTGCCGCGGTGGCGGGCGTGGGAAGAGCGAGGGGTGCTCCCACGGCCAGGGCGGCGAGGAGAGCGGCGGTCAGTGAGCGGCTCATACGGTGTTCCTCCTGGGGTCGGCGAACGACAGAGCGAGGACTACGGGAATGCTCGGGCCCAGCAGCAGAGGGCCGAGCGGTACGACGGCGGAGAGCAGTACCGCCGAGACGACCGCGCCCAGCAGCGCGGTGCCCCGGGCGGGCGAACCGAAGCCGAGGGCGAGCGCACCACGCGTCCACGAGGCGACCGAGCCGTTCGGCGACTGCCCCGCCTGGGCCGCGAGGGCCACATGGTGGATGACCAGCGCGGCGGCGATCCCCGCCTGGGCGGCGAGTGCGACGAAGGCGATCGGATGCGAACTGCCCAGCAGATAAACGATGTTGGCGACGAGCACCGCGGCGGCCGCCGTGGACAGCAGGCTGTGCTTCCACAGCGCCCGCCAGTACCGGGGGAAGGCCTCGAAGACCCCGGTGAAGCACCGGCTGTCGTCCTCCGCGCGCCACCGCTGCAGCGCACAGGCCATCGCCGCGAGCGCCGGCAGCCAGGTCACCACCCCCAGTGCCAGCACGGTGAACGCGGCCCCGGCCGCCGCCGGGTACGCGAGGAACTCAAGCCGCCTCAGCAGCGCGAACGACCGCATCTCAGCCGACCTTTCCTGTGTATGGTTCCCGGACATCGAGGACCAGGTGTCCCCGCACCTCCACGCGCCGGGCGGCGACCACACTGAGCGTGTCGCCGTCGGTCAGTACGGCCGCCGCGTCCGCGGTGACCTCGGCGGTGCGGATGCGGCGGAGCCCGGGGGAGAGGAGCACGGTCTCCGTGCCGAAGGCGATCCCGTATCCCTCCTCGCACGCCACCGCGTCGGCGACGGTCACATCGCCCGGCTCGATCACCGTCAGGAACACGGCAGTTGATGCCGGAGGCGTTGTCGTACGGAGGGTGTGCAGCGTCCGCGTGATCCGCAGTTCCGGGGTGCTCGACGTGGGGTTCGCCTCGACCTCCACCGCGGTGGATTCCGTACGGGCACGGGCCGGGGCGAAGCGGCGTACGACAGCGGCGGCCGCCCCGGACCGGATCAGATGGAGGTCGTCGGCGGACCTCTCCGTGGGTGCGTCGGTCTGCAGCAGGAACGACCACTCCCGTGCGGCGTCGGCCTCCGCGATGTCCAGCAGCACGAGGCGGCCCGACGGGGTGAACACCAGCGTGCGGTCCAGCCGGCGGACCCCGAGCGCGGGGTCGTACATCGCGGCGATCTCCGCCGTCGCGTGCGCCCAGCCGCCGTCGGCGAGCACATCGCGCTGGCGGGCCTGACGCTCGTAGGGGATGTCCCGGTACACGTGGTAACGGTCCTCGTCCGCGTACCCCTGCCCGTCCACGAGGAGCAGATTGTGGTGGGCGGCCCGCTTGCGGTTGCTGTAGCCCTCGTCCACGGCGAGATGGGCGCCCTGCGAGATGAGCACGAAGGAGCCCGAATCGGGATGGTGGTGACCGGTGTTGAGGGTCTCCCAGCCCAGTTCGGCACGGTGCTTGGCCGACGTCTCCCACGCCTTGTGCCCGCCGCCGGGGCTCGCCTTGAAGGAGACCAGGGTGGCGTCCTCGTCCCATCCCGTACGGGAGGCGAGCAGCCCGAGGTCGGGGAAGTACGCCTGCGTCGCCGACGGTGCGACGGCCGGCACCGCCGGGTCGTACCAGAGGTGCTCCAAGTACGCCTCGGGCAGGATTCCGGGCCGCACCCCGCTCAATGCCGCTTCCTGCGCGAGCAGTTCACCGCTCGCCCGGTCGCCGAGCCACTGCGCCTCGCCGATGCCGTACTGCGACGCCAGCCGGTAGTACAGAGCGGCGCTGTGGCCGCTGTGCCGGTCGTGGCAGTCCCCGTGGTCCACGGTGCGGGCGAAGCCGGGCGCGGACTGATGGAGCCGGTAGCGGAAGGTGTTGGCCATGAAACCGCCGCGCTCCCGCCAGTCGATCCCCTCGGCCTCCTGGAGCATGTCGAGGTGCATGGCCAGCCAGGGCACCCCATAGCGCCAGTAGACGACCCCTTCGGCGTGCGAACCATCCTCGGGAAGGGCGTCGAGCACCCGGCCGAGATTGTCCTTGGCGCGCTCGGTCCACTCCTCGCGGCCCAGTACGTACCCGGCGGTGGCCAGGCCCGCGTAACAGATCCAGTTGTGGTTCTGCCAGTACGAGGAGGACCACCAGCGGCCCTCCGACGCGACCGCGAACTCGTACAACCGCCGCCCCTGGAGCAGGAGTTTGTAGCGCACCAGCGCCCTGACCTCCTCCGGGAGCGCGTCCCCCAGCCAGTGGTGGGCCAGGGCGATCCCGTGCAGCAGCCAGCCCGCGTCCAGGTCATGGTCGGGCATATGGGCGCTGCCCCAGTGCGGCAGCCGGACCGCGGCCTCCAGCCAGCGCCGGCTCTCCGCGAGGTGGGCGGGGTCGCCGGTGAGCCGGTACGCGAGCGCCGGATTGGCGGCGGCCGGGCCCAGCCAGGTGATGCTGGCCTGTGGATGGAAGACGGGCGGGGTGAGCGCCGCATTGCGGACGGCCTCGTCCAGGAGCCGTTGCTCCTGGGCAGGCCTGGGCCCTGCGGGCGGGGTCGCGGAGAGCAGCATCTCAGGCCTCCGGCCGGTGCACGGTCCTGGTGCCGTCGGCGAGTTCGACGGTCAGCTCGCCCTGCTCGGTGAGCGTGACGTCGACGACGGCGGGACCGGCGTCACCGGCCTGGTAGACCGAGGCGAACGTGACGCGCTCGGCCCGCGCGGTGAAGTCCACCCAGCTGCGGGTGCGCCCGGGGTCGTCCGCAGGGCCAGGACCCGGGCGGGTGAAGGGATGCGCCGGAACCGTGGCGGTGTGCCAGCCGTGCAGGTTCTCCTCGCCGTACCAGACGGTCCGCACCGGGCCGTCCGGCCGGACCTGGACGTCGAGCGACGTGCCGGGGCGCAGCTGGGCGGTGAAGGTGCGGGCGTCCTGAGCGGAGACCGTGAGCAGATCGACGAGGTAGCAGGACCCGGCCTCGATACGGCGGACCGCGCGCACCCCCGGGTAGGCGGTGGTGACCTCGGCCGTCACCGATGCGGCATTCGCGGAGCGCAGCCGGCCCGCGCACTCGGCCTGCTCGGCGCCGTCCACCCGGAAGGCGGGATGTGCGGCGGTCGAGACGTACAGATCCCGGAATTCGCGGTGTGCGTACGGCACTTGACCGTAGTCCGGTTGCCACGGGGTGCTCGGCCCATAGAGGTAGAGCGCCAGCTTGTCGCGGTGCCCGTGCGATCCGCCGTGCGGCCCGAAGTCGAGCAGCGCCTGTACGCCGCCTGCGCGCAGCACCGCGTATCCCGTGTCGGCGAAGACATCGACCGGGCCGGCCGTGGGCAGCTCGCCCAGGGGTGTACCGGCGAACCAGCCGTCCAGTTCCCGGTCCAGGCCGTCATCGGCGGACCCGAGCTCCGAGCGGGCCTGCGCGGCCACCGCCTCCAGCCGCGGCGACGGGGTGAACTGTCCTGTCAGTGCTACGAGTTCGAGCCACTCCAGCGCCAGCGGCGCACGCAGATACGGCCCGTCGTGCAGGGCGGGCAGCAACCCGCCGTCCGTCGCGATCGACGCCAGTACGCCGGTCATCCCGGCCAGTACGGCGGTGACGTCGGCCGGGACCGACGCGGGGTCCGTCCCGCGCAGGGCGAGCAGCGCCGCCCGCAGCACGAAGCCGTGGTAGTACGTGGAGCCCTCCCACTCCCAGCCGTCACCGGCGACGGCCGCCCGCAGATGCGCGTACAGCCCGCCCTCGCCGTCCCGCCACTGCTTGGCCCCCTCCCAGGGGGTCCCGCGCACCGCCGCCGCGGCCCGGCTCGCCGCGGTGCCCGCGGCATTCAGCCACGCCGTGTAGTTCGAGGCCAGGTCGCCGCGGCCCACGAGCACCTCGCGGGCGTCCAGCGCGGCCCGCTCCAGGTCGTCGAGGAGCGGCAGCACCGCGGCCAGGCCCTCCGTGCCCCGGTCGGCGAGCGTCCACACCGCGTGCCCGATGTTCACCGCCCAGATGGCGTCGGTCAGCGCCTGATGGAAGAGGCATCCGCGCAGCATCCAGGGCTGGGCCTCGTCGTGCCGCCCGCCCGCCAGCTCCGCGTACAGACCCGCGTACTCCACGAGCGCGACCAGCGCCTCGGCGCTCTCGCCCCGGTGGGCGAGCAGCCTGATGTGCCGTGCCCAGGCCTGGTGGGACAGGACGAGCCAGGCGCCGCGCACCGCCTCGGTTTCGACCCGGCAGCCGTACGAGCAGCGCGCGCCGCCTTCCGGGAAGACCCCGCCGAGCGGGTCGCCGTGGTCGAGTTCGACTCCGTGGGCCGGGCACACGTACGCGTGCCACCAGCCGCCCCGCTCGCGCGGGATCGTCCTCAGCGCGGCCATACGCCACCGTCGATGTCCACGGTGGTCCCGTTGAGGAAACCGGCGGCGGGCGAGGCCAGGTGGACGACCGCGGCCGCCACGTCCTCGGGCGTGCCGGCCCGGCCGACCGGGATGCCCGCGGCCATCGCCGTCTGGGCCTCGGGGGCGGTGAACGTGTTGTGGAAGGCGGTGCCCCGGATGAAGCCGGGCGCGACCGCGTTCACCGTGATCCCCGCCCCGCCGACCTCCTTCGCGAGCCCCTTGGTGAAGCCCCGGACACCGGCCTTGGCCGCCGCGTACGCGACCGATCCCGGGCCGCCGCCGTTGTGGGCGGCCAGCGAGGACATGGTGATGATGCGCCCGGCAGCGGACTCGCGCAGATGGGGGAGCGCGGCGCGGCAGGTGCGGAACGTGGCGGTGAGATTGACATCGAGCACCCGGCCGAAGTGGTCGTCCGTCATCTCCTCGACCGTGGCCCGGCCGATGAGGTGCCCGGCGTTGCAGACCAGGACGTCGAGCCCGCCGAGGAATCCGGTCGCCTCCTCGACCAGGCGGTCGACCTCGCCGGTCACGGTGACGTCGGCGCGGAACGCCTTCGCGCGCCCGCCGAGCGTCTCGATCGCGGATACCGTCTCCCCGGCCTCCTCGGCCGAGCTGTTGAAGTGCACGGCGACATCGGCTCCCGCGGCGGCGAGCGCGATCGCGATGGCCCGGCCTATGCCGTGGGCCGCACCCGTCACCAGTGCGCGGGAACCGTTGAGATCAGCAGACATGGGGTGAAGCCCTTTCATGAACGGGTCACTTGAGACCCGCGGTGGCGAAGCCCTGCACGAAATAGCGCTGGCCGATGAGGAAGAGGACGACCATGGGGAGGGTGGCGAGCGTGGTGCCCGCCATCAGGTAGTGCCACTGGGTGCCGTTCTCGGTCTTGAAGACGGAGAGCCCGACCTGGATCACCCGGAGGCTGTCGGTGTGCGTGACCAGCAGTGGCCACAGGAAGTTGTTCCACGAGGACTCGAAGGTCAGCAGCGCGACCGTGGTCAGCGCCGGCTTCACCTGGGGAGTCATGATCTGTGCGTAGATACGGAACTCGCCGAGCCCGTCGAGCCGGGCGGCCTCCTCCAGCTCCACCGGGAGGTCCAGATAGAACTGACGGAAGAGGAAGACGGCGAAGGGCGTCACCGCCCCCGGCACGATCAGTGCCCACCAGGTGTCGAGCCAGCCGCTGCCGCCCTGCCCGAACAGGTCGTTGCCGCCGGCCAGCGGCATGAAGCGGACGATCAGGAACTCGGGGAGCACCTTGGTGTACGTGGGGATCATCAGCGCGCCGACGAAGCAGTAGAAGATGAGGTCGCTGCCGCGGAACTTGATCCGGGCCAGTGCGTAACCCGCCATCGACGCCACGACGACGTTGATCAGCGTGTGGCTCATCGCGATGATGAAACTGTTGCGGGCGTACGTGGCGAACGGTGCGGCCTTGAAGGCCTCCACGTAGTTGCTGAACTCCCAGTGGGCGGGCAGCAGTCCGGCGTCCGGCGAGGCGATCTCGGCCGGCGTTTTCAGCGAGGTGAGGATCATCCAGACGAACGGCACGACCATCAGCAGCGAGACCAGCGTCAGGACGGCGTAGAGCGCGATCCGTCCCCAGTTCACCGGCTTGTGCGTGCCCCTCAGCAGCTCGCCTTTGTTGAGCTCAGCTGTGGCCACGGGTGCCTCCCATCATCCGCCGGTTGACCAGGGTGAAGGCCAGCAGCAGCGCGAAGAGCACCAGCGACTGGGCGCAGGCGTAGCCGACGCGGAACTCCCGGAAGGCGGACTTGTAGATCTCGAACGTCATCATCGTGGTGCTGTTCGCCGGACCCCCGTCGGTGAGGACGTAGATCTGGTCGAAGGACTGGAAGGCATTGATCATCGAGGTGATCAGGACGAAGAAGGTGGCCGGCTTCAGCAGTGGCAGCGTGAGGGAGAAGAACTGGCGCACCCGCGAGGCGCCGTCCACGGATGCCGCCTCGTACAGCTCCTTCGGCAGCGACTGCAGGGCGGCGAGGTATATGAGCATCTTCATGCCGATGCCCTGCCAGATACCGACCAGGATCACCGACGGCATCGACCAGGACGTGGAGAGCAGCCAGGCCGGGCCGTGGATCCCGAAGATGCTGAGCACGGAGTTGAAGAGGCCGTTGCCCGGGTTGTAGATCCAGAGCCAGACCAGGGCGATCGCCACGGTCGCCGTCACCTGTGGCAGGAAGACCGCGGTGCGGAAGATGCCGCGCGCCTTGAGCCCGGTGTGCAGGGCCATGGCAAGGAGCAGGCCGAGCAGCATTCCGACAGGCACGGTGAAGAAGGTGTAGACGACGGTGTTCCAGATCGACTTGCGGAAGACCGCGTCGTCGAGCATCTCCCGGAAGTTGTCGAGGCCGATGAACTGCGGGGCGCTGAGCACGTCGTACTTGGTGAAGGCGAGCGCGACCGATGCGACGACCGGCAGCCCGATCCAGAGCGCCGCGTGCAGCAGCGCGGGCGCCACCATCAGCCAGCCGGCCCTGCGCCGCTTGCGGCCGGGGCCACCGGCCCGCGGAGCACGCCGCGGGGGAGCGGAACCAGGGGTGGAGGGCGGCGCGATCGGCCGCGATTTCAGTGCGGATACGGTTCCCACGATGACGTGCCCTCACATCCGCGCGATGGCGGCCTCGGCGAGCTTGCCGAGCTCGGCTATGGCCTTCGCCGCGGACTGGCCGCCCACGATCGCAGGCTCCAGCGTGGGCTTGATCTTCTCGCGGATCTCCATCCAGGCGGCGGTTCCGCCCTCGGAGCAGGCGTTGCCCAGGTTCTTCAGGGAGAGATCGACGAACTCGTTCTCCTTGGTGTACGCGGTCCCTGCCGCACCCAGATCGCGCATACCGGGCACCGAACCGCGCTGCTTGGCCGCGCCCAGGATGGACTCAGGGCTCGCCAGATACTCGACGAACGCACGGGCCGCGGCGGGATGCTTGCTGCGTGCGGACTGGGTGACCAGGGTGCCGCCCTGCAGCATGGCCGGCCTGCGGTTCGCGAGGACGAAGGCGCCCAGCGTGTCGCCTTCCAGCAACTCGGGCTTCTGGTCCTGCAGTTGCTTCCAGAGTGCGCTCGTCGTCACCATCATCGAGGCCTTGCCCGTCTGGACGTTCGTGGGGGCGCCGAGCTCGGTCTTCTTCGTGTAGTCGGCGCTGCCGTCGGCGATCAGGTCCTTGAAGAACTGCAGCGCCTCGACCCCGCGTGTGTCGTTGAACAGGACCTTCTTGCCGTCGTCGCTGAACAGAGAGCCGCCGTTGGCGAAGAGGAAGGTCTCCCAGACCTGCCGCAGTTCGGCGGAGAACGGGTCGAAACCGATCCGTCCCTTCGTGGTCAACTGCTTGGCCATGGCCCGCAGTTCGGTCCAGTTCGCCGGGGTCTTCTTGATGCCCGCCTCGGCAAAGTGGTCCTTGCGGTACACGACGATCCGGGTGTCCAGGACGACCGGCAGCGCGTAGAGCCTGCCGTCGTACCGGGACGGTTCGAGGACCCGCTTCTCGTAGTCGTGCGCCGCGGCCAGTGACTCCGGCAGCTCGGCGATCGCCTTCTTGGCGGCGAACGGAGGGATCCAGCCGACGCCCATCATCATCACGTCGGGCAGCAGCCCGCCCGCCATCGCGGTGGTGATCTTCTCGTTGAGCTGGGTGTACGTCGTGTAGTCGACGGTCACCTTCACATCCGGATACTTCTTGTGGAAGCCGCCGATGATGTCCTGTTCGAGGAGCTTCTTCCCGTCCGCCTTTTCGTAGATGGGGGTGAGCAGCGTGATCTCACCCTTCGCGGGTCCGTCGGCCGAACCGCCGTCGGCGGAGGCGCCGCTGCCGCAGCCGGTGAGGGCGGCGGCCGTACCCGCGCCGAGGGCGGCGAGCACCGATCGTCGTTTGAGTTCCATGGGACACCCCTTGGGGATGGTGGGCTGGTGGATCGATCCAGCGATGAAGTCCCGGCCATGGATGGGAAGTGCTGGTAAATCGATGCACTGAAGCTAGGCGAGCCCCGGAACAGGCGTCAACAGCTGGTGCACATGAATTTTTCAGGGAAGTTAACTGGTGTACGGGTACAGCGGGTTCAGTAAATCGGTACACTGATCGTCATACGAGCAGGTCGAACCGGAGGTGGCATGAGCGGGGCAACGATCCATCAGGTCGCGGAGGCCGCGGGGGTGTCCGCGAGCACGGTCTCCAACGTCCTCAACGGACGCGTCGAACGGATGCAGCCGGCCACGCTCGCCCGCGTCGAGCAGGCGATAGAGACCCTCAGCTACCGGCCCAACCGTGCCGCCCGGATGCTCCGCACCGGCCGCATCAAGGTCATCGGTCTCATCGTGCCGTCCGTGGCCAACCCCTTCTGGGGGGCTCTGGCGCGGGAGCTGGAGGCCATCGCGCTGGCCGAGGGATATCACGTACTGCTGTGCAACAGCGAGCGCGATCCGGCCAGGGAGCTGAAGTACGGGGAGGAGCTCCTCGCGGACGGCGTCAGCGGCGTCGTGCTCTGCTCCTCGCTGCCCTCGCTCGACCATGTCGCACCGCTGCTCAAGCGGGGGCTGAAGATGGTCGCCTTCGACCGGACCGCCCAGGCCGGCGATCCGGCCTCGCTTTCCAGCATCAGCGTGGACAACGCGATGGGCGCGGAGCTCGCGACCCGCCATCTCCTCGAACTGGGCCACCGCAGGCTGGCGTTCGTCTCCGGGTCGGTCAACAGCGTCAACCGCAGGGAGCGGTTGCGCGGCTTCCGGGCCGCGCTGGAGGAGGCGGGGATCGACCCGGCCGAGGGGATCGTCTGGCCCGGCGCTGCGGCCAGCGAGTTCGGCGACAAGGAGTCCGCGGAGCTCGGCCGCAGCGCGGCGCGCGAGCTCCTCGCCCTGCCGGAACCGCCCACGGCGTTCGTCGCGATCAACGACATGTGCGCCATCGGCATCTGCCGTGGCGTCAGGGACGCGGGACTCGTCGCGGGCCGGGACGTCTCGGTGGTCGGCTTCGACGACATTCTGCTGGCCGACATGTTCGAGCCGCCGCTGACCACCGTGCGTCAGCCGCTGCCGGAGATGGCCGCCGAGACTTTCCAGCAGCTGAGGGCCCGTATCGAATCGGCGCCCGCGGCCGGACGGTCACTGCTGATCCGGCCGCGGCTGGTCGTGCGCGCGTCGACCGCGCCTCTTCAGCTTCCGGGCTGAGGAGCTCAGTCGGCCGACGGGGCCCAGCCCGATGCCTCGATACGGGCAGCGTCGGCCGACCGGGACTCGTCGAAGACCGTACGGCGGCCGTCCGTGACCCGGATCCCGTCGACGTACGCCCCGCGCCCGACGTACAGCTGATCGGTCGCGTACCGCCAGCGCAGCCGGACCTCCTTGCCGCGCCAGGCCGTCAGATCCGCGTCGAGCCGGTGCCAGACGCGCCCCGACCAACCGCTCGCCGAACCGGCCGGGTGCGTCTGCGCATCCTGCTTGCCGGTCACCGTGCTGAAGGGCGCGGGCTGCCAGCTGCTCCCGCCGTCTGCCGACGCCTCCAGGAAGAGGAAGTCGGAGCCCGGCTCGGTGTCCCACCACACGGAACACCGCAGCCGCGGAATCTCCGAGGCGCCGGTCGGTGCGGGCAGGGTGAACGAGGGCAGGGTGAGCGTGGCCGTCGTCGCACTCGCCATTCCGGAGAACCACGCCGTGCGGCCGTGGGCGGGTCGTACCGGAACCGCGCGCGCCAGGTCGGTGGCCGTGGCCACCCGCGGGGCGCTGCCCGAGCGCCAGGTGCGCACGGGGTGGACCGAGTTGCCCAGCACGATCAGGAACGTGTCGGTCGTCGGATCGAGCACCAGGCTGGTCCCGGTGAATCCGGTGTGGCCCGCGGTGTGCGGAGTGGCCATCGCCCCCATGTACCAGTGCTGGTAGAGCTCGAAGCCCAGACCGTGCTCGTCGCCGGGGAAGGCGGTGTTGAAGTCGGTGAACATCAGCTCCACCGACTCGGGGCGCAGGATCCTGGCCCTGCCGTACGCGCCGCCGTTGAGCAGCGTCCTTGCCAGCACCGCCAGGTCCCAGGCGCAGGAGAACACCCCGGCGTGGCCCGCGATCCCGCCGAAGCCGTACGCGTTCTCGTCGTGCACCTCGCCCCACACCAGACCGCGCTCAAGACCCGACCAGGGCAGCCGGGCGTCCTCGGTGGCGGCGATATTCGGCTTCCAGGAGGCGGGCGGGTTGTAGCGAGTGCGGTGCATCCCGAGCGGAGCAGTGATCTCGTCGTGGAGCAGGGCATCCAAGGTGCGACCGGTGATCTTCTCCAGGACCAGCTGCAGGGAGATCAGATTGAGGTCGGAGTAGAGGTACTTGGTCCCCGCCGGGTTCAGCAGCGGCTGGTCCCAGAGGAGTTGGAGCTGCCCCTGGTGGGTCGTCGCCTTGTACAGCGGGATCCAGGCGACGAACCCCGAGGTGTGCGTGAGCAGGTGCCGTACGGTCACGTCCTGCTTCCCGCCGCCCGCGAACTCCGGCAGATACGAGGCCACCTTTGCCTCCAGCTCCAGCGCGCCCCGCTCGATCTGCTGCACCGCGAGCAGCGAGGTGAAGAGCTTGGAGACGGACGCCAGGTCGTAGACCGTGTCCCGCTCCGCCGCGATCTGCTGCTCCGCGGGGAACTCCACCCCGGTGTCGGTCTTCTCGTCGTACGCCGCGTAGCGCACCGCCTTGCCGATCGGGTGGTGCAGTGCCACGGTTCCACCCCGCCCGGCCAGCAGCACCGCGCCCGCGTACCAGGGGTGCTTGGGGGAGGGGCCGAGATAGCGCTCCGCGTCCGCGACGAGTTGCTCAAGATGCTCCGGCAGCAGCCCCGCCTGTTCGGCGCTCCCGTGCCGCAGTGTCGTACGGCCGCCCGCCCCGGACCGTGCCATCGCGGGGCCTGCCGGGAGCGAGGTGAAGGTGAGCGCCCCGCCCAGTGCCAGCACCGTCCTGCCAAGACCGCGCCGGCTGATGCCTCTGTCCGCCGCGCCGCTCTCGTCCATGAGCCACCCTCTCTGCTGTGCCTTCCCGGGGGACGACCCCCGGACCCCCGGCCGATCGAGCAGGCCGGTGCGGCCGTCCGGACCACCTTGTGAGGCCAACACCGCTGAAAGTAACTTCCTGCAACATGGGCCACGGGTGAAACTTTCTTGCAGGGGGCGTGCGGTGTCAACCAGGGCAAAGAATCTGACACTGCATCAGAAAATCTCTTCCCTCGTCCGTCCCGCTGCGGCATCCTGCGGGCCATGGAGACGGAGCTGAGCAAGAAACTGGGGATCGAGCACGCCATCTTCGGCTTCACGCCCTTCCCGGCGGTGGCCGCGGCCATCACCAGAGCCGGGGGATTCGGCGTACTCGGAGCGGTCCGCTACACCGCCCCCGACGACCTCAAACGCGACCTGGACTGGATGCAGGAGAACACCGGCGGACTGCCGTACGGCCTCGATGTCGTCATGCCCGCCAAGAAGGTCGAGGGGGTGACCGAGGCCGAGGTCGAGGCGATGATCCCGGAAGGGCACCGCCAGTTCGTCCAGGAGACCCTCGCCAAGTACGGCGTCCCACACCTCGCCGAGGGCGAGGCCTCCGGCTGGCGCATCACCGGATGGATGGAGCAGGTCGCCCGCAACCAGCTCGACGTCGCGTTCGACTACCCCATCAAACTGCTCGCCAACGCGCTCGGCTCACCGCCCGCCGACGTCGTCGAACGAGCCCACGCGCAGAACGTCCTTGTCGCCGCCCTCGCGGGCAGCGCCAAGCACGCGAAGCGGCACGCCGAGGCGGGCATCGACATCGTCGTCGCCCAGGGGTACGAAGCCGGCGGCCACACCGGCGAGATCGCCTCCATGGTCCTCACCCCCGAAGTCGTCGACGCGGTGGGCCCGTTGCCGGTCCTGGCCGCAGGCGGCATCGGCAGCGGCGAGCAGATCGCCGCCGGGATCGCGCTCGGCGCCCAGGGCGTCTGGCTCGGCTCGCTCTGGCTCACCACCACCGAGGCCGAGATGCACTCCCGCGCGCTCACCGCCAAACTCCTCGCGGCAGGCTCCGGCGACACCGTGCGCTCGCGCGCCCTCACCGGCAAACCCGCCCGCCAGCTGCGCACCGAGTGGACGGACGCCTGGGACGACCCCAGCGGCCCCGGCACCCTGCCCATGCCGCTGCAGGGTCTCCTCGTCGCCGAAGCGGTGTCCCGCATCCAGAAGCACGAAGTCGAGCCGCTGCTCGGCACCCCCGTCGGCCAGATCGTCGGCCGGATGAACTCCGAACGCAGCGTCCAGGCGGTCTTCGACGACCTGACGCGCGGATTCGAGCGCGCAGTGGACCGCATCAACCGCATCGCCGGAAGGAGCCAGTGACCGTGAACCAGCCCCCCAACGGATTCTGGGCCCAGGCCACCGCAGACCCCGACCGCACGGTACTCATCGCCCCCGACGGGGAGGAGTGGACGGCCGGACGTCTCCACGGAGCCGTCAACCAGCTCGTCCACGGACTGCGCGCCGCGGGCCTGGAGCGCGGTGACGCCTTTGCCGTCGTCCTGCCCAACAGCGTCGAGTTCTTCACCGCCTACCTCGCCGCGTCCCAGGCGGGCTTCTATCTGGTCCCGGTCAACCACCACTTCGTCGGCCCCGAGATCGCCTGGATCGTCGCCGACTCCGGCGCCAAGGTCATCATCGCCCACGAGCGCTTCGCCGAAGCCGCCACGCACGCGGCCGACGAGGCGAAACTCCCCGCGAGCCACCGCTATGCCGTGGGGACGCTGCCCGGGTTCCTTCCGTACGGCCAACTCCTCGACGGACAGCCGGAGTCCGTGCCCGAGGACCGGACCCTCGGCTGGGTCATGAACTACACCTCGGGTACGACCGGGCGCCCGCGCGGCATCCGCCGCCCGCTGTCCGGCAAGCTCCCCGAGGAGTCCTACCTCGGCGGCTTCCTCGCGATCTTCGGCGTCAAGCCCTTCGACGACAACGTGCATCTGGTCTGCTCGCCGCTCTACCACACGGCCGTCCTCCAGTTCGCGGGCGCCGCCCTGCACATCGGGCACCCCGTCGTCCTGATGGACAAGTGGTCGCCCGAGGAGATGCTGCGCGTCATCGACGCCCACCGCTGCACGCACACCCACATGGTCCCGACCCAGTTCCACCGCCTCCTCGCGCTGCCCGACGAGACGAAGGGGCGGTACGACGTGTCGTCGATGCGCCACGCCATCCACGGCGCAGCGCCCTGCCCCGACCACGTCAAACGACGGATGATCGACTGGTGGGGCACCTGCGTCGAGGAGTACTACGCGGCCAGCGAGGGCGGCGGGGCCTTCGCCACCGCCGAGGACTGGCTGAAGAAGCCGGGCACCGTCGGCAAGGCCTGGCCCATCAGCGAGCTCGCCGTCTTCGACGACGACGGAAACCGGCTGCCGCCGGGTGAGCTGGGCACCGTCTACATGAAGATGTCGACCGGCGGCTTCAGCTACCACAAGGACGAGTCCAAGACGCAGAAGAACCGGATCGGCGACTTCTTCACCGTCGGCGACCTGGGACTGCTCGACGAGGACGGCTATCTCTTCCTCCGCGACCGCAAGATCGACATGATCATCTCGGGCGGGGTCAACATCTACCCCGCCGAGATAGAGTCCGCGCTGCTCACCCACCCCGCCGTGGCCGACGCCGCCGCCTTCGGCATCCCGCACGCCGAGTGGGGCGAGGAGGTGAAGGCGGTCATCGAACCCGCCGAGGGACAGCTGCCCGGGGACGCGCTCGCCGCCGCGATCCTGGCCCACTGCGAGCAGCAGTTGGCCGGCTACAAGCGTCCCAAGAGCGTCGACTTCATCGAGACGATGCCCCGCGACCCCAACGGCAAGCTCTATAAGCGGCGGCTGCGCGACCCGTACTGGGAGGGACACGAGAGGGCGCTGTAGCCCGGGGCTGCTCGGGCGGGACCGTACGCGACCTCCGGTCGCTTGTCCTCGATCGCCCCCAAGCTCTTAAGGAGCAGGGGGACCCCCTCGACGGGCTTCAACTTGTCCTCAATTGCCGGACGGGCTTGAAGGGACACCGTTGGCGCACCAGCGCGCGCGCCCCGCCGCCCGCTCTGGCAGCGTGAGCCGCATGAGTACGGGCACCGGCATGGCATCGCTCACACGGCAGTGGACCACCTGGGTGCCGGTCGTCGCGGTGATCGCCCTTGTCTTCGCATGGGGCCGCGACCTGCCCGCCTTCGCCGTCGTCGTGGTCTCCCTCTGCCTGGCGGGCGCGGTCATGGCCGCCGTGCATCACGCCGAGGTGATTGCCCACAAGGTCGGTGAGCCCTTCGGATCGCTGGTCCTGGCCGTCGCCGTCACCGTCATCGAAGTGGCGCTCATCGTCACTCTGATGGCCGACGGCGGCTCCAAGTACTCCTCACTCGCCCGCGACACCGTCTTCGCCGCCGTCATGATCACCTGCAACGGCATCGTCGGCCTCTCGCTCCTGGTGGGCGCGGTGCGCAGCGGTGTGGCGGTTTTCAATCCCGAGGGGTCCGGCACGCTGCTCGCCTGCGTCGCCACCCTCGCGACGCTCACCCTTGTCCTGCCGACGTTCACGACCACCAAGCCGGGCCCGGAGTTCACCGGCCCCCAGCTCGCTTTCGCCGCGGTCGCCTCGCTCTGTGTCTACGGGCTCTTCGTCGCCGTACAGACCATCCGCCACCGCGACTACTTCCTCCCCGTCACCCAGGAAGGCGAGATCCAGGACCCCGACGAGCACGCCGAGCCGCCCACCAAGAACGCGGCCCTGGCCAGTCTGGGCCTGCTCCTGATCGCGCTCATCGCCGTCGTCGGCAACGCCAAGGCGGTCTCGCCGACCATTGAGCGGGGCGTCGAGTCGGCCGGACTGCCCCATGCGGTCGTCGGCGTCATCATCGCCCTGCTCGTCCTGGCGCCCGAGACTCTGGCCGCCGTACGGGCGGCCCGCCGCGAACGCGTGCAGACCAGCATCAACCTCGGTTTCGGCTCGGCGATGGCGAGCATCGGACTCACGATCCCCGCCATCGCCCTGGCGACCATCTGGCTCTCCGGGCCCCTCACGATGGGTCTGGACGCCACCCACATGGTGCTGCTCGCGCTCACCGTGATGGTCGGCGTCCTGACCGTCGTGCCCGGCCGGGCCACTCTCGTGCAGGGCGGCGTGCACCTGGCGATCTTCGCCGCCTTCGTGTTCTTCGCCGTCAGCCCCTGACGAACACCACCCGCAGCTTCGGCGAGGTGAGGATGTCCTTCTCGCAGAACCGCTCGGTCACCCAGCGGCTGCCAGAGAAGAGCTCGGTCTGGTCGCTGAAGTGGGACGAGTTCGGGTTCGACGACTGGCTGTACGTGAGGAGGGTGCGCGCCACCGGGCAGCGGCTGCCGTCCCAGCCGACCGCCTGGATGTAGCTCGAACCGGTCGAGACTTCGGCATAGCCGCCGGCGGCCGCGTCCCACACGCCCTCGACCTTGTTCCAGATGCCCAGCGATTCGGTGCCGCCGGGGACGGGGATGCGCTGTCCGTTCCGTACGACGAACTGGTGCTCGCCCAGCGGCGAGTCCAGCGCGATCCCGGCCGCCCTCAGCTCGGACACCGCATCGGTGAGCGCCTTGGCGAACGCGGGCGCGGCCGTGTTGAGCGTGTTCGGGGTACGCACCGGATCCGCCGGATCGAACGGCACCTTCCACAGATCGGCCGGCGTGGCGCTCGCCAGGAGCTTGCGCCAGAAGCGGTCGAAGAGCAGCGCCCCACGACTGTCGGTGTTCACCTTCCGGTCCCAGCGCGCCAGCACCCCGCAGGCCTCGGACAGGTCGGCCGCGCCGCCCACGGGCAGAGCGGCACAGGCCTTCGCCGTATCGGCGGCCGCCAGATCCGCGGCGGGCACCCGGTCGGCGAACTGCTGCTTCTGCAGATCGGCCACCTTCAGACCGCCCTGCGCAGCCATCGCCGACACGTCCTGGATCGCACCGCGCGTACGCATCGAGCGCGGAGTCCCGATGGTGCCGAAGACCCGCTCGTAACCGGTCAGCGGGCGGTCCGCATTGGTGAGCCAGGCGCTGTCGTTGGAGTTCTCCGCGTACGGAGCGTCCTTCAGCGCCGGCATCCTGGACGGTCCGAAGATCCCCGGCTGCACCGCGTCCGGGTCCGAGCCGAGAGCGCAGTCGCTCCGCGAACCGTCCAGCACGGCGAGCCCCGAAGACGGGTAGGTCGCCCTGCCGAGCGGCGTCGAGCAGCGCTGGGCGAGGTCGTCGGTGATGCGCGGCAGCACCTGCGACTGCGTGTAGAGCGAGTGCCCCGAGGAGTCCGCGGCGATCGTGTTGATCCATGGCAGACCCTGTGTACGGCGCAGTACGGCCGTCATCTCGGCGGTCGAGCGCGCCTTGCTGAAGCCGAGCGCGGTGTCCGAGGCACGGAGGTTGACCGCGTTCGGGTCGTTCAGCGCGTACGCCGTCGTCTTCGTCCAGGGCAGCGGCAGCCCCGCGCCGAGCGAGGTGACGATCGGACCGTACCGGGTCCACCACTGCGTCCGCGTCACGGGCTGCCCGTCCTTCACGGGGACGGTGACCGTGCGCCGCGTCATCTTCTCCGCCTTCCCGTCCACGAGGTACGCGGTCGGATCGGCCGGGTCGACGGTCAGCTGGTGCAGATTGAGCGTGGTGCCGGTGGCGACCGTATGGCTCCACGCCACGGAGGAGGTGTGTCCGATGGAGACGGTCGTCGAGCCCAGCAGCGAGCCGCCCATGACGTTCAGTTCACCCGGGATGGTCTGCTGCGACTGCCAGAAGCGGCGCCCGCCCTGCCACGGGTAGTGCGGGTTGCCGAGGAGCAGCCCGCGCCCGTTCGCGGTGGTGGCCCCGCTGAAGGCGACCGCGTTGGAGCCCATGGCCCCGTTGTCCGTACGGAACAGCTCGCGGGCCGCCTCCGCCGGATCGGTGGCGGTCTTCGCCCCGGGGGAGGCCGCCGTCGGGGGCTGTGCGGCCGTGATGCCGTCCACGCCGCGCCCCTGGCCGCCGAGCACCGAGAGCGCGAACCCCTGTGAAGCGACGTCCAGTTCGGTCACCGGGCGCACCCAGGGCGCTCCCGCGCAGGCGGGGTCGGTGATGCGGTTCTGCTTCAGCCAGGCGTTGTACCCGGCCGCGAAACCGCGCATCGTCTCCTTGACGTCGCGGCTCGGTCCCGCCGGTGCGGGCGTCTTGAGGAGTCTTTCCACCGTGCCGCTGTCGCGTACTCCGCGGAAGTACAGATCGCTGGTGATGTTCTTGGTGGCGGACGACAGCGAGCCGTCCGGCACCCCGTCGGCGCCGAACCAGCGCGAGCGCTCGCCGCGTACGGTCGCATACCCGCTCGCGAGCGTGCAGACCTGGTCGGCGGCCTGCGCCCAGCCGTTGCCGAAGCCGAGGTTCGCGTAGTCCTTGGCGACGATGTGCGGGATGCCGTACTCGGTGTAGCGGATGACGGCCGACAGTTTGCCGTCGTGCGGACGGTGGTCACCGTGCGACTGCGCGGCCGCTGCGGGCGGCAGCGACGCGGTGGCGGTCAGCAGCGCGATTCCGGCGACGGCGAGATGTCTCAGACGGCTACGGAGGGGCAACGTTGCTCCCAACTGGGCTGGTGCACAAGGTGATTGCGTTCGGCACACGGGATGCCGTCCGTCACTCATCCACCAGAGGCGCGGGCCTGTCAACATCCCGGCCGGTATCCGTCCCTTGACCTGCCATCCGCCGGACCGCAGGATCACGCCATGACCGGTGTACGCAGCAGTACCGTCGACTCCGTCCTGCGCCGCAGCGCGCGCCGCGCCCCCGGGCGCACCGCCCTGCGGTACGCGGACCGCTCCTGGACGTACGCCGGCCTCGACGAGGCCGTCACCACCGCGGCGGCCGTGCTCACCTCGGAGCACGCCCTGCGCCCCGGTGACCGCGTCGCCTCCTACGGCCACAACTCGGACGCGTATCTGATCGGCTTCCTCGCCTGCGCACGGGCCGGACTCGTCCATGTACCCGTGAACCAGAACCTCACCGGCGAGGACCTCGCGTACATCCTCGGCCAGTCGGGCAGCACCCTGGTCCTGACCGACCCTGACCTCGCGGACCGCATCCCCGGGGAGTTCGCCGTACGGCTGCTGCGCGACGGCGAGGGCTCGCTGCTGACGGAGCTGGCGACGCCCCGGGACTTCACCGCGGCCGTCGAGCCGGGGGCGGAGGACCTGGTCCAGCTGCTCTACACCTCGGGCACCACGGCGCTGCCGAAGGGCGCCATGATGACCAACCGGGCGCTCGTCCACGAGTACGTCAGCGCCATCACGGCCCTCGACCTGCGCGAGAGCGACCGGCCCGTCCACTCCCTGCCGCTCTACCACTCCGCCCAGATGCATGTCTTCCTGCTGCCCTACCTCGCGGTCGGCGCGGAGAACACCCTCCTCGACGCGCCCGACGCCGCGCAGATCTTCGACCTCGTCGAGACGGGCCGCGCCGACAGCCTCTTCGCACCGCCCACCGTCTGGATCGGCCTGTCGAACCGCCCCGACTTCGCGAGCCGTGACCTGACCGGGCTGCGCAAGGCGTACTACGGGGCGTCGATCATGCCCGTACCTGTCCTGGAGCGGCTGCGCGAGCGCCTGCCCGCGCTCGCCTTCTACAACTGTTTCGGGCAGAGCGAGATCGGGCCGCTCGCCACCGTGCTCGGGCCCGACGAGCACGCCGGGCGCATGGACTCCTGCGGGCGGCCCGTCCTCTTCGTCGAGGCGAAGGTCGTCGACGAGAACGGCCAGGACGCCCCGGACGGGACGGCGGGCGAAGTGGTCTACCGCTCACCGCAGTTGTGCGAGGGCTACTGGGACAAGCCGCAGGAGACGGCGGAGGCGTTCCGGGACGGCTGGTTCCACTCGGGCGACCTCGCGGTACGCGACACCGAGGGGTACTTCACCGTCGTCGACCGGGTGAAGGACGTCATCAACTCCGGTGGCGTCCTGGTCGCCTCCCGCCAGGTCGAGGACGCGCTCTACACCCATCCCGCGGTCGCCGAGGCCGCGGTGATCGGTCTGCCCGACGCACGGTGGATCGAGGCCGTCACCGCGGTCGTGGTTGCCGGCGAGGCGGTCACCGAGCAGCAACTCCTGGAGCACGCACGCGAGAAGCTCGCCCACTTCAAGGCCCCCAAGAGGATCCTGTTCGTGGACGAGCTGCCGCGCAACGCCAGCGGGAAGATCCTCAAGCGCGAGCTGCGGGACCGTTTCGCAGATCCACGATCCGCCTGAACTTGCCCACCGAGCGCTCCAGCGACTCGGGGTCGACCACCTCGACCGCGGCCGTCACCCCGATCGACTCCTTGACGGCCGCCGCGACCGAGCGGGCCGCAGCAGCCCGGTCCTCCGCGGTGGCGTCCGGGCGCGCCTCCGCCCGTACGGTCAGCTCGTCCATCCGGCCCTCGCGCGTCAGGTGCAGCTGGAAGTGCGCGGAGAGCGCCGGCGTACGCAGCACGATCTCCTCGACCTGGGTGGGGAAGAGGTTCACCCCGCGCACGATCACCAGGTCGTCACTGCGCCCGGTCACCTTCTCCATCCGCCGGAACGCCCGCGCCGTACCCGGCAGCAGCCGCGTCAAGTCCCTTGTCCGGTAACGGATCACGGGCATCGCCTCCTTGGTGAGCGAGGTGAACACCAGCTCGCCGCGCTCCCCGTCCGGCAGCACTTCGCCGGTGAGCGGGTCGACGATCTCCGGGTAGAAGTGGTCCTCCCAGATGTGGAGCCCGTCCTTCGTCTCCACGCACTCCTGGGCGACACCCGGACCCATGACCTCCGAAAGCCCGTAGATGTCCACGGCGTCGATGGCGAAGCGCTCCTCGATCTCGGTGCGCATCGCCTCGGTCCACGGCTCCGCGCCGAAGATTCCCACCTTGAGCGAGGTCGTACGGGGATCGATGCCCTGCCGCTCGAACTCGTCGAGGAGCGTGAGCATGTACGTCGGCGTGACCATGATGATGTCGGGCTTGCAGTCCTGGATCAGCTGCACCTGGCGCACTGTCATGCCGCCGGAGGCGGGGATCACCGTGCACCCGAGCCGCTCCGCGCCGTAGTGCGCCCCGAGCCCGCCGGTGAACAGCCCGTACCCGTACGCCACATGGACCTTGTGGCCCGGCCGCCCGCCCGCCGCGCGGATGGAACGGGCCACGACGTCCGCCCAGGTGTCGATGTCGCGCTCGGTGTACCCGACGACGGTCGGGCGGCCGGTGGTCCCGCTGGAGGCGTGGATACGGCGTACGTCCTGCTGCGGTACGGCGAACATCCCGAAGGGGTAGTTGTCGCGCAGATCCGCCTTCACGGTGAACGGGAAGCGCGCGAGATCCGCGAGCGTCCGGCAGTCGCCGGGTCCCACCCCCGCCTTGTCGAAGGCGTCCCGGTAGAAGGCGACATGGTCGTACGCGTGCTGCAACGAGGTGCGCAGGCGCTCGATCTGGAGCGACTCGAGCTCCTCGCGGCTCAGCCGTTCCACCGCGTCCAGCAAAGGTGACATTGGGGTGACTCCCGCCTCAATCGGACGACCGATCATTCGGTCGTTGTGCTCTAGATCAGTAATCCAGGGGAGCGCGGACGGGTCAAGAGATGTGGCAGGACCGGTGTTCACCAGGCGCGGAACGGATTGCCGGGAACGGCGGCAAACGGTGAGGATCGTGTGCATGCCGAAGTTCAGCGCGCACGACGGGACCGAGCTCGCCTACCACCTCAAAGGCGAGGGGCCCCCGCTGGTGTGCCTGCCCGGCGGCCCGCTGCGTGCCTCCGCCTACTTCGGCGACCTGGGCGGCCTCACCGCGCACCGGCAGCTGGTGCTCCTGGATCTGCGCGGCTCGGGCGACTCCGCGGCCCCGGCCGACCCGTCTGCGTACCGCTGCGACCGTCTCGTCCACGACGTCGAGGCGCTGCGCGAGCATCTCGGCCTCGATCGGATCGACCTGCTGGCCCATTCGGCGGCCGGTGACCTCTCCCTGCTGTACGCGGCCCGCCACCCGGGGCGGCTGAGTTCGCTCACGCTCGTCACCCCCGTCGCACAGGCGGCCGGAATCGTGATCACCGACGATGAGCGGCGCGCGGCGGCAGAGCTGCGCAGCGGCGAACCCTGGTACGACGCGGCACGGACCGCACTCGACAAGCTCCTGGACGGCGGCGACGCGCCGGAGCTCTGGGCCGCGATCAGACCCTTGGCGTACGGAACGTGGGACGCGGCGGCGCAGGAGCTGGCCGCGCGATCGGCCACCGAACGGGCCGGGGCGGAGGCCCGTGCGCAGTACTGGGCCGAGGGCGCGTTCGATCCGCCGGCCACTGTGGCCGCCCTCGCGGCCGTGGACGTTCCGGTTCTGGTGCTGGCCGGCGAGCTGGACTCCGAGCCGGGCGCCGCTCGCGCGCGAGAGCTTGCCGCGCTCTTCCCGCACGGCGAAGCGGCCGTCCAGCGGGGCGCGGCGCACTTCCCCTGGATGGACGGCGCGGGCGCGTTCGTCCGTACGGTCGCCGCCTTCCTCGACCCCGAGGTCAGGGGCGGGTGATCACCAGCGACAGCAGCGCGCCCGCCCCGCACGCCGCCCCGATCGCCACCCACACCAGGTCGTACGAACCGAACGCGTCCCGCGTCGCACCACCCGCGAACGCGGCCAGTCCCGCGCCCAGTTGGTGCGCGGCCGACACCCAGCCGAAGACGACCGGACTGTCCTCGCCGTAGAACTCCCGGCACAGCGCGAGCGTCGGCGGGACGGTTGCCACGTCCAGCAGGCCGAACAGCACCACGAACGCCACCAACGGCGGGCTGACGCTTGCCGTCATCAGCATCGGAAGGCTCAGCAGCGTCACGCCCCGCAGCGCGTAGTAGACGGCCAGCAGGCGGCGCGGGTCGATGCGGTCGGTGAGCCAGCCGGAGAAGACCGTGCCCGCCACATTGAAGACGCCGATCAGCGCGAGCAGTGAGGACGCGACGGTGGCGGGCATCCCGTGGTCGTGCGCGGCCGGGGTGAAGTGGGTCCACATGACGCCGTTGGTCGAGGCGCCGCAGATGGCGAAGGTCCCGGCGAGCAGCCAGAAGGGCGCGGTCCGCACGGCGTTGGCGAGGACGCGTGCGGTACGGGTCGCCGCGCCCGCCACCGCCGGCGGCCGGGCGGTGAACTCCCGTGCGCCATAGGCCCGTACACCCGCATCGGCCGGATGGTCCCGCAGCAGTACGAGCACCAGCGGGAGCACCGCGAGCGCCATCAGCGCGGGCACCACGGCCCCCGTACGCCACCCGTGCCCGTCGACCACGCGGGACAGCAGCGGCAGGAAGACGAACTGGCCGAACACCCCGGCGGCGGTGAGGGCGCCGCTGACGAGCCCCCGCCGGGCGACGAACCAGCGGGCGGTCACCGTGGCGGCGAAGGTCAGCGCCATCGCCCCGGAGCCGAGCCCGACGAGGACGCCCCAGGTCAGGACGTACATCCAGGGAGCCGTCATGACGGTGCTGAGCAGCGCCCCGGTGGCAGCTGCGACCAGTGCCCCGCCCACGATCCTGCGCATCCCGAAGCGGTCCATCAGCGCGGCAGCGAAGGGTGCGACGAGTCCGTACAGCACCATGCTCACCGCGGAGGCGAAGCCGATGGAGCCGCGCGACCAGCCGAACTCGCGGCGCAGCGGATCGACGAACAGCCCGGCCAGGGTGGTGAAGGCGCCGGCGGCGACGATGGCGAGCGCCGCCACCGCGGCGACCGTCCAGGCGGCGTGCGGACGGCGTGCGGGAGTGACGGGGGTATCGGTCAGAACCATGTCATCGACCCTGCGACCTCGACGGACGCCGAACCAGTGGCGAGAAAGACATGATGTGCAAGGATCTCGCCATGAGTGTTTTCGCTTCCGACGGGCGCCACCGGGTCGCCGTCCTCGTCCGCCACGGTCTGCTGCCGATGGAACTCGGCATCGTCCACCGGCTGTTCGGACAGGCGGTATCGGCCCAGGGGAAGCGGCTGTACGAGGTCCTGACCTGCACCGTCCAACCCGGCGAGCTCCGTACCGACACCGATGTGACCGTCAACGTCAGCCATGGGCCCGAACTGCTCGCCGAGGCGGACACGGTGGTGGTCCCCGCATCGGACGAGGACTACGAGCCGCGTGCCGCACCTCATCTCCCGGCCGTGCTCGCGGAGGCCTTCGGCCGGATGCGGCCCGGCACCCGTCTCGCGTCGATCTGCACCGGATCTTTTGTGCTGGCCGCCGCCGGTTTCCTCGACGGCAGACGGGCCACCACCCACTGGCGCTCGGCCGACGATCTGGCCCGCCTGCACCCTTCCGTCGATGTCGATCCCGACGTGCTCTACACCGAGGACGGCAATGTCCTGACCTCGGCGGGAGTGGCCTCCGGCATCGATCTGTGCCTGCACATGATCCGCGGCGACCACGGTGCGGCGGTCGCCGCCGAAGTGGCCCGCTCCACCGTCGTCCCGCCCCACCGCGAAGGCGGCCAGGCCCAGTTCATCCGGCGTCCCGTCACCGCGGATCCCGCCTCGGCCACCGGGCCGGCTCGCGTCTGGGCGCTGGAGCACCTCGGGCGTCGTATCAGTCTCGGCGATCTCGCCGACCGGGCCGCGATGAGCACCCGCACCCTCTCCCGCCGCTTCTGCGAGGAGACCGGACTCACGCCGGTGCAGTGGCTCACCCGCCAACGCATCGACCGGGCGCGGCAGTTGCTGGAGGAGACAGATCTGGCCGTCGACAGAATCGCATCGGACGCCGGATTCGGTACGTCCGCTTCATTCCGTATGCACCTGCATGAGGCTCTGGGGGTCTCTCCGAGCGCCTACCGTGCGACGTTCAGAGGGAGTGAAGTGGCTGAATAGCACGCTTGACGATTCGTGTTCACACCGGGTTTCATCTGTCGTCGGCCGGGCCTTTCCACGAGGAGGTTCAGTGTCCACTTCTGACGACGACCTCGTCTCCGTAGAACGTGAGCTTGCTGCACACCCCGAGTTCAGCGACGCAGTACCGATCACTCTCAAGGCCACCGAGTTCTACCGGTTCGCAGTCGACCTCCTCTGCGAACGGTCGGCCACGGTGGAGAAACTCGCGGCAGCGCTCCGCGATCCCCAGGGCGAGATCCCGGCCGCCGTGGTCGAGGACCCGCTCGTCAGGGTCACCCTGGACGAGGCGGTCTCCCGGCTTGAGCAGGGCTTCCTCGACGAGAGCGCCTGGACCGAAGTCGTCACGATGCTGCGTCTTGTGGCCGACGTGCTGGAGCGGCGCGGCACCGCTGTCCCGCCCACCGGAGCCGAGGTTTCCGAGGGCCGCACCGTACGCATCACACCTGGCCGGGAGGCCTGGCTGTACGCGATGAAGGACCGGAACTCCGCCTCCCCGCTGGGGCAGACGTTCCTGAACACCTTCGAGCGGGACTTCCTGCGCGGCGTACCGGGACAGCTTCTCGAACCCACCGCACAGACGCAGCACCAGCTCGACGAGGGCTTCGCGGCGCTGAGCGCGCTGCTGCCCGAGTTGGGGCCGAGTGTGGCCGCGCACTACATCGGCGTCGGTGTCGTGGACGTACGCACCGAGGGCGAAACGTTTCTGGCGGGCAACGTCGGGCGCATTCCCGGTGTGGTGTTCTTCTCCGGGAACCGGATCTCACGGCCCTGGCGGCTCGCGGAGACCGCACTCCACGAGGGGCTGCACCTCAAACTGTTCGACATCCAGCGGTCGTCCAGCATCTTCACCGAACCCGAGACGCTCCCGGACGGCCCCAAGATCAAGGTCCCGTGGCTGAAGTGGGCCTCCATGGTCGCGCCCAACGAATGGGCCCTGGACCGCGCGCTCGGCGCCTACCACGTGTACGCCCATCTCGTGCTGTTCCACGAGGCGCTGAAGACCCGCCTCACTCCTGAACTCCTGCAGCGATTCGGCGCGCCGGAGACCGACGACGTCCCGTCCCTCCACCGCTTCGGGGCCGAACGCGCCCACTTCCTGGGCGAGGAGATCCTGAACCGCGGCGCCACCGCACTCACCGACCACGGACGGGAATTCGTGACCTGGCTACTCCACGCCGTGAAGGAGTCCGCCCGTGCCTGACACCCTCTACAGCCAGGCACCCGACCTGCGGACCCGTCCCGTCGAAGCGGCCGGATCGCTGATCGTCTTCACTCCCGCGCGCCCCAAGGTGCACTGGCTCAACCTGGCCGGCTGGTATCTGTTCGAGCTGAGCGAAGGCGCGAGCGGCGAGGTGATCGCCGCCGACTACGCCGAGGCCGTGGCCGGACAGATCCCGCACGACGAGGCGTTGGCGCAGGCGCGCGACTGCCTGGCCGATCTCGTGGAGCGCGGCATCCTCATCGCAGAGCCCGCCTGAGCCGCGCCACCCCCCATTCTCCTCCGGCCATCCGGCCGAAGGTTCCTCCTGCCGTGCAGAAGGAGGTGAACCCTATGTCTGAACAGCTCAAGAAGAGGCTGGCCAGGGCGGAGAACATCACCCCGCCGAAGGCCACCGCCCCGTCCAGGGACCAGCGCCTGTGGCCCCCGTGGTACATGCAGAAGCACTGAGCGTGAGCGCACAGGGTGCGCCGGACCGGCAGCCGCCGGACCGGCAGCCGCCGGGCCGGCGCACCCGGCACATTCGACCCCGGGGGAACCATGCGGCGGATACCCGTACTGATCGTCGGCGGATCCCTCACCGGTCTGTCGGCCGCGGTCTTCCTCGGTACGCATGCCGTGCCGGGCCTGGTGGTGGAGCGGCGCGATTCCATCCTCGCGCACCCCAAACTGCAGGGCCTGGTGCCCAGGGCGATGGAGCTGTACCGGCAGGCGGGCCTGGAGCCCGATATCCGGGCGGTCGCCCCCGAAGCCGCGAGTGCCGGAGACCTTCTCTCCGTGCGTGCCCGTACCCTCGCCGACGAGCACGAGCCGCTCACCGAGGCGGGCGACGAGGACGAAAGGGCCGAGGAGGCCGCGGCCACCGCGTCTCCCTGCGCCTTCGCACCGATCGGCCAGGACGAGCTGGAGGCCCTCCTCGTCGAGCGGGCGCGGAAGCTGGGCGGTCTCGTCCAGTACGGCACCGAACTCACCGGCCTGGAGCAGGACCCTGACGGGGTGACCGCGCAGTTGCGCGGCCCTGACGGTACGACGGAGACGGTGCGCGCCCAATACCTGATCGCGGCCGACGGTGCCGCCGGGGGAGTACGGCGCGGCCTCGGTGTGCGTACGACCGGGCCCGGCACGTTCTTCCACATGGCCACCATGCACATACGGGCCGACCTCTCCGAGGCGCTGCGCGGCCGCAGCGTCGGCATGGCGTATCTGTCCGAACCGGCCGCGGGCACCACGCTCGGACCCCTCGACGCCACCGGAGAGCACTGGTTCTTCGCCACGTCACGCCCGCCCGGCAGCCCCGGCACCGATCCCGAGACCGACCCCGCCGCATGGGTTCGCGCCGCAACAGGGCTTCCCGGACTGGACGTCGAGCTCCTTGAGCAGGTACCGGGCAGCGGCGGCCGGGTCTTCACCTTCCCCGTCGGGGCGCGCGTGGCCGACCGGTACGCCGTCGGCCGGGTGTTCCTCGCCGGCGACACCGCCCATCTGATGCCGCCGACCGGCGGCCTGGGCGGGCTCACCGCCGTCGAGGACGTGCACAACCTGGCGTGGAAGCTCGCCCTGGTCCTGCGCGGCAGCGCCGGGCCGGAACTGCTCGCCACCTACGAGACCGAGCGGCGCCCCGTCGCCGAGCGCAATATGCGCCAGGCCCTCGCGAGGGGCCGCACCCGATGGCAGTTCCCCGGGCACGAGACGGATGAACCGCTGCTCGACTTCTACGCCCTCACCTACGGCTACCAGTACCGCTCCGCAGCCGTACCGGGAGCGCCCGACGACGGCGCCCCGCTGCTGCCGGTCACCGCTCTGACGGCCGTCCCTGGCAGCCGCGCCCCCCACATCTACGTCTCGCAGGATGCCGATCCGCTCTCCACGCTCGACCTCTACGGGAAGGAACTCGTCCTCCTGGTCGGCCCCGACGGCGACCTCTGGGCCGAGGCGGCGGCCCGGGCGGCAGAGCTTCTGAACACCCCGGTGGAGACGTACCACCTCGATACGGACCTGGCCCGGCCCCATGGACTCGGCGATCAGGGAGCACTCCTCGTACGCCCCGACGGATTCGTGGCATGGCGGAGCGCCGGGGCCGCGGATGGCCCCGACGCCGTGTTCGAACGGGTGCTGCGCACCCTTCTGCTGCGCTGACCGCGCGCGGTTCTCAGCCCTGGGCGGCGTCCGACGCGACGCCCCGCGCCCAGCGGTAGTCCGCCTTGCCGCTCGGCGAGCGCTGGATCTCCTGGGCGATCACCAGCTGGCGCGGGATCTTGTAACCCGCGAGCCGGTTACGGCAGTGTGTCTGGATCTCGTCGAGTGACAACTGAGCGGCACCCGCGCGGATCTGCACGACGGCCGCCACATGATTGCCCCACTTGGCATCGGGGACCCCGGCGACGAGCGCGTCGTACACATCGGGATGGGACTTCAGCGCCTGCTCGACCTCTTCCGGGTACACCTTCTCGCCGCCGGTGTTGATGCACTGCGACCCGCGGCCGAGCACGGTGACGATGCCGTCCTCGTCGACGGTGGCCATGTCGCCGAGCAGCACCCAGCGCTCGTCGCCCTTCTGGAAGAAGGTCTCCGCGGTCTTCCCGGGGTCGTTGTAGTAGCCGAGGGGCACATGGCCGCGCTGCGCGAGGCGCCCGGTGACGCCGACCGGTACGGGTTCGTGCGTCACCACGTCCACCACCTGGGTGCGCTCGTTGACCTGGAGCCGGAAGCCCTTCTCCGGCCCCGAGTCGTCTGTGGCCCGGCCGTTGGAACCGGACTCCGACGACCCGAAGTTGTTCAGGAGAAGCACATTGGGGGCGAGCGCCTGGAACTGGGCGCGTACGGTCTCGGACATGATCGCGCCGGACGAGGAGACGCTGAACAGCGACGACAGGTCCGTTCCCTTGAGCGGGCCGTGCAGTGCGTCGATGAGGGGCCTGAGCATCGCGTCGCCCACCAGCGAGACGCTCGACACCTTCTCCGCCTCGATGGTGCGGAGCAGCTCCTCGGGCGCGTACTTGCGGTGGATGACGACCCGCTGGCCGTAGTTGAACGCGATGAACGAGGTCAGCGTCGAGGTGCCGTGCATCAGCGGGGGAGCGGGGAAGAAGGTGATCCCGGCGCCCCCCTTGGCGACGCGCTCGGCCAGCTCCTCGGGGCGCTTGACCGGCTCGCCGGACGGCTCGCCGCCGAAGAGCCCCGCGAAGAACAGGTCCTCCTGGCGCCACATCACGCCCTTCGGCATCCCCGTCGTACCGCCGGTGTAGATGATGAACTGGTCGTCGGCGGAGCGCGGTGCGAAGCCGCGTGCAGCCGACCCCGAGGCCTCGGCCCGGGCGTACGCGACCGGTGCGATCGCGGGCTCGGTGACACCCTCGGGCGCCGCTCCCCCCACCCGCAGCAGATGACGGAGCTTCGGGGTCTGCGGCAGCGCGGCCGCGACCCGCTCGGTGAACTCGGCGTCGAACACCAGGGCCACCAGATCCGCGTCGTTGTAGAGGTAGACCAACTCCTCTTCGACATAGCGGTAGTTGACGTTGACCGGGACCACGCGTGCCTTGAGGCAGGCGAGGACGGTCTGGAGGTACTCGATGCCGTTGAAGAGATGCAGCCCCAGGTGCTCGCCAGGCCCGATCCCGCTGTCGATCAGGTGATGGGCGATGCGGTTGGCCGCCGCGTCGAGTTCCGCGTAGGTGAGCCGGCGCTCCGCGCCCGTACCGGGATGGTCGATGTACACAAGTGCCTCGCGGTCGGGGACCACGTCGACGACCGACTCGAACAGGTCGGCAAGGTTGTACTCCACCATTCCTCCTGACCCAGACAATCACTGACCCGGCGGTCATTACAGCGCCGCCTGCGGCAACTGGGAAGGGCCTCCGCCAAGAAATCTGACTGACTGTCAGAAAACTATTGAACTGGATCCCCACCTACTGCAACCTGTTCTAGGTCTTGAGACGGGAGAACGGCAATGGGTGGAACAGAACACCTCACCGTGCAGCGCGAAGGCGCCACGCTGGTGCTCACGCTGAACAGGCCCGAGGCGAAGAACGCGCTCTCGCTGCCGATGCTGGTGGGGCTGTACGACGGCTGGCTGGAAGCCGACGAGGACGAAACGATCCGATCGGTGGTGCTCACCGGCGCCGGCGGGGCGTTCTGCGCGGGCATGGACCTCAAGGCCCTGGCGGGCAAGGGGATGGAGGGCGATCAGTACCGGGACCGCATGAAAGCCGACCCGGACCTGCACTGGAAGGCGATGCTCCGCCACCACCGCCCCCGTAAACCGGTGATCGCCGCCGTCGAGGGCTACTGCGTCGCGGGCGGTACGGAGATCCTGCAGGGCACCGACATCCGCGTCGCGGGCACGTCGGCCACCTTCGGCCTCTTCGAGGTCAAGCGCGGACTCTTCCCGATCGGCGGCTCGACGGTCCGCCTCCAGCGGCAGATCCCGCGCACCCACGCACTGGAGATGCTGCTCACGGGACGCCCGTACACGGCGGCCGAGGCCGCGGGCATCGGGCTGATCGGCCATGTCGTCCCCGACGGGACGGCCCTGGAGAAGGCCCTGGAGATCGCCGGGCAGATCAATGCCTGCGGCCCGCTCGCCGTGGAAGCCGTCAAGGCCTCGGTGTACGAGACGGCCGAACTCACCGAGACCGAGGGCCTCAAGTCCGAACTCGCCCGCGGCTGGCCGGTGTTCGACACCGCGGACGCCAAGGAAGGCGCCCGCGCCTTCGCCGAGAAACGCCCCGCCGTCTACCGCCGCGCCTGACCGCGCACACCGCCAGACCGCGTACCGCCAGGCAGAATTGGAGCCCGCTCATGACAGCCGCGTCCCCACCGGAGGTGCTTCGCGCACCCCTGGTCGTCGAGTTCCCCTTCACCCGATCGCTGGGCCCCGTCCAGAGCGCCTTCCTCACCGGTCTGCGCGAGCGCACCGTGCTCGGCGTCAGGACCGGCGACGGCAAGGTTCTCGTCCCGCCCGTCGAGTACGACCCGGTCACCGCCGAGGAGATACGCGACCTGGTCGAGGTCGCCCCCACCGGCACCGTCACCACCTGGGCCTGGAACCCGTCCCCGCGCCGTGACCAGCCCCTCAAAACCCCCTTCGCCTGGGTCCTGGTGAAGCTCGACGGCGCCGACACCGCGATCCTCCATGCCCTCGACGCGCCGGGCCCCGAGTCCGTGCACACGGGCCTGCGGGTCCGTATCCGCTGGGCGGGGGACCGCACCGGAGCGATCACCGACATCGCCTGCTTCGAGCCGTACGAAGGTAAGACGGGCGAAGCGGCCGGCCCCCACGAAGGCCGCTTCGCCGACATGGTCACCGGCATCATCGCCCCCGCCCGCCTCGACTACACCTACAGTCCCGGCCGCGCCCAGACCCGCTACATCAACGCCCTCTCCGAACGGAAGACCGTCGGCGAGCGCTGCCCCTCCTGCCACAAGGTGTACGTCCCGCCACGCGGCGCCTGCCCCACCTGCGGAGTCGCCACGACCGACCAGGTCGAGGTCGGCCCCGCAGGCACGGTCACCACGTACTGCATCGTCAACATCAAGGCCAGGAACCTCGACATCGAAGTGCCGTACGTCTACGGGCACATCGCCCTCGACGGCGCGGACCTCGCCCTCCACGGCCGGATCGGCGGCATCCCCTACGACCAGGTGCGCATGGGCCTGCGTGTCGAGCCCGTCTGGACCGAGGGCGGCCGCTACCCCGACCACTACCGGCCCACCGGCGAGCCCGACGCCGACTACGACGCCTACAAGGAGCTGATCTGATGCCGCCCGCACGGGACGTGGCGATCGTCGCCTTCGCACAGACCGACCATCTGCGGCACACCGACGAACTCTCCGAAGTCGAGATGGTGATGCCGATCCTCCACCAGGTCCTCTCTCAGACGGGACTCAAGACCAGCGACATCGGCTTCACCTGCTCGGGCTCCACCGACTACCTGGCGGGCCGGGCCTTCTCCTTCACCATGGCCCTGGACGGCGTGGGCGCCTGGCCGCCGATCTCGGAGTCCCATGTCGAGATGGACGGCGCCTGGGCGCTCTACGAGGCCTGGGTCAAGATCCTGACCGGCGAGGCGGACACCGCACTCGTCTACGCGTACGGAAAATCCTCCTCCGGTCAGGTACGGGACGTCCTCACCCGCCAGCTCGACCCCTACTACCTCGCCCCGCTCTGGCCCGACTCGGTATCCCTCGCGGCCCTCCAGGCGCAGGCGCTGATCGACGCGGGGGACACCGACGAGCCCGCGCTCGCCGGGATCGCGGCCCGCAGCCGTACCTCTGCCTCGGACAACCCGCACGCGCAACTGGCCGGTGCCCGCCCGCAGGGCGAGTACCTGGTCCGACCGCTGCGCACCGGCGACTGCCCGCCCATCGGGGACGGCGCGGCCGCCGTGATCCTCGCGGCCGGGGACCGGGCGCGCGAACTGTGCGAACGCCCCGCCTGGATCCGCGGCATGGACCACCGCATCGACGCGCACAGCCTGGGCGTACGCGACCTCACCGATTCCCCGTCCACCCGCCTCGCCGCCGAGCACGCGGGAGTCTTCGACCGCCCCGTCGACACGGCGGAACTGCACGCGCCGTTCACCTCCCAGGAGGTCGTGCTGCGCAAGGCACTGAAGCTCGACGACTCCGTCAGCGTCAACCCGTCCGGCGGCGCGCTGGCCGCCAACCCGGTCATGGCGACAGGCCTCATCCGCATCGGCGAGGCGGCGGCCCGTATCCACAACGGCACATCGGACCGTGCCCTCGCCCACGCCACATCGGGCCCGTGCCTGCAACAGAACCTGGTTGCCGTACTCGAAGGAGAGGCCCAGTGAGCAAGGAACCCGTAGCCGTCGTCGGCATAGGCCAGACGCACCACGTCGCCGCCCGCCACGACGTCTCGATCGCGGGCCTGGTCCGCGAAGCCGCCCAACGAGCACTGGCCGACGCCCAGTTGACCTGGGCGGACATCGACGCCGTCGTGATCGGCAAGGCCCCCGACTTCTTCGAGGGCCTGATGATGCCGGAGCTGTACCTGGCCGACGCGCTCGGCGCGGTCGGCAAGCCCATGCTGCGCGTCCACACGGCCGGCTCGGTGGGAGGCTCCACCGCTCTGGTCGCCTCCAACCTGATCTCGTCCCGGGTCCACTCGACCGTCCTCACCCTCGCATTCGAGAAACAGTCCGAGTCCAACGCCATGTGGGGCCTCTCCCTCCCTGTCCCCTTCCAGCAGCCGCTGCTCGCGGGCGCGGGCGGATTCTTCGCCCCGCACATCCGGGCGTACATGCGCCGCACGGGAGCCCCCGACACGGTCGGCTCGCTCGTCGCGTACAAGGACCGGCGCAATGCCCTGAAGAACCCCTACGCGCACCTCCACGAGAAGGACATCACCCTGGAGAAAGTCCAGGCGTCCCCGATGCTCTGGGACCCGGTCCGCTACTCCGAGACCTGCCCCTCCTCCGACGGGGCCTGCGCGATGATCCTCACCGACCGCGCGGGCGCGGCCCGTTCGCCCCACCCGCCCGCCTGGGTGCACGGTGGCGCGATGCGCAGCGAGCCGACCATGTTCGCAGGGAAGGATTTCGTCTCCCCGCAGGCGGGCAAGGACTGCGCGGCCGACGTCTACCGGCAGGCGGGCATCACCGACCCGCGCAGGGAGATCGACACCGTCGAGATGTACGTGCCGTTCTCCTGGTACGAACCCATGTGGCTGGAGAACCTCGGCTTCGCCGAGGAGGGCGAGGGCTGGAAACTCACGGAATCCGGCGTCACGGAACTCACCGGCGACCTCCCGGTGAACGCCTCGGGAGGGGTGCTCTCCACCAACCCCATCGGCGCCTCGGGCATGATCCGCTTCGCGGAAGCGGCCCTGCAGGTCCGCGGCCAGGCGGGCGAACACCAGGTGGACGGCGCCCGAAAGGCGCTGGGCCACGCCTACGGGGGCGGTGCGCAGTTCTTCTCGATGTGGCTGGTGGGTGCCGACGAGCCCGCCAGCTGACCGCGCACCGAGCAGGATCGGCCGTGGGCGCCAGTGGCAGAATGGCGAATCATCGCAGGTGGGCGGCCACTAATCGCGGCTTGGGAGGAATGGAGAAAGGGGCACCGTGTACGTACTCGGTGCCCCTTGGGTGGTCATCGCCTATGCCTGGGGAGAATCTGGGGAGATCTTTTCTGATTGATCTTCGAACCAGGCCTGTATCGTCGCTCGCCCGCGGCCGTCGGTCTCCGGCATCATGCGTAATGGTGACGTCGGGTATCGGAACTGTCTGAATGCCTTGGTCACAGCGGTGAAATGGGAGTGCGTCCCGGTGGGGATCCCGGCAGGATGCGATCATGGTTGCCCCCTTGGACGTCCCGCGCTTGGCTGCAGGTGAAGGTTTCGAACTCCGCTCCTGGGAGCTCGGCGATCTGCCTCTGGTCCGGGAAGCGTCGAGCGACGATTACATTCCGTTGATCACGACCGTTCCGTCGGTGTACTCACAGAGAGCTGGCGAAGCCTTCGTCCGGCGGCAGTGGGAGCGGGCGTCCACTGGCAGTGGGTATCCGTTTGTCATCGTGCGGGTTGCGGACGGCCGGCCACTCGGGATGGTCGGCCTGTGGCTGAGAGAGCTCAACGAGGGCCGCGCGTCGCTGGGCTATTGGGTGGTCGGGTCGGCTCGTGGCCAAGGGGTGGCTGCGGAAGCCCTTCGAGCGGTCGCCGCCTGGGCCCTCAGTGACCTGCAGATTCCTCGTCTTCAGCTGTATGTCGAGCCATGGAATTCCGCGTCGCAGCAGACGGCTGAGCGTGCGGGCTTCCAGTGTGAGGGCCTGCTCCGCAGTTGGCAGCAGGTGGGTGAGGAGCGTCGGGACATGATCATGTATTCGATGCTGGGGACTGATCTGTCCTCACCGGACGCTCGCTGACCTCGGCAGCGTAGGTGGCCCAGTCGCCCGCGAAGAGATGTTGCCAGGCGACGGCGACGTCGGTGTGGATACCGAGGGTTCGAGCGAAGATCCCGGTCGGGATCTCGGTGGCGAGTTGGAAGAGCGCGGTGCTGCGGGCCTGATGGGGCCGGATCCCGAGCTGGTTCAGCCGCTGGGTCAACTGTGTGGTGCTGATCGGCCGTCCGGGCTGGCCGCCGGGGAAGAGCCATGGAGACGGAGCCAAGGCCCCGATGGTCGCGTGACGCTTGCGGTCCGCGGCGACCACGCGGGCCAGTGCGGCGACGGGCTCGGGCAGCCGGACGGGGGCATCGCCGAGATGGAGATGTACTTCCTGGGCGGGGGATCTCGCCCGGCTCGACCTTGCCCGACGGGAACGTCCACACGAGCCCGTCGGCCGGGATCGCACGCCGGACCAACAACATCCGCCCCTGATGCGCCACCACCGCGCCCGCGATCAACCCCGGCATGCGAAACCTCAACTCTCGCTCTGGACAGCGGCGTTCACCGCATGCTGCTCGCCGAAGACGGACATCATGCCGCCATGACGACGGAGGACAGCACCGCACCCAGGCCCAAGCGCAAACTGCCATGGTGGGCATGGGGCGCCGGTGCAGCGGGCACGGCACTCTTCATCGTCGCCCTCATCTGGGGGCCGTGGTGGATCGAAGGCCACCACCTGAAAGACAAGAACGGTGACCTCGTCTCGTCCGCGGGAATCATCGTCACTGGGTTCCGCACCACGCTCATCGCCATCGCGGCCGGCGCCTTCACCGGCCTCGGCCTCTGGTACACGCACAAAAGCCACCAGCACACCGAACGGCTCTATGGGCACAGCCAAGAGCAGTTCGCCCACGCACGCCAGAAAGACCGCGAGCAAGCAGAACTGACCCGCGAAGGGCAAGTCACTGGCCGTTATGTCGAAGCGATCAAGCTCCTCAGCTCAGGAGACTTGACTCAACGCCTCGGCGGCATCTACAGCCTTGAACGCATCATGAAGGACAGCGTGCGAGACCGCGGCACGGTCATTGAAGTGCTCAGTGCCTTCATTCGTAACGAGAGCCGTGCAGATGAAGGCGCGCCGCCCCCTCGACCGGAATCCGTACAGACCGCACTGACCGTCCTCGGAAGGCGAGAGGTGCGTCCGGGGGATCCGGAGCTCGACCTGCAATTTGCCCATCTGCGTGGGCTCAACCTCACTGGCGGTGACTGGAGCGGCGCCAACTTCAGAGGTGCAGACCTCGCCGGCGCATGGTTCCTGGGTGCGAACCTAGGAGGCGCGCGCCTGCAACACGCAATCCTCAAGGACGCGTGGCTGACCCTCACAGTGTGCACCGAAGCCATATTCGACGACGCTGATCTGGCAGGCGCCACACTTACCGGAGCCACAGGCGTGGAGGAAGAACAACTTCTGACAGCCTGGATTGGGCCCACCACGGTGCTCCCGAGCGAATTTGCGCGGCTACAGACCATCGGAGAGAGAATCGGCCAATATGGACAGAGGCACACGAGGTCGGGCTGAGCGGATGGCGCCTTGCAGCTCCCCAGGTCGCGGCGTGAGTGACGCCGCGACTGGCTACATCAGTGAGTAGGGGAGGCGTTTGTTGCTCGGTGCGGGAGGCGGCTTCGTCCCGGGTGGGGTGATGTTTGGGCTTGATCCGCTTTGACG
>NZ_JAFLRJ010001340.1 GCF_017315755.1 Streptomyces beijiangensis
ACGCGTAGCCGCCCCACACCGCGTAGACCTCGGCGAGGTCCGCGTCCGAGCGCCAGTTGCGCGCGTCGATCAGGGGCAGCAGGCCCGCGCCGTACGCGCCCGGCTTGGAACCGAAGATGCGGGCCGTCGCGCGCCGCCGGTCGCCGTGCTCGGCGGTGTCCTCGTCGGCGTGCGCCCGTACGTAGTTGTCCTCGGGGCTCTCGTCCAGCTCGGCCACCGCGCGCACCGCGTCGTCCACGAGCCCCACCACGTGCGGGAACGCGTCACGGAAGAAGCCCGAGATGCGCATCGTCACATCGATGCGGGGCCGCCCCAGTTCCGCAAGCGGCATCACCTCGAAGCCCGTCACGCGCCGCGACGCGTCGTCCCACACCGGGCGGCAGCCCAGCAGGGCGAGGATCTCCGCGATGTCGTCG
>NZ_JAFLRJ010001341.1 GCF_017315755.1 Streptomyces beijiangensis
GTCCAACATGGGCGATGCGCTGCGGCGCTCGTGCCATACGAACGCGATCCCCGCGGCCACGGCGCCGAGGACCGATGCGAGGGTGGTGGTGGAGAGCCAGCCGTGCTCGACACCGCTGGTCAGCGAGTAGCAGGCGAGGCCGATGGCGGTGACGCTCAGTACGGCGCCCGGCAGATCGAACGCATCCTTGGTCAGGTCCTCCGGCCGACCGGCCGGGACGCCGAGACGGACGCCGATGGCCGCGATCAGGGCGATCGGGGCGTTGACGACCAGGAGCCACTCCCAC
>NZ_JAFLRJ010001342.1 GCF_017315755.1 Streptomyces beijiangensis
ACTGTCGTGTGCTGGTCGTCGTCGGTCCGGAGCCGGAAGCCGATCTCCGTGGCGGTGCCGAGGGTGATCTCGGCCTCGATCTCGTAGGCGATGCCCCGGACTCCCGCGAGCGGGTTCGCGGAGGTGGGGCCGACGGCGAGGTCCTTGCGGGTCGTGGTGGACGTGCGCAGCGTGACCAGCTCCGGGACCGGGCGCTGCGCCAGGCGTACGCCGTCGGCGGTGTCCGTGAGGGTCAGTTCGCGGGGGGTGCTCAGCTGGCC
>NZ_JAFLRJ010001343.1 GCF_017315755.1 Streptomyces beijiangensis
CCTGTTAGGAAACGGAAGCGCGTACTATGCGCCGGCCGCTTCCCTGACAGAAATGGTTGAAGCAATCTTAAAAGACCAGCGCCGCGTGCTGCCGACCATTGCCTACCTTGAAGGCGAATACGGCTATGAAGGCATTTATCTCGGCGTTCCGACGATTATCGGCGGAAACGGTCTTGAACAGATCATTGAACTTGAACTGACTGAAACCGAAAAAAGTCAGCTCGATAAATCCGTTGAATCAGTCAAAAACGTCATGAAAGTATTATCATAATAAACACGGCAGGAAGGCTTTATACAAGCCTTCCTGTTTTTGAATGCGAACCTTTTACATAAGACGG
>NZ_JAFLRJ010001344.1 GCF_017315755.1 Streptomyces beijiangensis
GGCCAGTTCCGGGCGATCCCGGCGGCCTGCAACCGCCGCTCGGCGGCGGCCCGGTGCTCGCCCAGCTCACCGAGGCAGTCCCCGAGCCACCAGAGCGTCTGCACGACCGCCCCGTCGCCATGCGTCCCGGCGGTCACCTCGGGCAGTACGGACTCCAGCACCTCGGCGGCCTCGGCCCACCGCCCGCGCCGCAGCAGGAACCCGCCGAGCTGATGCCGCGCCCAGACGCCCAGCGTCGGTCCCTCGCCCGCCTCGTCGGCCCAGTGCGCCGCCTCCAGGGCGTGGTCCGTGGCCTCCGCCACCCGCCCGAGCCCACGAGACT
>NZ_JAFLRJ010001345.1 GCF_017315755.1 Streptomyces beijiangensis
AGGACGGGTACCCGTCCTTGGGGTCGTCGTACAGCACGCACAGAACCTTGGCCATGATGAGGCTCCTCGTCGTTGAGGGGTGTGAGGTGCGGGAATGCCTCCACGTTCCTCGCGAAGGGACATGACCGTCAAAGCGAACGTTGCTATGCCGTCATAGCCCGGAACTATCAACTCCCGCCGGTGGCAGGGCCGATGTGGGCGGCGAGCAGCTCGTCCAGCGTGTCGCGCACCCGCGCGCCCCGGGTCGGGCTCGTCAT
>NZ_JAFLRJ010001346.1 GCF_017315755.1 Streptomyces beijiangensis
GCTTCTCCCGGTCGGTGATCGTGTGCTCGGTGAGGGCGGGCAGCGCCTGAGGGAGCATCTTGCGCACCTGCTCGTCCGTGTACGTGCTCAGCAGCGCCTTGCCGAGCGACGTCGAGTGCGCGGGCAGCCGGCGGCCGACCCGGGTGAACGGGCGCAGATAGTGCTGCGACTGCCGGGTGGCCAGATACACCACGTTGGTGCCGTCGAGCCGGGCGAGGTGGATCGTCTCCGTGGTGTCGTCCGACAGCCGGTCCAGCGTGGGCCGGGCCGCCGCCACGACCTCGTCCCCGTCG
>NZ_JAFLRJ010001347.1 GCF_017315755.1 Streptomyces beijiangensis
GGAGCGGCCCGTGCTCCAGCTGGTCCACGCAGATGTGCGAGGCGAGGTGGTTGACGCCGTACAGGGGCTGGCCGAGGGCGTAGGCGTACGCCTTCGCCGCCGAGACGCCGACCAGCAGCGCGCCGGCGAGACCCGGACCGGCGGTGACGGCGATGCCGTCCAGGTCCCGGGCGCGCACCCCCGCCTCCTTCAGCGCGCGTTCGATGGTGGGCACCATCGCCTCCAGGTGGGCGCGCGAGGCGATGGTGCCCACCATCGAACGCGCGCTGAAGG
>NZ_JAFLRJ010000141.1 GCF_017315755.1 Streptomyces beijiangensis
GGGCGGGGGCCGGGGCGTCGCCGACCGGGATGAAGTCGGTGGGGATCGAGGTGCGGGACGCGAAGTCCCGTACCCGGGACGAGAGTTCGATGGCGATCTCCACTCCCCCGGTCTCGTAGTCCGCCTTGCGACGGAGGTCGGAGAGGATCTCGCGGGACTCGGCTGCTGCGCGGCGCGCCGAGCGGGCGACCATACCGGCCTGGTGTTTGACGGTGAGCGGGTCCATGCGGTCGGCGGACTGGGCGAGGCTCTCGGCCGCCAGGGCCAGGCCGTGGAGCGTCTTGGCGACCGAGTCGTGCATCTCGCGGGCCAGGCGCGTGCGTTCCTCCTCCACGGCGTCGTTGACCGCGAGGCGTGCTGTCGCCTCGGAGAGTGCCTGGGTGGCCGTACCGAAGCGGAACATGAGGTTGCGGAGGGTGACTCCGATGATGCCCGCCGCGATGCAGAAGCCCGTGAGGAGGAGCGTCGACGCGGGGCCCGCCATGCGCAGGTGCCAGGCGGAGTACGCGGCGGCGAGGAGCAGTATCTGGATGAACGTGAAGATGCCTGCGCCCCGCCAGCCGTAGAGCAGGCCCGCGAGGAGGGGGGTGCAGACGGTGGCGTAACCGAGGGTGGAGTCCGGGGACGCGGTGAGGAGGAGGACCGAGCCGAAGATGAAGTCCAGCCCCATCAGGGAGCGGTACCTGATGAGGAGGGGGCCGAAGATCTCCCAGTCGCGGAGCATCGCGTACGAGCCGACGAGGCTGAAGACGATGGCCGCGCCCACCAGCCAGGGGCCCACGCGGCCGTTCGCCCGGTCCAGGGCGAAGGGGGTCCCGATGATGATCAGAGCCAGTCTGAAACCGAAGACCTGTCGGCACAGGGCCTGCATCGCGTTGAGCTGGATGGGGAGGCTGGGCGCGGGGGCGT
>NZ_JAFLRJ010001348.1 GCF_017315755.1 Streptomyces beijiangensis
CAGCGCGAGGTGCCCGAGCAGGCGGGTCGCCTTCTCCACTCCGAGGACGAGCACCCCCGTCGCCATCGGGTCCAGCGTCCCGGCGTGGCCGACCCTGCGCGTGCGGGCGATGCCCCGCACCTTGGCGACCACGTCGTGCGACGTGAAACCGGCGGGCTTGTCGACGACGACAAGCCCGCCGGGTCCGTTGTCCTTCTTGCGTGCCACGGGTCAGGCGTCCCCGTCCTGCTGCTTCGCGTCCTTGGCCGAGCCCACGAGACCGA
>NZ_JAFLRJ010001349.1 GCF_017315755.1 Streptomyces beijiangensis
GACTGGAGCCGCATAGTAGTCGAGGTTCGGATACAGGCCTTTTTCTTCGCGCATCAGCTTTTCGCCGGCATCGCACATCTCATATAAATCCTGTCTGCCGGTTTTATGAGAAAGCGAATAGAGCGCCTTTTTCAGCAAGGCTGCGCGCGGGTCCATTTTTCTCATATAGACGCGGTGCCCAAAGCCCATGATTTTTTCTTTTCTGCTTAACTTATGTTCAATCAGCTTGCAGAAGCCCGATTTTGTTTCTCCTTCGAGCAGCATGTACATGACCGCTTCATTCGCACCGCCGTGCAAATGTCCTTTTAGCGATGCTGCAGCGCCTGTGAAA
>NZ_JAFLRJ010001350.1 GCF_017315755.1 Streptomyces beijiangensis
GCGCTCCGGTCCTCGCCGGCCTGATCGCCGCGCAGCTTTCTGGGCACCGCACGGGCCCGCTGCCTGCTGCGCTGCCGCCGCTCGCCGAGCGTTCCCCGATGCGGTGGCCGAAGGGATGGTGCCGGCCCTTCGCGCGCTCATCACGGGCCGACGGCGCGCAGGGTGGGCACCGCGTGGACGGCTGTCGGTGTACGGCAACAGGCCGTCGGCC
>NZ_JAFLRJ010001351.1 GCF_017315755.1 Streptomyces beijiangensis
CCCGTGTCCCGCAGCGCCGCGTGCGCAGTTGGCTCTCGACGGCCCGTCGCCCGCGCTGGGCGACGGGCCGGTCCTCCGTGCGGTTCGCGTTACACGCGGTCCGTGGGCCGCAGTTCGGCCGTCCGGGCATGCGGGATCCGGGAACCGGGCCTCAGGAACGCCCTGCCAGGAAATCGGACAGGCCGGCCAGCAGCCGCTCCACATCCTCTGTGTTGTTGTAGGGGGCGAGGCCCACACGAAGTCCTCCGGTGTCCGAGAGACCGAGCCTGCGGGAGGCTTCGACCGCGTAGAAGGCCCCGGACGGCGCGTGGACACCGCGTTCCGCGAGGAACCGACAGGCATCCGTCGTGCTGCGACCGTCGACGGTCAGCAGCAGGGTGGGGGTGCGGTCGGTGGCGTTGGAGTGGACCGTGACACCGTCGAGGACGCTCAGTCCCTTGTCGAT
>NZ_JAFLRJ010001352.1 GCF_017315755.1 Streptomyces beijiangensis
GGCTGTATGAGCTGGATACACCCGGAGTCGAGACCCGCGCGGCCACCTACCCGGACGACGGGCGCCGCGTGGTGTGGCTGCTCGCCGCGGATGGGGCATGGGCGCGCGCCGAGGACGGAACGTCCCCCGTGGTCCACCAAGGCGGCCCCCGCCGACTCTGGGACGACCTGGAACGCGTCCGCCGCAAGTGGGAAGAGAAGAACAGGTTCTCTCTCCACACGATGCGCGCGGAACTGTCGCCCCAGGGAAGCCACCTACTGTCCCCGGACGACGCATGGCGCTTCCCGATCTGA
>NZ_JAFLRJ010001353.1 GCF_017315755.1 Streptomyces beijiangensis
CTGCACAGGGTCGGTGCCGTGCCACGGCAGCGCATGGCCGAGATCGACGTGGCGCTGCGGCGACATCTGGCGTTGTGAGCATGCCGAAAAAAGGGGGGGCGTCTGCCGGCTGACCGGCGGACGCCCCCTTCCTGGCCGGGCGGCGGTCAGCCCTTCAGCTCGGCCGCCACCAGTTCCGCGATCTGGACGGTGTTCAGGGCCGCGCCCTTGCGGAGGTTGTCGTTGGAGACGAAGAGGGC
>NZ_JAFLRJ010001354.1 GCF_017315755.1 Streptomyces beijiangensis
TCTTCAGGTAGGGCAGGCCCGCCCTGACCCCGGCGAGATCCCCGATGCCGTCGCCGGTGCTGTCCAGGAAGCTGCGGACGTACACCTGGTAGATCACTGCGTCGCGCCACCAGCGGTCGGTGTCGATGTGCTTGGGGCTCACCGCGTCGACCTGTCTGTGCGTGCGGAGACCCCGAGCTCCCGGGCCGACGGCGTCATCGCCGTTATGCATGCATGTTAGGTAGACGTGTCCCGGGCGTGTCAATGAACTGCCGCAAGCTACCCGGCAGTTACCGTTGACGAATCATCATCGACTCGGGCATACCGGGCACTTTGGAGACGCCCTCGATACCTAACGGGTAACTAGACAAGGCTGTCCGGGTGAGAGAACCGGGGCCGACCGTGCGCGGGCACCGGGGCGCGGAGGGCGCGGGCGCGGGCGCGGGCCGAGGAGGGCGCCTCTGGTGCCCCGGCAGGCGACGTTCGCCCCGTCGCGACGCCCGGCACGCTCCCCCCGAGCTCTTCGAGCAGGGGGACCCCCACTCACCGCACCGGCCGAAAGCCCGAGT
>NZ_JAFLRJ010001355.1 GCF_017315755.1 Streptomyces beijiangensis
GATGTGGCGGGCGCCGATTCCGAGCGCCCTCGCCACCACCTGCTGCTGGCCGTCGAGGGACGTGCTCGTCAGGTCGAAGTGCATCTGGTTCTGGCCCGACTTCTCTTCCCGGGTCGGGAGGAACCGGATCCGGAACCCGGTGTCGTCGTTCGGCAGGAGAGTGGGCACGCCGTGGGAGTCGTCGACCGCCTCCCGGCCCAGGACGCCGGCCCAGAAGCGCGCGAGGCGGAGGGGATCGTGCGCATCGAAGCAG
>NZ_JAFLRJ010001356.1 GCF_017315755.1 Streptomyces beijiangensis
GGGCCACTCGGTGGCCCAGTGCGCCGCGTCGAGCAGTGCGAGGGAACGGTCGGCGGCGTGATCCGCCGCGAACTCCGACGCCGGGTGATGGCGCAGGTCCGCGGTGAGGTACGCGTCCGCGTCGGCCGCCCGGACGTGGGCGAAGAGGCTGTCGCCGGAGCCGCCGCTGACGGCGATCGTACGCACGAGCGCCTCGGGGTCACCGGCGACGCGAATGCCTTGCGCGGTGCTGGGCAGACGCTCGGCGGCGCGGGCGGCGAACTCGCGGACGGTCAGCGGGTGGTCCAGTTCGCAGACGCGGCCGAGCCCGCGGCGGC
>NZ_JAFLRJ010000142.1 GCF_017315755.1 Streptomyces beijiangensis
CGGCGGCCACACCTGGAAGGCCAAGTGGTGGACCCAGAACGAGACGCCGGGCACCACCGGCGAATGGGGAGCCTGGCAGGATCTGGGCGCCTGCTGACCGCCTGACAGGGAGGTCCGGTTCCGGCAGCCGCGGGGAGGCTGCCGGAACCGGCCGTGAATGCCGTCTGCCGGTCGCCCTGCCCCTGAATCCAGATGAATCACCCCGCCGTAGTGCTCACACAATCCCGATCGGGTCCGCCGAGCGCCTGCAGGGCCAGGGGCCCGGCAGCACCGGGAGGGGATTGGGGCGGAAGGGTGTTGACCGCGAGCGGGCCACCCTCCGCCGCGACTTGACTGCCTGCGGCTTTGGCGCCCGCGGGAAGCGGGGAAGTGGCCAGCGCGTGGGTGAAGCCGTCGGCGGCACGACTGAGGGCCACCGCGCCGATGACGGCGGGACCGAGTGGCTGACCGCACCCATCATCAACCAGCCCCAGGTCGTCATCCTCGCCACGGACGCCGTACGGCCACGACCGGTGGCAGTGCCGGCCCTCCGACGGATCCCACGCCGTCGTGGTGCACCCGGTCGGCAATCTCACCTTGACCTTCGACCACCGGGCCGTGGACGGAGGCTATGCCGCCCGGTTCCTGGCCTTCCTCAAGGAGGCCGTCGAACTCCGGGACTGGTCGACCGAGTTGTGATCTCTCCAGGTGAACTCCCTGGCGCCCATCCGGTCTCCGACCCACCAAAAAAGGGATATCCAACATGGCGACACACGCGACGGACCCTGTCCCCCCTTCCATCCGGCTGACCGACGTCGAAGCCGGCAGTTGGACCCTGGACGCAGCTCGTTCTTCCATCGGCATCAGAAACAAGTCGATGTGGAGTCTGGCCACGGTCACCGGTGCTTTCACCGGTTTCAGCGGCACCGGTGGCATCGCCCCCGACGGCACCGTATCCGGCACCCTCACGATCGAAGCCGCCTCGATCCGGACCAAACAGTCGAGACTCGCAGCCGACCTGCGCAGTGCGGACTTCTTCGACGTCGGCACATACCCGACCTTCAGAACAAGGCAGGGATGGTCAAAGGGCTCACCACTGTCACTCTCGCCACCCGCTTCACCCGCATCTGCACTGCATCGGACTCCATTCCGCCCGCCGGTAGGTTGGCGGGATGCCTGACGGAATGAGATGGATCGGTGAGCACAGCTACGAGGATGCGAAGCGTGGCGTGCCCGGGATGCGCGGCAGCATCTCTCTGACAGCAGCCCGCGGTGTGGAGGCGGAGGCGTTCCTGGTCCGTCTCGGAGCGGACAGCGAACAGCTTCAGTGTGGGGATCTGTACAACGAGCGGGACGAGTTGGCCACTCCCTCCGGTGTGGACATGACGCACGTCAGCCGCGCGATGTACGGCACCTGCGGCGACTGGGTGTACGTCCTGGAGGACGGCTTCGCCGCTACCTGGTTCTTTGGTCACCGGGGCGTGCCGGAGATGGATCCCCTGGTCGGTGAGGAGATCATCTGCCTCACTCTGAACCACCACGATGCCCCCTCTCTGATCCTCCATGCCCCGGGAGACAACGGGCGGACGTGGGAGACCGAGTTCCGTGGGGGCGCTGATTGGTCGCCGGAATTGGACGCCGCACTGCGGGCGACGGGGGCTGTGTTCCCGTCCCTGTACGACGGTGTGTCGACCGAGGCGGAGGTGGAGTTGTACTACGAGGCGCATGCGGACGAGATCCCGGCACGGGTGTTCGCCGGCGTCGGCCGCTACAGCGGCCTCACCATCGACCGCGCCACGGTCGAGGCCGGACTGCTCCCGCTGGTCCTTCTCTCCTCGCCGGTGATCTGACCCGCTGACCGGTGGGGACGCCCCCGCGGGACGCCCCCACCCGCCTCTGAGCGGTGAACGCACCGCCCGTCGCCGGGACTCAGTGGCCCAGCTCCACCCTGAGCTCGGGCGGCAGAAGGTCCTCGTGGGCGCGTACGAGATCGTCGCACAGGTCCCAGATCCGCTCCACCGGAAGTGCGGCGGCCGTTGCCGGGTCCGTCATGGCAGCGTGCCGGATGTGGCGCGGTTCGCCGTCCGTGGCCGCCCGTACGACCAGGTCGTTGACGCTGGTGTACGTACGGTTGAGGGCTGCGCACTGCGGGGGCAGGGCGCCGATCCGGGTGGGCTGGACTCCCTGGGAGTCCACCAGGCAGGGCACTTCGACCACGGAGTCGGCGGGCAGGTTGTCGATCAGGCCGCGGTTGGGGACGTTGCCGTAGACCGTGCGCGGGGTGCCCGTGACGATGCTGTGGATGATCTGCGGGGCGTACTCCATGCTGGCGTCGACCGGCAGCGGGGCACCCGAGGCAAGCGCCTCGCGGGTCTGTTCGTAACTGGCGACGTTCTCCTCGATGATGTCCAGATAGGCGCCGACCGGCAGCCGCAGGCGCTCGATCTCGCTGTCGTGGTGCAGATACCAGGGGACGTACTCGGAGGAGTGCTCGCTGGTTTCGGTGGGGTAGTGCCCCAGCCGGCGGTACATGTCCACGCGTACGCGGCGCAGCAGTTCGGGGTCCTTGGCGATGGCATCGTCGAGGAGCGGATAGAGGTTCTTGCCCGCGCGTTCGAAGCGGAGCACCCAGGCCTGGTGGTTGACCCCGGCGGCGAGATACGAGACCTCGTCGAAGGGGACGCCCACCAGCTCGGCGAGGTCGTGCATGGTCCAGTACACCGAATGGCACAGACCCACGGTGCGCAGCCCGGGCGCGATCCGGTTCAGATAGAGGACATTCATCGCCATCGGGTTGGTGTAGTTCAACAGCCATGCATCCGGGCAGAGTTCGGCCATGTCGGCGGCGAGCGAACGCAGCACGGGGAAGGTGCGCAGTGCGCGGAAGATGCCTCCGATGCCGAGGGTGTCGCCGATGGTCTGGCGCAGCCCGTAGCGGGCGGGTATGTCGAAGTCGGTGCGGGTGGCCTCGTTCATGCCGACCTGGATCATGTTGATGACGAAGGTGGCGTTTTCGAGTGCACCGCGCCGGTCTGAATGCGCGGTGATCGTCGGCTTGGCGCCGCGATCGGCGGCTATCCGGTGGGCAGCGCCCTCGGCCGTGGCCAGCCGTTCCGCGTCGATGTCGTGCAGGGCGACATGGACATGCGTGAGCTCGGGGAAGGCGAACAGGTCGGCGAGCAGCCCCTGGGTGAACACCACACTGCCGGCGCCCATGAAAACAATCTTCACCGTTGCACTGGTCTTGCCGGTCATGAGGAAACCTCCTGGTGCGAAATGACGGCTCCGGCCTCGTCCCAGGTGGGCTGGGTCGCGGTGCCGCCGTGGCCACGGGTGGACAACGAGCCGCAGGCCGCGGCCACGGCCAGCGCGGCCCCGGTGTCCAGGCCGCGCAAGGTTGCGGTGATGAATCCGGCGTCGAAGCTGTCGCCCGCGCCGACCGTGTCGAGCGGCTCGACCGGCACTGCCGCGGCACGGACGGGCGGCCGTACGCCGTCGTGGGCGACGGCCCCTTCGGCGCCGTTCTTGACGACGACGAGTGGGCCGCGTCGGGCCAACGCGGCTGCTGCGTCGAGCAGTTCGGCCTCCCCCGCGAGTGCGCGGGCTTCGGCCGCGTTCGGCAGCAGAGTGTCCGTGACCGCGAGGACCGGGTCGAGCAGCTCCCGGTCCCACTGTTGGTGCGGATCGTCATTCGTGTCGAGCGAGGTGCTCGCGCCGAACGAGCGGGCTGCGGCGAACACCTGGTGGAGCGACCTGGCCAGGTGCGGCATCAGGAAGAAGGACGCTGCGTGTACGTGCCGTACCGACGCCAGCAGCGCCTCGGGAACGTCGGCGGGGCCGGTCGCGGCCAGACATCCCAGCGCGGTGAGGATGGCCCGGTCCCCGTCATCGGTGGTGAGGATCGCCGTGAGGGGCGTGGGCAGTCGGGGATCGGTGACCAGGGCCGTGACATCCACGCCGCGCCCGGCAAGTGCGGCGCGGACGAACGCGCCGGCCGGATCGTCACCGACGCGGCCGGCGAACGCCACCCGCAGACCGAGGCGCGCGGCCCCGCAGGCCATGATCGCGGCGGAGCCGCCGAGTACCAGGCCCGCTCGGCCGACGAGTTGTTCGCGCTGGCCGAAGGCGAGGCGGTGCGGCACGGGGCCGAGGACCACATCCGGATTGGCGTCGCCGATCACGAGCAGGTCGAAGGGGGGAGACATGGCGTTTCCTAGGATTCGGATGCGAACGGAGAGACTGCGACTAGCCCTTCAGACCGCTCGATGTCAGCGACTGGATGAAGGTCTTCTGGGCGAGGAGAAAGGCCAGCAGGACGGGAAGTACGGTGATGAGATTGCCCGCCATGACCGCCGACCACTTGGTGTGATGCAGGCCCTGGAAGGTCGTCAGCCCCAGCTGGAGCGTGTACTGCGTGTCATGGTTGATCGCGATGAGCGGCCAGGACAGGTCGTTCCACGTCGCCAGGAACGTCAGGACCGCGACGGTCGCCAGCGCGGGTCGCGCCAGCGGCATCACGATCGAGAACAGCACCCGCAGCCGTGAACAGCCGTCGATCCAGGCCGCCTCCTCGATCTCCCTGGGCAGCGCGAGGAAGAATTGGCGGAACAGGAAGACGGCGAACGGCGTGACCAGCGAGGGAACGATCAGCGCGCCCAGTGTGTCGATCAGCCCCAGTTCCTTCATCACCAGGAAGGTCGGGATCATGGTCAGCTGGAACGGGATGACCATCGTCGCCAGCATCAGCCCGAGCAGCAGCCGCGAGCCGGCGAAGCGCATCCGGGCGAACGCATAACCGCCCAGCGCCCCGAGCAGCAGGTTCGACACCACCGCGGTGCCCGCCACGATGAAGGAGTTGGCGAACCAGCGCGGGAACATGGCGTTGCCGAGGACGTACCGGTACCCGTCGAGGTGGATGCCGTGCGGCCAGAGCGCGGGCGGGAACCGGTTGATCTCGGCATTGCTCATCACCGAGCTGAGGAGCAGCCAGACCAGCGGCAGCGCGAAGCCCAGCGACAGCGGTGCGAGCAGCAGGTGCCAGGCGCTGAAGGGCAGCCGCCGCCGGCGCACCGCGCCCGTGGCGGCCGGGGCGGCAGCCTGGCGCACTTCGTGCACAGCCATGGACGTGGTCATCGGGCGGCTCCTTCCGTACGGTTCTGATGGCGCCGGTGGAGGTGGAGCGCGGCGCCCGCGAGGAGCAGGGCGAGCGCGAGTACGTACGCGGCCGATGCCCCGTACCCGGCGGTGAACATCTGGAAGGCCTGTTCCCAGACGAAGTAGACGATGACGGTCGTCGATCCGAGCGGCCCGCCCTTGGTGGTGACGTAGACCAGGTCGAAGACCTGCAGGGCGGCGATCAGCTGCCAGAGCACCAGGAAGACCGTGACCGGGGTGAGCGTCGGCAGGGTGATGTGGCGCAGCACTCTCCAGCGGCCGGCGCCGTCGAGCCTGGCGGACTCGACGAGTTCGGGCGGTACGTCCTGCAGCGCGGCGAGGTAGACGATGACGCAGAATCCGACCCCGCTCCACAGCGAGATGATCACCAGCAGGAACAGTGCCTGGCCGGGGTCGGAGAGAAAGCCCTGCGGGGAGATCCCGAGCTTGTGCAGCAGGGAGTTGGCGACGCCGAACTCGGGATCGAGGATGAAGGAGAACAGCACGCCCTGGGCTGCGGCCGAGACCACGAACGGGATGAAGATCAGTGTGCGGTAGAGGCCGATGAACTTGATCCGCCGGTTCAGGGCAAGGGCCAGCGCCAGGCCGCCCACCAGGCTCAGGGGCACGTAGAGCGCCGCGTACACGAGCGTATTGCTCACGGCGGTGTGGAAGTTGGGGTCCTGCGCCAGTGCACGGTAGTTGTCCAGACCGACCCAGCGGCCAGGGGTGACCAGGTCGTCGGCACGGAAGGACAGCAGCAGGGACCAGACGACGGGGACGATGCTCAGTCCGAGGATGACGACCACCGAGGGGCTGATGAAGGCCCAGGCGGTGGTGGATTCCCGGCGCGCTCGACGGCGGCTCGCCCTGGGAGGGGTCACCTTGAGGTGATCGGCCGGTGCGAGCGTGACCGCTCGGGGCAGTTGCGACATGACGGCCTTCCTCATCTGGGTATCAGCAGGGCCGCGTTGGCCGTGTCGGCGCATCTGCGCAGGGCCTGCGCCGGAGATCTGCGGCCCAGGAGCACGGAGACGACGGCCTCGCCGAGCGCCATGGAGATCTGCGGGTACGCCGCGTGGATGGGTCTGACCCGGGCGGATGCGAGCGCGTCGGTGAACACCTGGAGACCGGTCGTCCGTGCCGAGTGCTGCTTCCACTCCGGGCGCCGTGCGGTGGCGGTGCTCAGCGGGAGGCTGCCGGCCTGGACGTCCCAGCGCACGTCCCGTTCGGGCTGGATCATCCAGCTGACGAACTCGACAGCGGCGCGGGAGCGTTCGGAGCCGTTGTCGAAGACGGTCCAGGTGTCGGGGCCTGAGATGGTGACGGGGCGCCCGCTGTAGGTGGGCATCGGCACCACGCCGTAGTCGATCTTCGCGTCGATGATGTCGGGGAGCTGCCAGGGGCCGGTCGCCACCATGCCCATCCGGCCGCTCAGGAAGACCTTGTACATCTGCTCGCTGCCGGGCTTGGGGTCGATGTAGACGCTTTTGTCGTCGGCCAGTTGCCCGACTGTGGTCAGCGCCTGTACGCCCTGGTCCGCGAAGCCGATGCCGTGACCGTCGTCCCCGACGACGTCTCCGCCCAGGTCCCAGATCATCGGCCACAGCCGCCAGGTGGTGTCCTCGTCGCCGGACCCGGGCCAGCCCGTCCCGAAGACGCCACGGCCGGAATCCGTCAGCTTGCGTGCGGTCTCCAGGAATTCGTCCCAGGTCCAGCCCGCCCTGGGGAACGGGATACCCGCCCGGCGGAACAGCTCCTTGTTGTAGACGACGGCCAGCGCGTCGAGCAGCGCCGGGGCGGCCCGCACCTTGCCGTTGAGGGTCACCGCCTGCCGTACCGGAGTCCAGTAGTCCGCCCACGGTGTCGCGCCGCCGCGCAGCACCGATGTCAGGTCCACGACGCGGGGGCTGCGAGCGACACTGGCCAGGTCCGAGCCGAAGATGTAGGCGATGTCCGGGTACGAGCCCGAGGCCAGCGCGGCCGTCACCTTCTGCAGCATCGCGTCGGCCAGCACCCCGCCGCCGCCCGCGTCCACCCGGATTTTCGGATGCGTACGGTTGAACTCCGCGACCAGCGCCTCGACGGCCTTCCTGCCGGTGTCGGTCTGGCCGTGCCAGAGCTCCACGGTCACCGTGCCGTCGGCGCCGACACCGCCGGACGCGGCGCCCGCGCAGCCTCCCAGCAGCGCCGCACCCGCGGTGCCCGCGGCGATCGCCGCCCCGCCGCGCAACAGCCTGCGGCGGGCGAGTGGTGTCGGGGCACCGCGGATAAGGGTCATGGCGAACTCCTTGCGGACGAACGGGAAGGGGGCGTACGAGCGGCGGCGCGGGTGCCGGGGGTGTCGCGGGTCAGCAGGTCTTGCGGACGTACCCGGAGCTGCCCGGAGTGGTCACGTCCACGTCGCGGCGTACGACACTGAGCTGGCTGCCCCAGCCCGCGCAGGCCTTCTTCAGCCCGCCGGCCGTGTACTCGATGACGATGACGTGGTTGCCGAAGGCGGCCGTGAAGTCCCCGCACTCGTCGTACTGCCCGCACTCCTCGGCTACCGCGAAGTCGAGGCCCGTCTGGGTCCGGCTGCCGGCGAGCTCCGCGGTGTTCTTCTGGCCGATGGCCAGGTTCCGGGAGTGCGCGTGCGCGGAAAGCAGGGTGATGAAGGCCTTGGCGTTGCTCGCGGTGATCAGGTTCCGGGAGCGGGTGTAGCTGTCGTAGTTGTCGGGCTCGATGGCGTTGAACCCCTTGTCCGCGCAGCCGTCGATCCACCCGTTGACCTTGGCGGCGACCCGGTCGCGCTTGGCGGCCGTACGGATGTCGAGCAGCGCCTCGCCCCAGTCCTCGTCGATGACGACGTTGCCGTTCGCGTCCCGCAGCAGCAGGTCGGCGGGCCACTGGCCCTGTTCGCCGGGCTGGACCTGGAAGGCGTTGACGTAACAGATGTTGTAGAGGCCGGCCGCGGGTGACGCGGTGCGGTCGCGGCTGACGACCTGGACGCCGGGGGGCGGGGTGTAGGCGCCGCCGATCTGGTAGTCGAACCCGGCGTGCGCCGGGGGCAGGGTGACGGTGGCGGCGGCGGCCTGCGAGGTCGTGCCAGTGGCGAGGGCGGCGGCCGCGGTCGCGGTGGCCAGGGCGGCGACCGCCCAGGGGCGCCGGAAACGGGAGACGGTATTGACGGGCATGGTGAGCTCCATCAATCGCGGGTACGACCCCGCCTCGGACGCTTCAGCGATCCTGGCGACTTTGGCCGGGCTTCGGACGGTGTCCGCTACCGGCTGGGCGCACCTCTGGGTGCCGGGCTGTACGCCCAGGGCACTTGGCAGGATCAAAGCGCTTGGGATTGCTCACGTCAAGGGATCCAGCGGTGCTGAATTTGCAGTTCTGCGCAGAACTGCGCAGAGATACGCTGCAACAATGCTCAAGACGGAGCGGCTGAACCGCATCATCGATCACGTTTCCACCGCGGGCAGCGCGGACGTCCACGCCCTGGTCGAACTCCTCGGCGTCTCGGGCGCCACCGTACGGCGTGACCTGCAGACTCTGCACGAGCAAGGACTGGTGCAGCGCACCCACGGCGGCGCTGTCACGGCCGCGCTGGAGCTGCCGCTTCGCCATCGCGCCGGCAGGCAGCAGGACCAGAAGCAGCGCATCGCCGCGGCCGCGGCCGCCCTGGTGCCGGACGGCGCCGTGGTGGGAATGACCGGCGGGACCACCGTCACCGAGGTCGCGCGCGTGCTGGCGGGGCGCAGCGGCCTCACGGTCGTGACCAACGCCGTCAACATCGCGGCGGACCTGGTCGTACGGCCCGATGTCCGGCTCGTCGTCATCGGGGGCGACGCCCGCTCCGAGAGTTACGAACTGGTGGGACCGGCCGCCGAGCGGATGCTGGACGAGTACCACCTGGACATCAGCATCATCGGCGTCGACGGGCTCACGGTCGGGCACGGCTGCAGTACGTACGACCAGATGGAGGCGCACACCGACCGGGCTTTCCTGCGCAACAGCAGCCGTACCGTGGTGGTCGCGGACGGCACCAAGATCGGCAAGGTCACCTTCGCCAGGATCTGCCCGCTCTCGGACATCAGCGCGGTGGTGACGGACTCCGGCGCGGACGACGCCGAACTGGCCGCCGTCCGCGCACTGGGCGTCGAGGTCCTCACCGTATGACCGGTGCGACAACTGCCGGGCCCGTCACCCGCTGACGGACACCGTGCCCGTCTCCAGGTGCCCGGTGTAGCGCCGGGACCAGGTGCTGTCCACGTCCGCCGTGATCGTGAAGTCGTACCACCCGTTCTGGCCGGCGACCGCGTTGAAGAAGTCCTCCGTGGAGCCGCCCGCCGCCACGGTGTACGTCCATGATCCGGTGCGGTAGTTGTTCGAGGTGATGGTGAACTTCACGGCGGCTGCAGAGGCGTTGGTCATCTTGAACCACACGGCGAGCTTGCCGCTGCCGCTCTCCACCGCGTACCTGGCGGCCACCTCGACGTTCTTCCCCGGCTTCGAGGCGTCGCCCTGGAACCGGCGCTGGAAGCGGTTGGGGCCCACCATCGTGATGTCGTACGCGCCCGATCCCGACCCCGTGCCGATGTTGAAGAAGTCGGTGGCCGTGCCGCCCGCGTCCACCGTGTACTGCCACGGCGTCGTGTCGCGGTAGGCGTTGGGGTGGATGGAGAGGTGGGCCGCGCTGGTCGCCCGGTCGCCCTGGTTGGCCATGGAGAACCAGGCCAGGGTCTGGCCGCCGGTCTTGAACTCGAACCGGTCGAGGTTGCCGTTGGGCTGGTACGGAAGCGCGCGGGCGGGCCGCGTCCCCGCTTCCTGGACGGGCAGGGCGTTGGTCTGCGGGCTCGGGTTGGGCAGGGGCCCGCAGGTGCTGATGCCGATGACCGAGGTGGCGGGCAGCCCGGACGGCATCCCGTACACGGGCGAGGAGAAGTCGAAGACACCGGTCAGGTCACCGGTGACCTTGCGGCGCCAGGCGCTGATGTTGGGACAGGTGGCCGGCTTGCCCAGCGCGGTCGTCCAGGTCTCCATGAACCGCAGGACCGAGGTGTGGTCGAAGACTTCGGAGGAGACCCAGCCTCCCCGCGTCCAGGGGGACATGACCACCATCGGGACCCGGAACCCGAGCCCGAACGGGGTGCCGTTCAGGAACTCCCCCGCCGTGTTCGCGGGGGGCGACGGCGGTGGCACATGGTCGAAGAAGCCGTCGTTCTCGTCGTAGTTGAGGAACAGGACGGTCGAGTCGAAGACTTCGGGGGCGGCTGCGAGCGCGCGGTGCACCAGGTCGACGAAGTGGGCGCCGTCGCCGGGCGGGGCGTACGGATGCTCGGAGAAGGCCTGGTTGGCGACGACCCAGGAGACCTGCGGGAGGGTGCCGGCGAGTGCGTCGGCCTTGATGGCGGCGGCGATGTCGTCGGGCGTGGACCCGGTCACGGCGGGGACGGATCCCATGCCCCGGTCGTGGAGCGGGTCGCCCGCCTTGGCGTCGGTGAATTTCTTGAAGTACGCGAGGCCGTTGTCGCCGTAGTTGTCGTTGGCGTTCTGGTAGACCTTCCAGCTGACACCGGCCCGCTGGAGCGCCTCGGCGTACGACTCCCAGGTCAGCCCCGACTCGTCACCGCCGTCGTTGCTCGAACCGTCGACCTTGCCGCTCCACAGGTAGGTGCGGTTGGGCCCGGTGGCGCTCAGGGTGGCGCTGAAATAGGCGTCGCAGACGGTGTAGTTGTCCGCGAGGGCGTAGTGGAAGGGAATGTCGCTCCGGTCGAGGTAGCCGAGCGAGCGGATGTTTCCCACCCCGGCGACCCAGTTGTCCATCCGGCCCTTGTTCCAGGCGGAGTGCTGGGAGTTCCAGCTGTGCGGCAGGTCGCCGTTGCACTGCGCGAGCGTCTCTCCGTCGACTCCTCCTGCGGCGGGGGTCGAGCTCAGTTTCCAGGGGTACTGGCGCCCCAGGATCTTGGACTGATTGAAGACGGACTGACCGCTGGAGAGCAGAATGCCGCTGCGGTCGGAGAATCCCCGTACGCCCTTCAGCCGCCCGAAATAGTGGTCGAAGCTGCGGTTCTCCTGCATCAGGATCACCACGTGCTTGACGTCCTTGATGGTGCCGGTCGCCGTGGCTGCCGCTGTTCTCGTACCGGTGTCGGCCGTGCCGGCGGCTTCGGCGGGAAGTGCGGACGCGGCCGCGGCTCCCGCGCCAAGTGCCACAAATGCTCTACGACTGATCGGTCGCATCAAGGCAACCCCCTCGTCCCACTCGTGTCGTGAGTGCCGTAGTGGCACACAGAGCGAAAGGGTGCTGCCTCAGCGGAGTCCGAGGCTAGACCCCCGCTGAAAGGGATCTGTGAACACTTGGTCAACAGCAGGAATCCGCCGGACGCGCTGCATGATGGTGGCTGCCGTATTGCTGACCAGCGAAGGAGTGCCGATGGCGAGCCGTGTTCACCAGCCGATGGAGCAGGAGGAATTCGATTTCATCCTCCGCGTGTCCCGGGGGCCGGTGCTCGCATACTTCTCCGGCACCTGGCCCAAGGCCGTGAAGGTGTGCAAGGAGATGGACGCGATCGTGGGCGAGATGGCCGACGAGTACGGCGATCGCCTGACGGCCGTCAAGACCGACATGACCCGGTGCCCGGAGCCGACGCGACGATTCGGCGTCACCGGAGCGCCGACGTTCCTCCTGATCGAGCAGGGCGAAGTCACGGCGACGCGGGAGGGTCCCATGGACAGAGAAGAGTTCAGGGAATTCCTGGGCGCGCATGTCTGAGGCCGCGTATGTCTGAGTCCGTGCAGCCCGCGACCGTCCGGGTGTTCATCGCCCTCGCCCCGCCCGACGACGCGAAGGAGGAACTCGCACGGGAGCTGCGACCGGCTTACGACGCCTACCCGCGCATGCGGTGGAACCGCATCGAGGACTGGCACATCACCCTGGCGTTCCTCGGGGAGATCCCGGTCGCGACCGTTCCGCTCCTGAGCCCGCCCCTCGCGGACCTCGCGGCTGCCCACCGGCCCCTCTCACTCGCGCTGCGCGGCGGCGGGCACTTCGACGAGCGGGTGCTGTGGAGCGGGATCGACGGAGACCTCGAAGGGCTGCGGCTGCTGGCCGCCGAGGTGCGTACCGTGGTCAAGAACTGCGGTGTCGCCTTGGAGGACCGGCCGTTGCGGCCCCATCTGACACTGGCACGCGCCCGACGGGACGCGCCCTCCTCCGCGGTGGACATCGCCGAGGGACTCGCCGGATTCACCGGCCGCCGGTGGACGGCCGAGCGTCTGCACCTGGTCGCAAGCAACATCGGCCGCGGTCCGGGGCCGATCCACTACCGCGACATCGACGCCTGGAGCTTCGGCGACCGCGGCTGACCTCGGGTTTCGGACTGCTCCGTTGCCGCTGCCCGATACTGCCCCGGGGTCGTACCGAACTGCCGGCTGAAGGCGTGGGAGAGGGCGTACGGACTGCCGTATCCGACGCGGCGGGCGATGGCCGCCAGGGGATCCGGGGTGTCGCGGAGCAGGGTCGCTGCGGAGATCAGGCGCCACCAGGTGAGGTACGCCATCGGCGGGCGGCCGACCAGGGCGGTGAAGCGGCGGGCCAGAGTGGGGCGGGAGACGCCTGCCTCGGCGGCCAGCCGGTCGATCGTCCATGGGGCGGCCGGGTCCGAGTGCAGCGCCCGGAGTGCGGCGGCCGCCACCGGGTCGCCCAGGACGGTCGGCCAGGCGCCGGTCGTGCCCTGGGTGACCCAGGACCGGATCATGTAGACGAGGAGCAGGTCCACCAGGCTGGGGACCGCGATGCAGGAGCCCGGCCCTTGTGTGGCCAGCTCGTGGCCCAGCAGGTCGACGGCGGTGCGCAGTTCGGGGTGGGTGCCGACGCGGTTCGGGAGGTGGACGACCTCCGGCAGCTCCGCCATGAGCGGGTGCACCCGGCTGCGGTCCAGCCGGTACTTGCCGCACAGCAACTCGACCGCACCGGCGGCGTCGGCCCGTGGCGGGCCCGGCACCCTCGCGTCGAGCCATCCGTCGAAGGGCACGGCCCGCTCCACGGTCGTCGCATCGGCGGGCGCGTCGGCGATCACATGTCCCGTGCCGTGCGGCAGCAGCACCGCGTCACCCACGCCGAGCGAGATCGGGGATCCGCCGCCGTCGGGCAGCAGCCAGCAACCACCCTCCCGGACGACGTGGAAGCCCGCTCCGTCGTACGGGGCGAGCCGCGCGCACCAGCTCCCGCTCACCCGGACCCGGTTCGATGAGGGCCGCCCGATCCGTACGGCCGCCACGGCGTCGCTCACCACATCCATCCAGTCAGTCTATCCAGGCTCTCAAGAGCAAGATAACTGCGTATCAATATCAGCCCCACAGGCATTGATCAGCTCATTCGAAGTGAACGATCAACTCGCGGGCGGCAGGCTCCGGACGATCAACGGCCATGCCCCCACTGGTGTCGAGCCTCGCTTCTCCGCTTCAGCCAGTCCGGATCGCGCATGCGAGTCGCGGTCGGCCTTCGCCGCCGCATCACGGGCTGATTGCTGCACCGACCCGCTCCTTGAACGCGGTCCAGGACTGTTGCGGCGGGCGAGCATCCCAGACCTTCTGGGACAGGGCAGCCAGAGGCAGTCGGATGCCTGCTGCGATCTGGTCCTGCGTCTGCGAATCGGCACGGTCGCACCAGACAGCGAGCCGCGCGCCCAGGATCTGCTCCCCGAACTCCGCAGGCACCGGGGTGGTGCCACGGAGCACCAGCGGGGTCCACTGCTCATAGATCCGCTGTCCGGTCGGGTAGGTGAACTGGTTCGGCTCCCCCAGCACGTAGTAGAGGTACTCGTCATTGAGGTTGACGACCTTCCGACCGGCCCGCAGGTATTCCAGGGGCGGGCGGGCGCCGATTTCCGTGCCCGTCCAGTACTCGGCCTGGATGTCCTTCGCGGCACCCACCGTCCCTCCCGCGAAGAAGCCGTCGTTCCACGCCTTGAGCACCTTTCCGGAAGGTCGCACCACATCCGCGCGGTCGTTCAACCAGCCGGTCGCGAGGTCCTGTACGCCTGCCGCCGGCCCGTACCGGCTCTGTGCCTCACGTGCCAGTTGGGGAAAGGAGGCCTGCGGATCGCGTACCACCAGTGCCTGGTACTCGTCGGCGCCGAGATGCCAGGCGCCGCCGGGGAAGACCGGCATGTACTCGCGCAGCAGTTCATCCACGAGCTTCGCCGAATCCGGGTTGGAGATGTCGACCGCCCCCTCCACCGCCCGGCCCTGTACGTCACGAAGCTGGAGATCGGGGTGTGCACGCAGTACGGCGCCGAGATGGCCGGGAGAGTCGATCTCGGGAACCACCGTGATGTGGAGGCGGGCCGCGAGAGCCATGATCCGGCCCATCTCGGCCTTCGTGAGGTAAGGGGCGGAAACGATCTCGGGGTGGGTGGTGGACTCGATCCGGAAGGCCTGGTCGTCGGAGAAGTGCAGGCCGAGCTGGTTCAGTTTCAAGTCGGCCATCTCGCGCAGCCGGTCCTCGATCCAGCCTGGGGTGAAGTACTTGCGAGCGATGTCGAGGTTGAGCCCGCGCTCCGGCTTGGCCGGGCTGTCGCGCACCGTGCCCTCAGGCGCCGAACCAGCCGCCTGTACGGCCTGCTTGAGGGTACGGGTGCCATAGAACACCCCGGCCGCGTCCGGTCCGGTGATGCGGACTTGTCCGTCGCGCACGACGAGGCTGTACGACTCCGCCGGCCCGGAGCCCTTCTTCCCGAGGGAAAGCTGGACGTCACCGTGCCGTCGCTCTGCGGACTGTGCGAACCCGAGGTGCAGCTCAGTGGCCAGCAGCCTGCCCTCGTCGGCCAGGGCCGCGCCGTCGACCGGCGGGACCACCACCCGTCCGTCGGCCGAGGGTTTCCAGCCAGGACCGCGGGCCGGTGTGTGCTCACGGACAGCCGGGACGGTGCGCGGGGCAGCGGACAGCGGGTAGGTCACCGTGGGCGACGGAGTCGTTGTGCCGGATACGGGCGGACTGGCCGGGGCGTTGCCGGGGGTCGCCGTGCAGTTCGACAGAACCACGGCTGCCACCGCGACGACAGCCGCCGTTGCCATGGTGCTTCGCCTGACCGATCTGGACTGGCTCATCCTGCACCCGTGCCCTCATCGCTTCCTCTCAACATGGCACGAGAGAAGGGTGTCCACCACCTGGGGCGCCGGCGGGTGGCCCTCCCTCAACGTCGCAGGTCAGGAGTGCGGGACTCACCACGAGGCAATTCGTACGCCAATCGGATTAACCGTGTCGGCAGTGGGTGCGGGATACACCGAAGGAGCGGGAAAAGCTGCAAGGTGGGCACGTGAGCGATTTCATCCTCCTCCTGTTCGGAGTCATCGGGGCATCACTGTTCATCCAGGCTGTCTGGGACCTGGGTCGCGGTCGGCAGACCGGAGGAGATCCTCGGTCTGCAGAGGCAGCGGCAGTGATCATGGTGCTGTCCGGCTGGCTCATCACCCTGAGTGGCCTTGTCCTGGCCGTCCTCGTGGCCGCACCGTAGAAGCTGGGTGTGGAAGCCCCTCGCCACCGGGCGAGGGGCCTCTTCGGAGTCAGCCGCCGTCGACGATCTGGTACAGGTAGACGATGTGGGAGGTGTCGTCCGGCATGGAGTTCACGTCGTCCGAGGGGACGTCGGACCGGAAGTAGAACTGAGGGGCCTTGGTGCCTTCCAGCTTGCCGTCGTCCTGCATCTCCGCAAGCTTCTTGACGAACTTGTTGGCGCTCGGCGTCTTCGTGCCCAGCTGGCTCGCGAGCCGGCCACCCACCACCACTTTGAGGTGCGCGTCGTCGAGCAGGATGTCCGTAGCGGCGCCGGTCGCACTGCTCGGCGTGAACACAGGGCTCGCTTCACCCGGCTGAGCGCACTCGTAGGAGCCGAGGACGAGGCCCACCACCGTGTTGGGGCTGTCGCCACCGAAGTTGACGGACTCGATCGCCCCGTACGGGCCCTGGCCACCGTGATCGCAGATCGAGCCAGTGGGAGGGACCTGCCGGTCCGCGTACTTCCCGCCGCCGCCCGAGCCGCCGTCGCTGGGCTTGGTGGGTGTCGGCGTTGCCTTGCCCGTGCTCCCGGAGCCGGGAGTCTTGCCCGGCTTGCTCGGGGCACTCGCGGGCGGGCTCGACTTGTCGTCGGACTTGTCGGCCCCCTTCGGCTCGCAGGCCGTGGCGGTCAAGGCGGTCGCGACGACCGCTCCCAGAGCGAACAGCTTCATACTTCCGCGCATTGCACGCATGGTTGGTCCCCCGAAGTCGAGCGCACATTGCCATGCGCAAGATCAATGAATCACTGCTGGTGGAGTGTGCCCGCGAAATCGAGCGCTCAGTGGCGCCGTACCGGACCGTTACCGATCGCGCACATTGCTGCAGCCCTGGTGGGCCCGACCGCTCGGCACGATGTTCCGGCCTTGAGACGGATGCGTATCGGTATGAGCCTCACAGGCATTGGGAAGCTCATTCCCTCTTCCTAGAGTCGAAGCATGAGCAGCGAGAGCATGCACAGCATCGTCCTGGGTGAGGTCGAGATCACCCGCGTCATCGAGTGGCAGGGGGCCTTCGCACCGGCACGCGGCCTGGTCCCGGAGTCCGGTACCGAAATGTGGAAGGGCAACGAGGAGTGGCTGGCGCCCGATCACTGGGATCCGGACAGCGACAGGTCGGTCGTGGCGCTGCAGACCTGGGTGCTGCGGAGCGGTGGGCGGACCGTCCTGGTCGACACCGGCGTCGGCAATGGGCGCGAGAGGCCCGGTTCGCCGCAGTTCCACCACTGGCAGGGCGACTTCCTGGAGGGGCTCGCGCGGGTCGGCGTACAGCCGCAGGACGTCGATGTCGTCGTCAACACCCATGTCCACGCCGATCATGTCGGCGGGAACACCGTGGGCGTCGACGGTGGGTGGGAGCCGGCGTTCCCCAACGCCCAGTACCTCGTCCCGGCTGCGGACGACTTCCATTTCGGCCCGGACAACGCGTACGGGAACGGTCTCCAGGAGGACGACCGGCTGATGTACGAGGACAGCATCGCGCCGATCCACCGGGCCGGGCAGAGCGTGCTGTGGGAGGGCATCCATCGCATCGACGACCACCTCACTCTGGAGTCCGCGCCCGGCCACACGCCGGGCTCGTCCGTGCTGCGGCTCTCGTCCGGGAGCGATCGTGCGGTCTTCGTCGGCGATCTGCTGCACAGTCCCGTGCAGATCCTCGCACCCTCCTGCAACAGCTGCTTCTGCCTGGACGCGGAACAGGCAGTGACCAGCCGTCGGCGGATTCTCGAACGGGCGGCCCCCGAAAGGGAGCTGGTGGTCCCCGCGCACTTCGGCGGGGCGGGCGCTGTGGAAGTCCGCCAGGAGGGCGACGGGTTCGGACTCGGAACGTGGGCTGCCTACGGCCGATGAAGCGTCTGCCGCACCGACCGCAGGGTCACCCGGGTTCCGTATCACCGCTGCGTCACCGCGGTCACCACATGACAGGCAGCCGCTCCGGAATCCGCTTCATGAACCCTGTGCGCCAGACCAGCTGTTCGACCGGTACGGCGAGGTCGAGCGCCGGCAGCCGATCGAGCAGAGCCTCGATGGCGATCTCCGTGTGCTTCTTCCCGAGAGCCGTCGCCGGGCAGTAGTGCTGACCGCCTCCGAAGGAGAGGTGCGCGGTGTTGTTCTCCCGGCTCAGGTCCGCCTTGTGCGGATCACTGAAGGCCTCCGGATCGAAGTTGGCGCCCTCCACCAGGACCAGCACGAGCTCGCCCTTCTTGATCTGCACATCACCCAGCACGATGTCGTCGAGTGCGAGACGCGGCAGGCCGTCGCCGATCGACAGGTTGATCCTGAGCAGCTCGTCGACCGCGGCGGGGATCTTGCCGCGGTCCTCCAGGAGTTCGGCCTTCAGCTCCGGGTGCTGGATGAGGGAGACCAGCGCCATGGTCAGGAAGCCCGCGGTGGAGATGACTCCGGCCCCGAACATGGTCACGCCGACCGTCGCGAGCATCTCGTCCGTGAGGTGGGCGTATTCCGGGTCCTTGCGCAGTGCGGCGAGTTCGGCCAGCAGGCCGGTGGTGGCCGGATCGTCGAGCCGCCGCACCATGTACGCGAGGTCGCGGTCCCAGTTGAGCTTGGCCCCGGAGATCGGGCAGGCCGAGTTCATGAAGGCGATGTCCAGGCTGCGCATGAGCCTGGGGGCGTCCTCGTGCGGGATGCCGAGGATGTGGCAGTGCATGGCTGCCGAGTACGGATCGGCGAAGCCGGCGCGCAGATCGGCAGGTGCGCCCTCGGCGAGGATGCGGTCGACGAGCCCGTTCGCGTAACCCCTCATCCACTCGACCAGGCCCTCGCTCTTGGGGTTGAGCGCCTTGAGCACCGCCTTGCGGAGGCCGGCCCCGGTGATGTTGCCCATGTTGTTGACGACCTCGGGCGGGATCGTCAGGGCGTACTGCCGCGGTACGCCGGGGGCCGAGGTGTCCTTCAGGCTGAACCGCGGATCTTCGAGAACCTGTTTGCACAGCCGGTGCGACGACACCAGCCAGGCCTCGTCACCCGCGATGGTCCGCACCCTCCTCACCGGGGTGCCGCGCAACTCGGCGAGTTCGGTGGGGAGCTGGTCACCACGCCAGGAGAAGGGGAAGTCGAGCAGCTCCTCGGCGGGCGAGGTGAGGCTACTGACTGACATGGCTGTCTCCTTCGGCGGGTGTGACGACGGCATGGCCCTGGTTGCGGGAAGCGCGCAGTCCATGCCCGCGCGAGTAGAGCAGTTCGGCCATGGGCAGGAGCTGGTGATAGCAGTTGAGGGAGGACGGGACGCCGAGGATGGCGGGGGTGTCCAGGAAGAGTGGCGCCTCGGCGCAGACGTACCTGAGGCACACATCGCGCTGCCGCTCAGTGGCGGCTTTGCCGTCCAGGACTTTGGACGACAGATAGGACTCCACCAGTGCGTCGCAGGTCGCACGGAACTCCGGATCCGCGGAGAGCCGGCTCTGCAGGCGGTCGTGGATATCGCGGTAGGCCGGATTGTCCGTGAAGGACGAGACGGGCCGGGCTCTGAGCCGCAGCCCTCCGGGGTCGACGGCCTCAATGGCGTTGTTCACCTTGGCCCGTACCCCGCGCAGATTCTTGACGGCTTTGCGCCGGGCGCTGTCAGGTTCGTAGCCGAATGCCTCGTACATCTCGGCCACGTATAAGTCGGTGTGCACGAGGTCGACTTGTTTGAATTGTGAAAGACCCCATCGGGCCAGATCCTCGATGCGCTGGGCCGAGAAGTAGCTGTTGCCCGGTGATATCCCGATGACGACATGGTCGCCGTCGTCGCATATCACCTGGCAGTGGGCGGTGTAGGGGGCTACCTGGAAGAGGCTTGCCGCGGCATTCGGCGGCATGAACGGCTGGATCTCGAGAACGGTCCTAGCTGTCAACTGGAGTAAATCCTTTGGCCGTCGCTAGTCCCGACGGGGCCCTGTGCTCCTGGTGTGGCGACGACGACTCAAAGTTATAGCCCGACTGCATAGCGGCGTCAACAGACCCTCTCGGCAGGAACATTGAGAGTGAATGAAATCTGAGTAACCGTCATCTCCACGAGTGTCGGTGGAGTGTCTGGAGCGCTTCGGCGAGGATCCCCGAGCCCATGCACTCCGGCATCGGCGACCCGGGTGCGGAGTCGAACCGCGACACCCTTGTCTTTGAGCCATTTCACCCGAGGAGGCACGACGGAGGCGTACTGATGAAAGCGGGTCCGATAGATGCCCGACATGCGCACCACATCCAGTGGATCATTTTGAGCCAATTGGTGGTGCGGTGTGTCAGCGCCGACCCGCGCCGCAATCAGAATCGGAATCGGGACCAGGTCCTGGCGATGCGAGTTGTTGCCGCAGTGCGGCGATCTCGGCTCGCAGTGCTGCGATGTCGCTCTTGTCCGCGTTCTGGTTGCCTTCGCTCAGACCGACCAGCAGTGAACCGCCGGGCTCCAGGCTCACGGTGGTGGTTTCGGAGACGTCGTCACCACCCTGCCGCTTCACCGCGACGTCCAGGTCGGCGCGGCTCAGCCCGCTGCGCTTGATCGCGGCAGGCAGCCACTTGCCGTCCCGTGCCAGGACGACAGGCACTCCTTCGAGCAGTCGGCCGAACCTGCTCGACGACGAGGCGGCCCTGACCAGGAGCGCGTTCACCACCAGGAGCACGGCGGCTCCGAAGGCGGCGCCGGACACCGAGTTGTCGGGTCCGATGATGGCGTTCTGCACCACATTGGACAGCAGCAGCATGACCACCAGGTCGAAGGTGTCGAGCTGTGCCAGGTCCCGCTTCCCGCCCAGCCGGAGCAGCAACAGGATCACGAAGTAGACCAGCACGGTGCGCACGGCCTTCTCGCCGTACGGGATCCCCGCACTCATCAGGTCATTCCACATCGCGTCTCCCAGGCGTCAGTACAGTCCCGACTTGCTCATCGGTAGCTTGCACCAACTCTCCTCCCACCAGCGCGAACTGTGCGCGACCGGCACGGGAGCGCCGGGCGGCGCGCCCTAGACGGCGGTGGCGTCCGGGACCGCGGCGGCGTTCTCCTCGTGGTCGCGGGGTGCGGGGGCGGTGACCAGGAGTACGGCAACCGCCGACGCGGCCAGCATGATCAGGGCGGCCCATCCGGTGGCGACCGTGAAACCGTGCACCACAGCGCTGTTGGCGATCCCGGCCTTGGCAGCCGGCGGCAGATGTCCGGTGCGCGCCGCATCGCCGACATGTGCGGTGAGGTAGGTGGCGGTGCTGGTCGTCGCGATGGTGTTGAGGAGCGCCGTACCGACGGAACCGCCCACCTGCTGCGCGGTGTTGACGGTTGCCGAGGTGACCCCGGCGTCCTGCGGGGCGACGCCCGCGGTGGCCGTCGCCATCACCGGCATGAAGGTGAGGCCCATGCCAAGGCCCAGCATCAGCATCCCGGGCAGGATGTGGGCGGCGTAACTGGAGTGCGTACCGAGGAAGGTCAGTGTGAAGAGACCGGCCGCGCCGAGCAACAGGCCGGGTCCCATCAGGAGCCGCGGCGGGACGTGATGGAGCAGACGGGCGGAGATCTGCGTGGACCCGATGATGATCGCCACCGACATCGGAAGGAACGCGAAGCCGGTCTTCAGCGGGGAGTAGCCCAGGATGTTCTGAAGGTAGTACGTCATGAACAGGAACAGCCCGAACATGCCGATCATCGCCAGCCCCATGGTGAGCATCGAGCCGCCGCGGTTGCGGTTCTTGACGATGTGCAGCGGCAACAGGGGGTTCGCGGCCCGGGACTGCCACCAGACGAAGAGGGCGAGCAGCGCCGCGCCGCCGATGAGGAGACCGAGCACCCTGGCCGAGGTCCAGCCCTTGGACTCGGCCTCGCTCAGTCCGTACACGATGGCGACGAGCCCGCCGCAGCCGAGGATCACGCCGGGAATGTCCAGGCGCGCCTCCTTGTGGCCCGCGCGGTCGTGGAGGAGCGAGACGGCGCCGAAGACGGCAAGTACGGCGATGGGCACGTTGACGTAGAGGCACCAGCGCCAGTCGAGGTACTCGGTGAGGATGCCCCCGAGCAGCAGGCCTAGCGCGCCGCCGGCGCCCGCGATGGCGCCGTAGATCCCGAAGGCCTTCGCGCGCTCCTTGCCGTCGGTGAAGGTGGTGGTGAGGAGCGAGAGGGCGGAGGGGGCGAGTACGGCGGCGAAGACGCCCTGCAGGGCCCTGGACGCGAAGAGCATTCCGGGGCCTGTGGCAGCGCCGCCGAGCGCGGAGGCACCCGCGAAGCCGATCAGCCCGATGATGAAGGTCCGCTTCCGTCCGACCATGTCGGCGATACGTCCGCCCAGCAGGAGCAGGCCGCCGAAAGCCAGGGTGTACGCGGTGATGACCCACTGGCGGTTGCCGTTGGTGAGGCCGAGCTCGCGCTGGGCCGACGGCAGGGCGATGTTCACGATGGTGGCGTCGAGGACGACCATCAGCTGGGCGAGCGCGATGACGGCAAGGCCCCACCATCGGCGGCTGTCGCCTTCTCCGGCCTGCCCCACGGAGTCGGATCCTCGGGCTTCGCTCATAAGGTACACAACAGCATGAAATGTCCTATACCGCTCCTGCCGAGAAATCTGCCGCTTTCCGCCACGTCCGCAGCCGCAGAATCGTTGGTCTGGCATGGAGCAGACGATGCCCACCCCTGAGGCGCACCCGGAGCCCGCCCCCTGGCGCGGAATCTCCCGGCCGGTCTCGGACTCACCGATCTACGACTCCCTCGAACGCACATGGCGCCAGGCGGGCCGGGAAGTGCCTCGGCCCGCCTCCGGGGAACAGGCGTCCGAGAACGAGAACCCATGGGTCCGGGCCGCCGGGCCGGACCCCGTACCTCTGCACGGCGCCGAGGCGTCTCCCCCGACGCCGGGCAGGAGCGCCGCGCGTCCACCGCGTTGGGTGCCTGCGTCCCGCCCCTAGGGCAGGGAGGGTCCGGTCGTCGTGGTGAGGCCCCTCACTCGAATGCGGACTGCCGGTCCTGATCGTCCGTGGTCTCCGACGACTCCCGTGGCGAGGGGACCTGAATCGTCGCCGCACCCCGGCGCCGACTCAGGTCCCCTCGCCACGGGAGTCGTCGGAGACCACGGACGCTCAGGACCGGCAGTCCGTCTTCGAGTGAGGGGTCTCACCACGACGACCGGACCCTCCCTGCCC
>NZ_JAFLRJ010001357.1 GCF_017315755.1 Streptomyces beijiangensis
GAGCTGCTGCGCTTCGTCACCGAGATGCGCGACATGCCCGCCCACCCCGCGCCCCGCGCCCTCGACCGCTTCCTCACCGACTTCGCCTCCGACCTCCAGTCCGACACCGAGACCCGCGCCCGGATCGAACGCCTCAAGGGCGAGATCCTCGGCCGTGACGAGGTCCAGGACCTGATCGCCTCCGTCTGGACGGCTGTGCGGTCCATGATCGTCTCCGCGGCGGAGGACGAGCGCAGCGAGCTGCGGCTGCGCGTACGCGCCTCGCTGCTGTCGCTGGGCGCGCGCATGTCGGCCGACGCCAGGCTGCAGGGCAAGGTCGACGGCTGGCTGGAGAGCGCCGCGGTGTACGTCGTCACCACCTACCAGGGGGAGATCACCTCCCTGATCACGGACACCGTGGCGGGCTGGGACGCCGAGCCCACGAGACT
>NZ_JAFLRJ010001358.1 GCF_017315755.1 Streptomyces beijiangensis
CCCCTCGACCACCCCGAAGCCGTCCCCGGCGCAGTCCTCAGCGCCCTCGGCCTCCGCGAGACGTCGCTCCTCACCCGGGACCGCGAGGTCTCGGCGCCCACCTCCGACGACCCGGTCACCCACCTCGTCGACTACTGCGCGACCCGCCCCCTCCTCCTCATCCTCGACAACTGCGAACACGTCATCGCGGCGGCCGCTGACCTCGCCGAGACTCTCCTCACCCGCTGTCCGCGCCTGCGTATCCTCGCCACCAGCCGCGAACCCCTGGGCGTCCCAGGCGAATCGATCCGCCCCGTCGACCCGCTCC
>NZ_JAFLRJ010001359.1 GCF_017315755.1 Streptomyces beijiangensis
GGTGAACAGGGCGGGCAGTGCGATGGTGGCTTCGAGGCGGGCCAGCGATGCGCCGAGGCAGTAGTGGACGCCGTGGCCGAAGGCGACGTGGTCGCGGCGGGTGGGGCGGGTGATGTCGAAGGCGGCGGCGTCGGGGCCGTGGTGTGCGGGGTCTCTGCCGGCTCCGGCGAAGGCGATGAGGATGGCGTCGCCCTGGGGTATGAGGATGCCGTCGGCGTCGATGTCCTCGACGGCGTAGCGCAGGACGGAGTGGGCTCCGGGTGCCTCGGCCCGCAGGGTCTCGTCGAGGACGTCGTCCCAGGAGGCGTGGCCGGCGCGTACCAGGGCGAGTTGGTCGGGGTGGGTGAGC
>NZ_JAFLRJ010001360.1 GCF_017315755.1 Streptomyces beijiangensis
GAGGCGGTGGAGCTGACGGGCCCGGTGTTCGGTCCCGCGGACGTCACGGAGTTCGACAGCGACCTGACCCGGCAGCACACCGGCGAACCCCTCGGCGAGCGCATCACCGTCAGCGGCCGTCTCCTGGACAGCCACGGCCGCCCGGTGCGCGGCCAGTTGATCGAGGTGTGGCAGGCCAACGCGTCGCGCCGGTGCGGGACGGATGCTGACCTCGGAGACCGACGGTTCGTACTCCTTCACCA
>NZ_JAFLRJ010001361.1 GCF_017315755.1 Streptomyces beijiangensis
CTCCGCCCGGAGTGTGCCGACGGAGGGCGAGATCCGTTCCGCGGCCTCCTCGACGGACACCAGCAGCCGTATCGCGGCCTGCGAGGCGTACACGCGCGTGGAAACGCCCCGGGACACATAGGCGGCCAGATCCTCGGCCGGGGGATCACGCGGGACGAAGCGCGGGCCGTGCGGGGGCCTCGGAGTGACGCGGTCCACCCGGAAGGTACGCCAGTCCTCGCGGCCCAGGTCCCAGGCAACCAGGTACCAGCGGCGTT
>NZ_JAFLRJ010001362.1 GCF_017315755.1 Streptomyces beijiangensis
GGCGAGGACCTTGCCGAGCTCCACGCCCCACTGGTCGAAGGAGTCGATGCCCCAGACGGCGCCCTGCACGAACACCTTGTGCTCGTAGAGGGCGACGAGCTGGCCGAGGACCGAGGGGGTCAGCTCGTCGGCGAGGATGGCGGTGGTGGGCCGGTTGCCGGGGAAGGTGCGGTGCGGCACCAGTTCCTCGGGGACGCCCTCGGCGCGGACCTCCTCGGCGGTCTTGCCGAAGGCCAGCGCCTGGGTCTGGGCGAAGAAGTTGGCCATCAGCAGGTCGTGCTGGGCGGCGAGGCCGTCCGG
>NZ_JAFLRJ010001363.1 GCF_017315755.1 Streptomyces beijiangensis
ACTCCATACGGTGGATCAGTCATCCCTGAGGGCCACTTAGGGTGTTGCGTCGGATACGTGTAGTGATACGGCGAGGTGGGAGACCCCAAAAAACGCGCCCTGGCGGCACCGTCCGGGCCCGGCGCCCGCTACGCCGACGGAGACTCCGGCTCCGACTCCGGGGCCGGCTCGACGGGAAGGGGGAGACGGGCGAGCGCGGCGCGGTACTCGGTCACGACGCGCTCCACGACGTCGGCCGCGGGCAGCACCGAGCCCACGAGAC
>NZ_JAFLRJ010001364.1 GCF_017315755.1 Streptomyces beijiangensis
GCCGGCGAGTGAGGCGAACCTGCTGGCGGTTACCCAGCGGCCCGCAGCGACCACCGCCTTCTCGGAGAAGGCCAAGGTCGCAGCGTGGAAGAACATCCCCTCATGGGCCCTCGTCGGCCGGCAGGACATGACCATCAACCCGGACCAGGAACGCTTCGAGGCCAAGCGCGCCCACTCCCACACCGTGGAGATCAATACCTGCCACGTATCCCTGATCGCCCGCCCCGACGCTGTCGCCGACCTGATCCTCCAGGCCACCACCGCAACCGCGACGACCGCCGCGGCCGATCCCAGAACGCGCTGATCCGTGCTGACTCCACCAGCTACCTTTCCGAGTTCCGATACTCCCCCGAGCCCACGAGACT
>NZ_JAFLRJ010001365.1 GCF_017315755.1 Streptomyces beijiangensis
CCGCCGTCGTACCGGTGCCGCTACTTCACGTACGCGATACCGTCCGTCGTCACCGTCGGACGGCCGCTCGTGCCGACCACGACGATCTTCACCGTGTGCTTGGCGCTCGTGGACCAGGTCTTGGTCCAGATCGCCTGGCGGTACAGCGTCGTCGAGGACTTGAGATCCACCGTGGTGATCTTGACCCCGTCGACGTACACATACGC
>NZ_JAFLRJ010000143.1 GCF_017315755.1 Streptomyces beijiangensis
CCCGTGGCGAGGGGACCTGAATCGTCGCCGGGGTACGGCGGCGGGCGATGTACTGGGCGATCGGTTCGGTGTATCGGGCGGTGAGAGGGCCGATGATCACGAGGATCAGTACGTACGCGGTGGCGAACGGGCCTATTTCCGGTTGGATGCCGGCGCTGACGGCAAGCCCGGCGATCACGATGGAGAACTCGCCACGGGCCACCAGGGTGCCTCCGGCGCGCCACCGGCCTCTGACGCCGATCCCGGCCCTTCTGGCCGCCCAGTAGCCAGTCGCGATCTTGGTCAGTGCGGTGACCACCGCGAGAGCGAGCGCGGGCACCAGCACGGGCGGGATGCTGGACGGGTCCGTGTGCAGGCCGAAGAACACGAAGAAGACCGCGGCGAACAGGTCCCGCAGGGGGCTGAGCAGAGAATGGGCGCCTTCGGCGACCTCGCCCGACAGGGCGATTCCCACCAGGAACGCGCCCACCGCGGCCGATACCTGGAGCTGTTGCGCGAGGCCTGCGACCAGGAGCGTGAGGCCGAGGACGACGAGCAGCAGCTTCTCGGGGTCGTCGCTGGAGACGAAGCGCGAGATCACCCGTCCGTAGCGGACCGCGACGAAGAGCACGGCGCCCGCCGCGCCGAGGGCGATGGCCAGGGTGATGCTGCCGGCGGCGAGGCTCACACCGGCCAGCAGCGCGGTGATGATCGGCAGATAGACGGCCATCGCGAGGTCTTCGAGTACCAGGATGCTGAGGATCACCGGTGACTCGCGGTTGCCGATGCGGCCGAGGTCCCCGAGGACCTTGGCGATGACGCCGGAGGACGAGATCCAGGTGACTCCGCCGAGGACCACGGCGGCCACCGGCCCCCAGCCGAGCAGCAGGGCCGCCCCCGCGCCGGGCAGCGCATTGAGGGTGAAGTCGACCAGCCCTGCCGGGTACTGGGTCTTCAGATTGGAGACAAGGTCGCTCGCGGTGTACTCGAGACCCAGCATGAGCAGCAGCAGGATCACACCGATCTCGGCGCCGATCGCGACGAACTCCTCGCTGGCTCCGAGCGGCAGGAGCCCGCCCTCGCCGAAGGCGAGCCCCGCGAGGAGGTACAGGGGTATCGGCGAGAACTGGAAACGGCCGGCGAATCTGCCGAGCAGTCCCAGGCCGAGGATGATGGCACCGAACTCGATCAGGAAGACAGCTGAGTGCACCCGGTCACTCCCTTCCGAGTATCAACGCTGCCGCCTCGACACCCTCGCGGGTGCCGATGACGATCAGGGTGTCGCCGCCCGCGAGGCGGAAGGCGGGGGTGGGCGAGGGGATCGCGTCCGCGCGGCGCAGCACGGCGACGATGGACGCTCCGGTGTCGGTACGCATCCGCATCTCTCCCAGCACGCGTCCGTTCCAGTACGACTGCGCGGACAGCTCGATCCGTTCGGCGATGAGGCCGAGATCGGTGGTGTGCAGGACACTCGGACTGTGATGGGCGGGCGTCAGCGCGTCGATCAGCGAGGACGTCTCGGGTCCCGACAGATGCAGGGACTGGGCGCAGGCGTCGGGGTCGTCGGCCCGGTAGATGTTCACCGACCGGGTGCCGTCGCGATGCGCGATCACCGACACCTGACGGCGCTCACGCGTGGTGAGGTCGTACTGGACACCGATGCCTGGCAGGGGTGTCATTCTCATCCGCGGAGCGGGCACGGCCCGTCCCTCCTTCTCGTCGATGGCGATTCACGTGCTGCACGGCGGCGCCGACAGGCGCGTCGGACCGGGGTGCAGCCGCCATGGTGCCACTCGAACACAGGGCCGGGACATGGGTGTCACCACGGATGGACACAGCCCCTGGACAGAGGGCAGGCTGAGGCGGGGACACAGGTCCCGCCGCAGGTCACAGGGCTGATGCGGCCGATGAACAGCCAGGGCGTGGTAGTGGGTGTATTCGACGACGAGAGGAGGAGCCATGTCGCTGTACTGGCGGATTCTCCTTCTCAACGCGGTGGTGCTGGTCGTCGCCGTCGTACTGCTTCTGGGGCCGGTCACCGTTTCGACGCCGGTCCTGCCCAGCGAGGCATCGATCCTGTGCACGGGGCTGGTCGCGATGATCGTCGCCAACGCCGTCCTGCTGCGGATCGGGCTCATGCCCCTGCAGCGCCTTGTCCGCGCCATGGCCACGGCGGATCTGCTGCGCCCCGGCAGCCGGCCCGCCGTGACCGGGCCGAGGGAGATGGCTGAGCTGATCTCCACGTTCAACACGATGCTCGACCGGCTCGAAGCCGAACGTGCGACCAGCAGCGCCCGGGTGCTTTCGGCTCAGGAGGAGGAGCGCCGGCGTATCGCGCGGGAGCTCCACGACGAGGTCGGGCAGACCCTGACCGCCGTGCTGCTGCAGCTCAAGCACGCGGCCGACCGGGCCCCTGCCGGTCTGCGGGACGACCTCCACCAGGCGCAGGAGACGACCAGGGACAGTCTGGACGAGATCCGCCGCATTGCCCGCAGGCTGCGTCCCGGGGTGCTCGAGGAACTCGGGCTGCACAGCGCTCTGCGGTCCCTGGCTGCCGAGTTCACCGCACCCGGTCTCTCCGCACGCACCTCCATCAGCCCGGGCATTCCCTCCCACAGCGACGAGACGGAACTGGTCCTCTACCGCGTCGCCCAGGAGGGCCTGACCAACATCGCCCGCCACGCCCACGCCACTTGCGCCGAAGTGCGGCTGAGCCGCAGGCCCGACGGCGGCATCGGGCTGCTGATCCGGGACGACGGCAGAGGCATGGACCGGGCGGCGGAGGGGGCCGGCATCCGTGGCATGCGGGAGCGGGCACTGCTCATCGGGGCCGAACTGACCATCCTCCCCGGCCCCTCGGGAGGCACCGATGTGCGCCTGGACGTGCCCATGACGGCCAAGGAGGACTCCTGATGACCGCTCCCGTCCCCACCCGCATCCTGCTCGCCGACGACCACGGGCTCGTACGCCGTGGAGTGCGGCTCATCCTGGAGAACGAACCCGACCTCACCGTCGTCGCCGAGGCCGACAACGGTGCGGAAGCCGTCGCGCAGGCGAGTGCGGGGGGTGTCGACCTGGCCATTCTCGACATCGCGATGCCCCGCCAGACGGGTCTCCAGGCAGCGCGCGAACTGTCCCGCCTGGTCCCGGGTCTGCGGATCCTGATCCTCACCATGTACGACAACGAGCAGTACTTCTTCGAGTCGCTCAAGGTCGGCGCGAGCGGTTACGTCCTGAAGTCGGTCGCCGACCGCGACCTGGTGGAGGCCTGCCGCTCCGCCATGCGGGACGAACCCTTCATCTATCCCGGCGCCGAGACCGCGTTGATACGGAAATATCTTGACCTGGCAGGACAGGGCCGGCCTGTTCCGGACCGGGCCATCACCGAACGCGAGGAAGAGATCCTCAAGCTCGTTGCCGAGGGCCACACGTCGAAGGCGATCGGCGATCTGCTCTTCATCAGCACCAAGACGGTCGAACGCCACCGGGCCAATCTGCTCCAGAAGCTGGGGCTGCGGGACCGGCTCGAACTCACCCGGTACGCGATCCGAGTCGGCCTCATCGAGCCGTAGCCCTTCGCCACCGCTACGGACCTGTCGGTTCCTGTGCCGAGTCCGCGTACTGCGCAGGGGGCGCGCCGGTCGAGTTGGTGAAGTCGCGAATGAAATGGGACTGGTCGGCGTAGCCGAGTTCGGCGGCGAGAGCGGCCCAGTCCTGTTGGCCGCCCGCGGCGCGCGCGGCGGCTTCCTGCATACGGGCCCGCCGGATGACCCACTTGGGGCCGATGCCGACGTACTCGGCGAACAGCCGCTGCAGTCTGCGGGTGCTCATGTCCGCGATGGCGGCGAGTTGAGAGACCCGCAGGACGGACGGATCGTCGCTGACCGCGTCCACCAGACCGGCGGCCTCGTCGATGACGGGATCGGGGACGGGCCGGAGGGTGCGCAGGAGTTCGGCGGCCTGTTCGAGTGCGGTGGGCACGTCGGTTTCGGCGATCACGGCGTCCTCCGCCGTCCGGGCGGCCTGGCCGAAGACCTCCTCGGCTGCGAGCACCCGGTCGGTGAGGGTGGATACGGGAGCGGAGAGGAACGGCCGGAAGCCCCCGGGCCTGAATCGCAGGCCAAGGGCCCGTCCCGTACCCGAGATCTCCCGGGTGAAGGTGTCACTGACGACGCCGGTGATCTGTGCACGGATGTTGTCCGTGGTGAAGGAGAGGTGGACCACCGGGTAGGTGAGGACCTGTTGTCGGTACGGCTCGGTGAGGTTCCAGTGAAGGATCCAGAACCCGTCGAGGAAGGGAGCCAGATCTTCGGGCGGCGGTGCGTGGTCGAGACGGAAGCGCTCTGCCGCGGTGTGCGGGTGGAGGATGGCCCTCTGTCGCGTTTGTTCAATACCAGGCATCGTCGTTTCACCTATCGTGCGCAGAGTGACCAAGGAAAAGGTGTGACATGGAACTGAGCGCTGTGATGAGCCGGGCCTCTCAGGCGGCCGTCGATGTTGTACGGGGCACGGACCCCGGCCAGTTCCAGGGGCGCACCCCCTGCCCGGAGATGGATGTCCGGGCCCTGGTGAACCACCTCATCTTCTGGACCGGTGATCGAGGACACGCCGCCGGGCTCAAGCTTCCCGTACCGGGCCCGCCGGACGGGGTCGCGGATGACCATGACTTCACCGGCGTACCTGGCTGGTGCGAGGCGTATGCCGCCCGGTCCGCGGCGACCGCCGCCGTGTGGAGCGACGACCGGGCATGGACCGGTGAGACGGGGATGACCGGTGGCGGACTGATGCCGGCTCCCTTCATCGGCGGGATCGTCCTGGGCGAGTGGCTGCTGCACGGCTGGGATCTGGCCGTGGCTACCGGGCAGAAGCTGAACATCGACGACGAGACTGCCGCCGTGCTCTTCCACGATGTCGCCGGGAAGGCGGACATGGCCCGCCAGTACGGCATGTACGGCCCGGAAGTCCAGGTCGCGCCGGACGCACCGCTGCTCGACCGCGCCTTGGGACTGGCGGGTCGCGATCCCCAGTGGCGGCCCTGAGCGGGCGTCAGAGGTCAACGGGTTCTGCCGCACTTCGGGACAGGCCGGGTGGTGGGGTCACGGCGATCAGTATGGCGTCGGCCACTGACATCCGTGCGGCTGCGCGCCCCGAACGGGCGGCCGTCAGGCGGCGCGTTCGGCGGTCCAGGCGATCTGCGGGGGCTCGACGCGTGCGCACACAGCGTTGCCGCTCGCGTCGGTGAGGCCGAGACGCCCGACGAGCAGACCGTCGCGAGCCGCGGCGGCGAGCAACTCCTCGGGGAGGACGTCGAGCATGAGCTTGGCACGGCGGAACATCGTGAACACGCCCGACTCGTCGACCGTGCCCCAGGACAGGTAGATGAACCGGCGGCCCAGACGGTCCTGTACATACGGGCCCTTCACCTCGGTGCCGGTCTCCGAGGTGGTCGCGGTGCACTCCAGGGTCCACGTCGCGGAGGCGGCGTCGCCCGGGTACGGGTCGAGGAGCTCGGCCGGGCGGTCGCGGCGCTGCACCGCGACATGGATGTTGCCGTACTCGGGAACGGTGCCGTCGGCGGGCGCCGGGCCCGTGAGGCCTGGCAGGTCGACGGCGTCGATACGGATGCGCATGTCGGCCATCATCCATGCTCGGGGCGGAGCGCGAGCGGTGGCATCCGGTGAAGGACCCGGATGTCACCGCTCGCCGGTACGGCCCGCCTGCCGTTAGGGCAGGTTGTTGATCTTGAAGGTGGACGTGGTGTTCTTGATGTCCTGAGCGTTGCCGCTCATCTTCAGGTTGTGGAACGTCACCTCGCCGACCGCCGGGCCCTGCCCGGACTCGGGCAGCTCGTTGGCCCACAGTCCGAAGCCCGACTTGGCGTCATAGGCGTCGCCGCTCTTCTTGGCGCCGGTGATCGTGATGTCCGTGAGGATCGTGTCCTTGATCGGGAACTGCGGCTGGCCTCCCACGTAGTTGGTCTGGAACATGATTCCGCTGTAGGTCGGATCGATGATGTCCACATCGTTGATACGGATGCCCTGGAACACCTTCGAGGCGGAGAACAGCCAGATGCCGGGGAAGGTCTGCCCGTTCCAGAAGTGTCCGCCGGACCGTTCGATCGTGATGTTCTCCAGGGTCGTCGGATCCGTGCCGAAGCCGTTCATCGCGTAACCGAAGTCCAGCGAACTGACCGTGATCCCGGAGTAGACGAGGGTGTCCGCGATGCGGATGTTGCGGAAGGTGTTGCTGTAGCCGCCGTAGACGGCCACCCCCGCGGCACGCCAGGTCAGCAGCGAGGTGAGGTTCTCGAAGACGTTGTTCTTCTCGTCGGCGCCGCCGGCGTCGATGGCCGAGAACAGCGCGAAACTGTCGTCTCCTGTGGCACGCGACTCGTTGTTGATGACGTGGTTGTCCGTGCTGCCGTTCGTCATGTTGATGCCGTCGGCGAAGGTGTCACGGATGCGCGAGTTCTTGATGGTGATGCTGTCGGTGTTGGCGCCCCAGTAGAGGCACACGGTGTGTTCGTTCCAGACGTTGTCGATGGTGATGTTGGCGACGTTGGAGAAGTCGAACACCTTGCCCGGACCGTCGATGCGCGAGGTGTAGTTGCCGAAGAACGCGAAGTTCGCGAACGTCGAGCCGTTGGCCGTCGCCTCCGCGCGGAAGCCCGCGTCGGTGTTGTCCTGGGACGAGGGCGCATGGAAGCGGGTGAACCAGGGGCCCGCCCCGACGACCTTGACCGCCTTTCCGTACACCTGGAACTTGCTTGCCGTCTCGTAGTCACCGGCCGGCAGGTACACGCCGACCAGCTTGCCGGTGGTGTCCATCCGGACCTTGTCCAGGGCGTTCTGCACGTCCTGCTGGGCGAATCCGGCCGGCACGGTGTACGTGGCCGGGTCGGGGTTGGCGATCGCCGTGGCCTGCTCGGTGTCGACGAAGTCGATCGCGTACTTGGAGGTGTTGGCGGCGTCCTTCTGCAGCTTGATCTTGCTGCCTGCGGGGACCGTCTTGCCGAGGAGGACGTTCGCCTCGTCGTAGATGTGGCGAGCGGGTCCGGATCCCGGGTCGTTGCCGGGGCCGGTCTCGGCGCCGTACAGCCAGGCGTACTTCGAGTTGAGGTCGATGGCCTTGAGGAACGTGCCGTCGACGTAGATGTTGAGCGTCGCGCTGGTGCCACCGCCGCTCGCGGCGTCCGGGATGGAGAAGCGGGTGACCAGGGTATTGGTGCTGGCTTTGGTGGTGAACTCGACGGACTCACCGGTGTTGTTGAGCGTCACGGCCTTGCGGCCGGACGCCTCGCCGGCCAGGTCTCCGATCGTGCGGTTGGGTCCGACGACCTTGGCGCCGCCCGCGACGACTCCGTCCTCGGCCTCGTAGGTGTCGTACGGCATGTCCGCGCCGCGCCCGATGAACAGCGACTGGGTGGTGGTGTTGTTGTCGCGCTTGACCGGGAGCTCATTCGTGTCGGCCGCGATCACCGTCTTGACCTGGTAGTTGCCGTTCACCGCGGTCCAGGTGCCGAGGTCCACCGGGGAGGTGGTGTCGCCTGCCGCGATGGCCCCGTTGTAGGCGCCGGTGAGGGTCTTGAGCAGGACGCCCTTGGAGTCGGTCACCGTCAGCGTGACGGCGTGCGAACCGCTGGCCGAGGCCACGGTGCCCTGGTTCTTTATCGCCACGGAGAACTTGACCGTGTCACCCGCGCTCGCCGAGCTGGGCGACCAGCTGACGGGTGACGCCACCAGGTCGGAGCTGGCGACCGGCTTGACGACGAGCGGCGAGGTGCTGGTGAAGGTGTTGTTCGCCTCGTTCTGCTCGATGACGGTGTTCGCCGGGTCGACGACCGCACTCAGCGGGTAACTTCCCGCGTCGCGTGCGCCGATGGAGGCGGTGACGGTCTTCGTCTCGCCTGCCGCGAGTGCGGGCACCTGTGCGGTGCCTGCCTTGGTGGAGCCGAGGTTGAAGTCGAGGGCGGTGGCTGCCGCGGCCTGGGGGCCGCTGTTGGTGACGGTGGCGGACAGGCTGATCGTGTCCGACTCGACCGGTGCGGCCGGGGACGAGGTGATTCCGGTGACCTGGAGATCCGGGTTGGGGGCGGGTACGCCCACCACCTGGAACTCCGCGATCTGGCCCGCGGACGAGCCGGTGTTGGAGGTGATCTTCAGCTGGACGTCGGCGATCCGGCCGCTCACCGGGATGGTGACGGTGTTCTGGCTCGCCGGATTGAAGGTGTAGTCCTTGCCCGCCACCAGACTCGTGAACGCGGTGTCGGACTGCTCACGGCCGAGGACCTGGACGTTCTGGGTCCGGGTGGCCCAGGCGCTGTCCGGGTTCAGCTTCAGCACGACCGAGTTCACATCGGCGTTGGCACCCAGCTTCACGGTCAGCGTGTTCGGGTAGCTGCCGCCGGCGCCTTCCCAGTAGGTGCTGGTCAGACCGTCGTTGGCGTTCTCCGCGGCGAAGGTGAAGACCGTGGAGGAAGCGCTGATCGGCTTCCCCTGGGCGAGGTTGGATCCGGGGCCCGTCGTGCCGGTGCGGGTGACGGTGTTGCTGTTGCCCGAGGCGTTGCCCGCGGCGTCCTTGGCCCGTACGTAGTACGAGACCGTGGTGTCGGCCGGCTGGGTGTCCGTGTAGGTCGTGACGTCGCCCGCGACGGAGGTGCGCAGGCTCCCGTTGGCGTAGACGTCGTAACCGGTGACCTTCACATTGTCCGTGGAGGCGCCCCAGGTCAGCTTGACGGTCGTGCCGGACGGCTGGGTGAAGGCGAGATTCGACGGCGCGGTGGGAGCCTGGGTGTCGCCCGTGTCGCCTGTGCGGGTCACGGTGTTGCTGTTGCCCGACTGGTTGCCCGCGGCGTCGTGGGCGCGCACGTAGTACGCGACGGTGGCGCTTCCCGGCTGGCTGTCGGTGTAGGCCGTGACGTCGCCGGCGACGCTGGAACGCAGCTCACCGTTGGCGTAGATGTCGTATCCGGTCACACCGACCGCGTCGGTCGAGGCCGTCCAGGTGAGCTTGACCTGGCCGGTCGCCGGTTGGGTGTAGGCGAGGTTCTGCGGGGTGGAGGGGGGCGTGACATCGCCGGACGTCGGACCGTAGATCTCGAGTTCCGAGAGCTGTCCTGCGGGCTGCTCGGTGTTGGCGGTGATCAGTACGCGCACATAGCGGGTGGTGGTGGCGTCGAAGGCGATCGTCGCCGACTGATCCCCGGCCGCGTTGAAGGCGTACCCCTTGGAGGCGGTGAGATCCGTGAAGTCCGTATTGTTGGTGCTGCCCTGGATCTTCAGCGTCTGGGTTCTCGCACCCCAGCCGGACGGCAGTCGCAGGACGACCTGGTCGACCCGTACCGAGGCGCCGAGGTCGGCCTGGATCCACTGCGGGAGCGCATTGTTCTTGCTCTCCCAGTAGCTGGCCCGGTTGGCGTCATTGGCGTTGGACGCGGTGTACACCTCGGTGTAGCTGCTGGCGGTCAGGGTCTTGCCGAGTGCCAGGTTGCCCGTGGTGCCCGCCGCGTGCACTTCGAGCTCGGAGAGCTGAGCCTTGGGCCAGCCGGAGTTGGCGGTGATGTTGATACGTACGAAACGGGTCTGGGCGGCCGGGAAGTTGACCGTCACCGTGTTGCCGTTGCCGGGACCGAAGGTGTACGAGGCCGCGGCGGAGAGGGTGTTGTAGCTGGTGCCGTCCGCGCTGCCCTGGACGGCGAGGGTCTCGTTACGGCTCTCCCAGCCCGCGGGGAGCTTCAGTACGACCTGGTCGGTCCGGACGGTCGAGCCGAGGTCCGTCTCCACCCACTGCGGAAAACTGCCGGCCGAACTCTCCCAGTAGCTGGCCTGGTTGCCGTCGGTGATGTTCCCGGCTCCATAGGCGGCGCTGGAGTCGCTGGCTCTGGTGGGCTTCCCCACGGCGATGTTGGGTCCGCCGGCGGCTTCGGCGGACAGTACGGGCAGGCCGAGCAGTAAAAGGGCCGTCGCGAGGGCGGCCGTCATGGCTCGCCATCTGGACCGGATACGTGGCATGGGTGTCCCCAGTCTCTCGTGTTCGTGTTCTTGCGTTCAATTGTTGGAATATTGCAGAGAGCTGTAGGAAGGTCTACCGGCGCGACAGAGATAGTCGCCGAGTTCATGCCAAACATCAGGTCCGCATTGTCCAGCCTGGGCGATTCGCACTTTTCCTACCGCACCAAGCCGGCTTCACCCATCGGCGCGATACCCCTGGCGGTCCGCCAGCACACCGGGGGGCAGGGCGAGTTGGCCAGAGACTCTCGACAATCACCACTTCTTCCCACCCTGAGTCGATCATTTTCATACTCCTATCAAAATCTTGCGCAGATTCATGGACGTCACGTCGGTCGCGCTCTAGCCTGCTGAGCGTTCGCAGAGCCCCCACCGAGCGACAAGGACCCCTTCTGTGGCACTCCCCCCAAGAGTTCGCTTGCTAAGGCGTGGCATGGCCGCGTCGATATCGATGGCACTTGCGGTGGCAGGGACAGCCGCCGCAGTCGTGCTGTCGACCGGCTCCACGGCCCAGGCAGCGGCGGTACAGGCCCCATCGCCGCTGAACGTCAAGGACCGCGGCGCCACCGTCCCGTTCAAGGAGCAGGAGGCCGAATACGCCTCGACCAACGGCTCCCTCATCGGCCCCGACCGCACCTACGGCGCGCTGCCCTCCGAGGCCTCGGGCCGTCAGGCCGTCACGCTGGACGCCGTCGGTGAGTACGTCGAGTTCACTCTCACCAGCCCGGCGAACGCGATGTCGTTCCGCTACTCGCTCCCGGACAGCGCGTCCGGATCCGGCCGGGACGCGGCGATCGATCTCAAGGTGAACGGCAGCCAGTTCAAGAGCGTCCCGGTCACCTCCGTGTACGGCTGGTACTACGGCGGCTACCCCTTCAACAACAACCCGGGGGACACCAACCCCCATCACTTCTACGACGAGACCCGGACCATGCTGGGATCGACGCTCCCGGCGGGAACGAAGATCAGACTCCAGGTCGCCTCGGTCTCGGCCTCCCCCTCGTTCACCATCGACCTCGCCGACTTCGAGCAGGTGGCGGCCCCCGTCGCCAAGCCCGCCGGTGCGCTGGACGTGGTGAGCGACTTCGGAGCCGACCCGACCGGCGCCGCGGACTCGACTGCCAAGATCCAGGCGGCTGTCGACGCCGGCAAGGCACAGAGCAAAGAGGTCTACATCCCACAGGGCACCTTCCAGGTCCGCGACCACATCGTGGTCGACAAGGTGACACTGCGCGGTGCCGGACCCTGGTACAGCGTCCTCACCGGACGCGACCCCGCCAACCGCAGCAAGGCGGTCGGCGTGTACGGGAAGTACGCCGCCCAGGGCGGCAGCAGCAACGTCACCCTCAAGGACTTCGCCATCATCGGTGACATCCGCGAGCGCGTCGACGACGATCAGGTCAACGCCATCGGCGGCGCTCTGTCCAACTCCACCGTCGACAACATCTGGATGCAGCACACCAAGTGCGGTGCCTGGATGGACGGTCCGATGGACAACCTCACCATCAAGAACAGCCGCATCCTGGACCAGACCGCGGACGGCGTGAACTTCCACTACGGCGTCACGAACTCCACCGTCACCAACACCTTCGTCCGCAACAGCGGCGACGACGGCCTCGCCATGTGGGCGGAGGCCAAGCCGAACGTCAACAACAAGTTCACGTTCAACACGGTGATCCTGCCCATCCTGGCGAACAACATCGTCACGTACGGCGGCAAGGACATCACCATCTCGGACAACGTCATGTCCGACACCATCAGCAACGGCGGCGGCCTGCACATCGCCAACCGGTACCCGGGCGTCAACTCCGGTCAGGGCACGGCCGTCTCGGGCACCATCACCGCCGCACGCAACACCCTGATCCGTGCCGGGAACAACGACTTCAACTGGCGCTTCGGTGTCGGCGCGATCTGGTTCAGCGGCCTCAACGAACCGATCAACGCCACCATCAACATCACTGACAGCGAGGTCCTGGACAGCTCGTACGCGGCCATCCACCTCATCGAGGGCGCGACCAACGGCCTGCACTTCAAGAACATCCGCATCGACGGCGCGGGAACGTACGCCCTGCAGATCCAGGCTCCGGGCACCGCCACCTTCGAGAATGTGACCGCCACCCACATCGCGCAGAGCAACCCGATCCACAACTGCATCGGCAGTGGCTTCCAGATCACCCGGACGGGCACCAATTCCGGCTGGTACGCGGACCCGCCCGTGTGCACCGGAACCTGGCCCGACCCCGTGTGGACCAATGGCGGCATCCCGCAGGGCGGCGGCCAGCCGACCGACCCGCCCACCACTCCGACCGATCCGCCCACTACGCCGACGGACCCGCCCACCACCCCGCCGGCCGACACCGGAAACCTGGCCAAGGGCCGCCCGGTCACGGAATCCGGGCACGCCGACGTCTATCAGGCGTCGAACGCGGTGGACGGAAACGCCAACTCCTACTGGGAGAGCACCAACAACGCTTTCCCGCAGTCGATCACTGTGGACCTGGGATGGTCGAAAGCGATCAAACGCCTGGAGCTGAAGCTTCCGCCGGCCGCGGCGTGGGCCACCCGCACCCAGACGCTGAGCGTGTCGGGGAGTACCGACAACTCCACGTACACCTCGCTCAAGGCGTCCGCCGGGTACACCTTCAACCCGTCCAGCAGCAACACGGCCACGGTCTCCCTGACCGGGACGTCGACGCGCTACCTGCGGCTGACGTTCACCGGCAACACCGGATGGCCCGCGGCCCAGCTCTCCGAACTGGAGGCGTACACCAGCTGAGAGTGCGCATGGGGCCGGTAGTACGCCGGCAAGGGGGATCTCCGGGATGCGGCCCCGGGGGTCCCCCGCACCCGGATAATCATGTGCGTAACACGTATCCGGTGGGCAGGCTGGGATCATGAACCCCGAGCACTCCCCCGGCCCCGGCTCCTCGACCACTCCGGGGGCCGACTGGACCACCACGCCCATCACCGCGGACCTCTTGCGCGGTGCGCTCGAACTGGAGCGGACCGAGCACGGGATATTGCCGCACCGGCTCCCCGCCCGGGCCCGCGCGCAGTGCGCCGACGGGCAGCTGGCCATGGCGGAGGCCCAGCCCTCCGGCGTGCGGCTGGTCTTCCGTACGCGGGCGACCGCCGTCGAGCTGGACGCACTCCGCACCAAGATGGCCTACCAGGGCGCCCCGCCCCGTCCGGACGGCGTGTACGACCTGCTCGTCGACGGCCGCCTGGCCGGACAGGCCCATGTGACCGGCGGCAATGTCCTGATGGTGGACATGACCACCGGGTCCGCGGAGACCAGGCCGGGACCCGTCGGCACCGTCCGGTTCACCGGTCTCCCCGACCGGGTGAAGGACGTCGAGATCTGGCTGCCGTACAACGAGATCACTCAGCTGGTCGCCCTGCGTACGGACACCCCCGTCGAGGCCGTACCTGACCAGGGCCGCCGTGTGTGGCTGCACCACGGCAGTTCGATCAGCCACGGCTCCGACGCCGCGAGCCCCAGCACGACCTGGCCCGCGCTGGCCGCCTCCCTGGGCGGCACGGAGCTGATCAACCTCGGTCTGGGCGGCAGCGCCCTGCTGGATCCGTTCACCGCCCGCGCCCTGCGTGACACCCCTGCGGACGTGATCAGCGTCAAGATCGGCATCAATCTGGTCAATACCGACCTGATGAGGCTGCGGGCCTTCTCCCCTGCGGTGCACGGCTTTCTCGACACCATCCGCGAGGGGCATCCCACCGTCCCGCTGCTGGTCGTCTCGCCTCTCCTGTGTCCCATCCACGAGGACACCCCCGGCCCGAGCGCCCCGGACTTCAGCAGTCTCAGCACCACGGGGAAGCTTCAGTTCCTGGCTGCGGGAGATCCCGCGGAACGGGCGAGCGGAAAGCTGACGCTCAATGTCGTCCGGGACGAGCTGGCCCGCATCGTGAAGCAGCGGGCGGTCGACGACCCGAATCTGCACTACCTCGACGGCCGCGAACTCTACGGCGAGGCGGACAGTGCCGAGCTGCCGCTGCCCGACAGGCTCCACCCGGACGCCGCCACGCACCGCCGCGTCGGCGAACGCTTCGCCGCTCTGGCCTTCGGCACCGGCGGCCCCTTCGCGACCGGGCCCGCCTGAGACAGCTGCGCCTCGTCCGCCTCCGGACCTGACCGGAGGCGGACGAGGCGTGCGACAGCAACTGCGACTGCTGTTACGGTCCGGTGTCCCCGGGGTGGCTGCACGTACCGCCCTGGTAGTTGCTGTCGTACCAGGCTCCCGACGCGTCGGAGTCGAGAACGGTCCGGCCCGGGCCCACACAGCGGTGGTAGTCGGACCGCCAGGTACGTGTCACCTGGATCCACACATTGGTGTCCGTCGCACAGTGCTCGTAGGAGGCGTGGTCACGGTCGGTCGCCTCGTTCCAGCCACAGCCCGCGAGGCGCTGCCCGGACAGCGCCTCCGCCGGAGCCGCCACGGAGAACGCGAGGGCTCCGGCCAGGGCTACGGCGGCGAGGGCGAGCGTCCGGGGGTGGCGCCGGACCGGGCGTACGGATCGCGAGCGTTCATCTGATCGCATGATGTGTTCCTCTCTGCAGGGCGCACCGATGAGTTCGAAGGTGCACGACGGGACTCATTTCATGGCGCGCCGCGGGCCATTCCTCCCCGGCCGAGAGGAAACGATCAGCCATCACCCGAACGGGTCAACGAAAGGGCCTGGCGAAGTTTCCGGGACGTGGTCGCAACCTCGGCGGGTGTCGCACGTCTGGTGGGTTGAAGGCGCCCTTCAGCAGTTGTTCCCGACCGTGTTTCCGTCACTGTTTCCGTCACTTCCCCAGGAGATCTCATGTCTTTGCACGCCAAGTGGAACCAAGGTTCACGCCCCCGGGTGCTGGGTGCCGTCACCGGTGTCGCGCTGCTGCTCGGCGGCGGATTCGCCGTCCAGGCCGTCGCCGACTCCGACGTGAAGCCGGCTTCCACCGCGCCGAAGGTCACCACGGGCGGGGACTCGGCCCCGCAGGTCACCTCGGACTCCGCCGGTAGCCCGAAGGTCGTCAAGCCCGGCAAGGCAGCCGGTGCGGGCAAGGCGGTCGGCGCGGGCACGTCCGGCGCCGGGTCCGACCACGCCGGGAACGCTCCCCGGGTGATCAGCCCGGGCACCGGCGTCCAGAAGTAGCAGCAGCGGCAGCACCACGGGG
>NZ_JAFLRJ010001366.1 GCF_017315755.1 Streptomyces beijiangensis
CTCCCGGAGCAACCTCCCGCACCTCAATGCCGAGTTCCTTAGCGACCTTGATAATGTGGTCTATATCGAATTTTGGAACGATCATTTTAACGCCTCCATTCCGTGTATTTTCGCCCTTCCAACGTCAGCCCTTACAATTACCCTCAACCGTCAGCAAAGCCGCTAATTCCCCGCGAAGTTCCCGTATAATTCGTGCGAGCTCTTCCAGCGTC
>NZ_JAFLRJ010001367.1 GCF_017315755.1 Streptomyces beijiangensis
CCCGGGAAGCACTCCAGCGCGCACGCGGCCGCGGTGATCGTCTTGCCCGATCTGGTCGCGGACACGATCGTCCCCCGTGCCCCCTCCGACGACACAGATGATCTTGCAGGGAATTCCACCCACCGACGGAAAGCCGCTTTCTGGGCCACCTGGTGTTCCCGAAGCCGAATACCCGGCATCTCCCCGCTCCTCCTCTGCCTTCTTTTCCACTCGCTTCGGAAATCACCAGGACGGCGAGAAGGACGGGACGGACACCGTACCGTCCTCGCCCACGACGATCCGCTCGCCAAGCTGGGCCAGGACCTCAGAGGGGCGCAGCCCCGTCCGGCCGGCCACCGTCTGGATCAGCCGACTGTCCGCCCGCAGTTCATCCGCTTCCTCCCCCTGCCGTTCCCCGAAGGCGGCCGGTGCCGCAAGAGCACCAGCAAACCGTTCCTCACGCTCACGAGCCCACA
>NZ_JAFLRJ010001368.1 GCF_017315755.1 Streptomyces beijiangensis
CTCTGCGGCGACCGGCAGTGCGACCCCGCCACCGCCCAGCGGCTCCGCACCGACCTCGGCCTCGACAAGCCCGTGTGGCAGCAGTACCTGACGTACATGGGGAACGTCTTCACAGGGGACATCGGGACGGCGTTCAACGGCCAGAAGGTCACCGAACTCAGGGGCTCGGCATTCCCCGTCACGATCCGGCTGACCATCGTGGCGATCGTCCTGGAGATCGTCATCGGGATCACCCTCGGCGTCGTCACCGGGCTGCGCCGCGGCCGGCCCGTCGACACCGGTGTCCGCATCCTCACCCTCGTGGTGATCTCCGTCCCCACCTTCGTCACAGGCCTGCTCGTGCAGCTGCTCC
>NZ_JAFLRJ010001369.1 GCF_017315755.1 Streptomyces beijiangensis
AGGCTTTGACCAGGCAGGCGAGGACACGGAGGGCGGCGCGGCGGCGAGCGTCGCAGGCGGCGGCCAGGCGGGGATTGGCGTGGCGGGGGTGGGCGTCGTACACAACGAGGCGGACGGCGTCGTCGCGGTGACGGAGGGAGAGGTAGATCTCGGCGTCCGGCGGGCTGAACTTGGCGGCGCAGGCGATGAGTTCGCTGGCAGCCAGAACCGCGGAGTCGGTGAGCGGCGTGAGGTTGTGGGCGCGGAGGGCGGAGGCGGTGGCGATGCGGGCGATGGCCGCGCTGCGGGGTGCGGCGGGGAG
>NZ_JAFLRJ010001370.1 GCF_017315755.1 Streptomyces beijiangensis
TGCTGCACGCGCTCGCGGACCACGGACAGCCGCATGGGGTCCGCGACCTGGCGGCGGCGGACGAGGAGCTCTCCTGCTCGCAGCTCGTGCTCCCGGTCACCAAATCCACGACCACCCACCACTTCCGGGTGCTCCGCGAGAGCGGTGTGATCCAGCAGGTCTACCGCGGCACGGCCAAGATGAACGGACTGCGCCGCGAGGACCTAGACGCGCTCTTCCCCGAACTGCTGGACAGTGTCCTCGCTGCGGCTTCCGGGCAGGCCGACCGGCTCGGCGGCAGCTGAAG
>NZ_JAFLRJ010001371.1 GCF_017315755.1 Streptomyces beijiangensis
ACGTTAAGACGGTGGCCTCCGGATCCACCTCCACCCTGGTCGTCCCCGCCGCCAGTGCTTTCCCCGCCGGTGTCCATCTGCGCTACCGCGCCCGTGCCTATGACGGCACCGACTACGGACCCTGGTCGGGCTACACCACCTTTGTGATGAACACCGGCCGGCAGGCCGCCTGGGGCGTCCAGGTGTCCTGGCCGTAGGTGGCGCAGGAGACGGCGGGTGCGGCCGGCGCGGTGACCTGCACCCTGGACACCGCCTCCACCGACGGGC
>NZ_JAFLRJ010001372.1 GCF_017315755.1 Streptomyces beijiangensis
CCAGCGCCCCGATGCCGATGGCGGCGAAGGCCACGCCGGCGAACCAGGCCGGGAACATGTTCTCGAACAACTGCGGGATCGCCAGCTGCCCGTTGCTGACCTCGACCCCGGCCGCGATCGCCATGAAGCCGAGCAGCGCCAGCAGGCCCAGCATCAGCGAGTACAGCGGCAGCAGCGTGGTGTTGCGGCGGATCACCTCACGGCTGCGCGAGGACAGCGTCGCGGTGATCGAGGGCGGATACATGAACAGCGCGAGCG
>NZ_JAFLRJ010001373.1 GCF_017315755.1 Streptomyces beijiangensis
GGCCCAACCTGGTCCATGTGCTGAACTACCCGAAGAACCACGAGGCCTGGTTCGACATCGTGATGAACGAGGTCGACGGCGAGTGGTACGAGGAGCGCAACCCCATCACGCTCGCGCCCCGGATCGACATCCCGGTCTGGCTCCAGATCGACCAGGGCCGCGGCTGGACGATGGACGGCACCATCGAGGTGTACAAGGCGCTGAAGGGTCCGAAGAAGCTCGACATCGGCCCCTACCCGCCGATGCAGTCGCGCCCCTTCATCGAGGAGCACGACAAGATGTTCCGCTGGTACGAGTACTGGCTCAAGGGCATCGACAACGGGATCATGGACGAGCCCGCCGTCACCGTCCACGTCGAGGGCTCGCGCGAGACCGTCACCGGCGCCCAGTGGCCGCCGAAGGACGTGGAGCACAAGTCGCTCCACCTCCGCCCGCGCCGCAAGCTGTCCTTCGAGCCCGAGCTCATGGGCGCCGAGTACGCCGCCCCCGACGGCTTCTACCAGGCGCCGCTGACGGTGACCGACAAGGTGGAGATCCTCAACTGGAGCACCGCCCCGTTCACCGAGCCCACGAGAC
>NZ_JAFLRJ010000144.1 GCF_017315755.1 Streptomyces beijiangensis
GGAGGAAGAAGCCCCCTCCCCGGGACGGCGGGGAGGGGACAATCGCGGGTGCGGGTGCGGGTGCGGGAGTTGGGGTCTCAGGCGAGCGCGGGGATGATCCGGGCGCCGTAGGTGTCGATGACCGACTCCTTCTCGTCCTGCATGTCGTACAGGGCGAACTGGTCGACGCCCAGGTCGCGCAGGGCCTTCAGCTTCTCGATGTGCGCCTCGGCGGTGCCGATCACGCAGAAGCGGTCGACGATCTCGTCGGGGACGAAAGCTGTGTCCGGATTGCCGGTCCGGCCGTGGTGGGAGTAGTCGTACCCCTCGCGTGCCTTGATGTAGTCGGTGAGTTCCTCGGGGACGAGGGCGGAGTGCGTGCCGTACTTGGTGACCAGGTCGGCGACGTGATTGCCGACCATCCCGCCGAACCAGCGGCACTGGTCGCGGGCGTGCGCGAGCGCCTCGGGCGAGTCGTCCTCGGTGACGTACGCGGGGGCCGCCACGCAGATCTTCACGTCGGAGGGGTTACGGCCGGCCGCTGATGCCGCGTCCCGTACCGCCTTGACCATCCGCTCGGTCAGATACGGATCCGCCAGCTGCAGGATGAAGCCGTCGGCCTCCTCCCCCGTCATCTTCAGCGCCTTGGGGCCGTACGCCGCCATCCAGACGGGGACGCGCGAACCCTCAGGCGCCCAGGGGAACTTGACCGTCGTACCGCCCAGGTCCGCCTCCTCGCCCGCACCCAGTGCCCTGATGATGCGCATGGCGTCGCTGATCCTGGCCAGGGTGTTGGGGGTGCGGCCCGCCACGCGCATGGCGGAGTCGCCGCGGCCGATGCCGCAGATGGTGCGGTTGCCGTACATCTCGTTGAGCGTCGCGAACGTGGAGGCGGTGACTTCGGGGGTGCGCGTGCTCGGGTTGGTGACCATCGGGCCGACGATCAGACGGTCGGTGGTGGCGAGGATCCTGCTGTAGATGACGAAGGGCTCCTGCCAGAGCACCGCCGAGTCGAAGGTCCAGCCGTGGCTGAAGCCGTTGCGCTCGGCGCGCTGCATCAGCTCGACGACCTTCGCGGCCGGCGGGTCGGTCTGCAGGACGAGTCCGAAGTCCATGGGCACCACTCCTAGATGAGGTACTGACAGGTGGAGCGCGGGGTGTACGTCCCGTGGCCTGCCCGGCCTGTGAACTCCCGGTCGGTGATGACCGGTTCGCCCCGGGAGAGGACCGTGTCCACGCGGCCGGTGATGCGCTTGCCCTCGTACGCCGAGTAGTCGACGTTCATGTGGTGCGTTTCGGCGGAGATCACCTGCTCGGCCGCCGGGTCGTAGATGACGATGTCGGCGTCCGCGCCCGGGGTGATCGTTCCCTTCTTCGGGTAGAGACCGAACATCCTGGCCGGGGTGGCGCACGCGATCTCAATCCAGCGGCGGCGGCTGATATGACCGTCCACGACGCCCTGGTGGAGCAGGTCCATCCGGTTCTCGACGCCCGGCATCCCGTTGGGGATCTTCGAGAAGTCGCCGCGGCCCATCTCCTTCTGGCCGCTGAAGCAGAAGGGGCAGTGGTCGGTGGAGATCACTTGGAGGTCGTTGGTGCGCAGTCCGCGCCAGAGCGCTGCCTGGTGGTCCTTGGGGCGAAGTGGCGTACTGCAGACGTACTTCGCGCCCTCGAAGCCGGGCTCGGCGAGGTTGTCGGTGGAGAGGAAGAGGTACTGGGGGCAGGTCTCGCCGAAGACATTGAGGCCTTCGTCGCGGGCCCGCGAGATCTCGGCGACCGCCTCCTGCGCCGATACGTGGACGACGTACAGCGGTGCGCCCGCGACCTGCGCCAGTTTGATGGCGCGGTGGGTGGCCTCGGACTCCAGGAGCGCCTTGCGGACCTCGCCGTGGTAGCGCGGGTCGGTCTCGCCGCGGGCCAGGGCCTGTTCGACCAGGACATCGATCGCGATGCCGTTCTCGGCGTGCATCATGATCAGTCCGCCGTTGTCGGCGGCACGCTGCATGGCGCGCAGGATCTGGCCGTCGTCGCTGTAGAAGACGCCGGGGTAGGCCATGAACTGCTTGAAGGAGGTGACCCCTTCGTCCACCAGAAGGTCCATCTCCTTGAGGGTGTCCTCGGTGACGTCGGAGACGATCATGTGGAAGCCGTAGTCGACGGCGCAGTTCGATGCCGCCTTCGCATGCCAGGCGTCCAGCCCCTCGCGCAGGGACCGGCCCTTGGACTGGATCGCGAAGTCGACGATGGTGGTCGTGCCGCCCCAGGCAGCGGCTCGCGTGCCGGTCTCGAAGGTGTCGGCGGCGTACGTGCCCCCGAACGGCATCTCCATATGGGTGTGCGCGTCGACGCCGCCCGGGATGACGTACTTCCCGGTCGCGTCGATGGTGCGGTCCGCGGTCCAGGTCGCGGCAGCGCCGGTACCGCGCGCGGCGAGGGCGGCGATCGTGCCGTCCTCGATCAGGACGTCGGCGTGGATCTCGTCGGCGGCGGTGATGACGAGCCCGCCCCGGATGACAGTACGGCTCATGGTCGTTTCCCCTCTCCTGCTAGCAGACGGTGCGCAGCGCGTTTTCGAGCACTGCGGCACCTTCCTCGGCCTCGGCGACAGTCAGGGTGAGCGGGGGTGCGATCCGCAGCACGCTGGTGTCGTGGCCGCCTCCCTTGCCGATGAGCAGGCCGCCTTCGCGGGCGGCCTCCAGTACGGCCGCTGCCGCCGCGGGGTTCGCCTCGTCGGTGCCCGGCTTCACCAGCTCGATGCCGATCATCAGACCGCGGCCGCGCACTTCCCGTACGAACGGCGACTGGGCGGCGATCGCCCGCAGCCGCTCGGTGAGCAGTCCGCCGACCCTGCGGGCATTGCCCTGGAGATCGTGTTCGAGGAGGTACGTGAGGTTGGCGAGGCCCGCGGACATGGTGACCGGTGAACCGCCGAAGGTCGAAATGGAGTTGGCGTCAAGGCAGTTCATGACCTCGGCGCGGGCGACGACACCGCCGATCGACATGCCGTTGCCGATGCCCTTGGCGAAGGTGAGCATGTCGGGCGGGCCGCTCGAAGCATGCGCCTGCCAGCCCCAGAAGTGGTCGCCGGTACGGCCCCACCCGGTCTGTACCTCGTCGGAGACCCAGAGGATGCCGTGCCGGTCGAGGACTTCGCGGAAGGCGGCGTAGAGGCCGTCGGGCGGTGCGGTGAAGCCACCCACACCCTGGATCGGCTCCGCGATGAGGGCGGCGACGTCCCGGGTGTGGCCGAGGAGGTCCTCCAGGTCGGCGACGCATGCCGCGATGAACTCGGCGTCGGCCAGGTGCGCGTACGGTCCCCGGCTCCGGACGCCCCCGTGGACGTACAGCGTCTGGAGCGGGGAGAGGCTCGTCGGCGACCAGCCCTTGTTGCCGGTGATGCCGACGGTCGTGAAGGAGCGGCCGTGGTAGCTGTTGCGCATCGCGAGGATCTGGTTGGAGCCGCGGTACGCGGTCGCCAGGAGGAGGGCGGTGTCGTTCGCCTCCGTACCCGAGGTGGTGAAGAAGACCCGGGCGTCGGGGATGCCGGACAACGCGGCGATGCGCTCGGCGAGTTCGACCATCGGGCGGTTGAGGTAGAGGGTCGAGGAGTGGATGATCCGGCCCGCCTGCTCGGCCACCGCCTTGGTGACCTCGGGCAGCGCGTGGGCGGTCATCGTGGTGAGGATGCCGCCGAAGAAGTCGAGGTACTTGCGTCCCTCGGCGTCCCAGACGTGGCGGCCCTCGCCGTGGGTGATCTCGATGGGCCGGCCGTAGTACAGCGCGAGCCAGTCGGGCAGAACTGCCTTGTGCCGGTTGTGGAGTTGATCGGTCACGGCTGCACCAGCCCCTCGTACGCGTCGGGTCGGCGGTCTCGGTAGAACGCCCACTGCTGGCGTACTTCCTCGATGAGGTCCAGGTCGAGATCCCTGACGAGAAGTTCTTCCTCCTTGTCGGAGGCGACGTCGCCGACGAACTGGCCGCGCGGGTTGACGAAGTAGCTCGTTCCGTAGAAGTCGTTGTCGCCGTACTCCTCCTGGCCGACCCGGTTGATCGCCGCGATGTAGTACTCGTTGGCGACGGCTGCGGCGGGCTGCTCCAACTGCCAGAGGTACGCGGAGAGGCCGCGCGAGGTGGCGGAGGGGTTGTAGACGATCTGGGCGCCGTTCAGGCCGAGTTGGCGCCAGCCCTCGGGGAAGTGGCGGTCATAGCAGATGTAGACGCCGACCTTGCCGACGGCGGTGTCGAAGACGGGCCAGCCCGCGTTGCCCGGCTTGAAGTAGTACTTCTCCCAGAAGCCCTTGACCTGTGGGATGTGGTGCTTGCGGTATTTGCCGAGGTAGCTGCCGTCGGCGTCGATCACGGCCGCCGTGTTGTAGTAGAAGCCGGACTGCTCCAGCTCGAAGACCGGGACGACGATCACCATTCCGGTCTCGCGGGCGAGCTCCTGCATCCGGCGGACGGTCGGCCCGTCCGGGACCGGCTCCGCCCAGCGGTAGTGCTCGGCCTCCTGCACCTGGCAGAAGTAGGGGGCGTTGAATACTTCCTGGAAGCCGATGATCTGCGCGCCCTGCCGGGCCGCCTCGCGGGCGTGCTCCTCATGCTTGGCGATCATGGATTCCGTGTCACCCGTCCATGTGGCCTGGACGAGTGCGGCCCGTACGACGCTGGCCATGACTTGCTCCTTACACAGGACGTCAGAGACCTTCTACGCCCGTAGATCCCCGGGCGTTGCAGGAGAACGTAAGCCCGCGAACCGGGCAGGGCAAGACCATCGCCGTCAACAGGCCGAGTCGATCATGTTTCGCATCGATTCGATCAGCTGGCGAAGCCGGCGACCCTGAGGGCGTGCAGGACATCGCTCTCCTTGGCCGGCGACACCGCAGCCGCGGCGGCCAGCAGCTTCGGCACAAGGTCGATGGGGTCCCCTTCCGCGACACGGGCCGCCTCCTCGGGTGTCCTGACGCGTACGAAGGCGTCGAGCAGCGCCTCGGCCTCGCGCTCGCGCCCCGCGTCCCCGAGCGCGAGAACGGCGTCCGCGATCTCCTCGGCGGGCCTGGACACGCCCTGCCGCAGCAGCTGACCGCAGTCCTGGACGCGCCCCGCGGCAGCCAGCGCACCGGCGGCGGAGACGAGTTGTTCCGGCGGCAGCGACGCGACCTCCCACAGCAGGGTCGCCCAGTCCGCGGCGAGCCCGGCGCGGTGCAGCTCGTCGGCCAGTACGGGAAGGTGACCCGCCTCCCCGACCGCGGCCTCGCACAGCACCCCGTGCGCCTCACCGCTGCGCCCCTCGGCCCTCAGCCGCAGCAGCGCGCCCACGGTCGCCACGGCGGCCCGCCGCGCCGCGGCGCTCGCCTGCGTATGCACCGCCGCAGGCTCGGTCCCGCGCTCCTCCACCCGCGCCGCTCCCCCGAACCTCGCCCCGCGCGGCATCGGGGCCGCAGCGGCGGACGGCACGGGCATGGCGGGTGCGGCCACGGCGTCCCCGTCGTCCTCGATCCCGGCGAACCGCGCCCCCCGGGGCCTGCGCCGCTTGACCTCGGGCACGGCCTCGACGGGCCTGAACCACCCGTCGGGTACGGCGAGTTGGGGCTCGGCCTCGGCGTCCCGCGCCGCGGAACCGTCGTACGCCGCCAGCCGTGCACGGAGCTCCGTGCAGCGCTCCGCCGCCCGCCGGCCGTCGTCGCGCACCCAGGCCAGCTCGTCGCCGAGCCGTTGCGCGTCGTCCCGGTCGGCCGCCGACCGCAGCCACTGTGCGAGCTCCTGCTCGCGCCCGGCCGCGTACCTCCGCTCGGCGAGCATCAGCTCCAGCCGCTCCGCCACCGCGTCGCGGCCGCCGGGCCGCCGGTCGTATGCCGCCGCCGATGCGGTGTGCAGCGACCTGGCCCGCACCGGCTCACCCTCGACGAAGCCGGGGGCACGCATCCCTGCCAGGTCCTGGAGCAGCGATTCGACCACGTCCCAGGGCGGGACCTCACGGCCGTCCAGACAGGCCCGCATACCCTCGGGGTCCCGTCGCCAGAACACCCCGTACCAGCCGCTGCCGCGATCGAGCCGCGCCGCGAGTTCCCGCAGATACCGTGCGAACGTCCCGACCTCAGCCGGGAGTTGACCCACTGCCATGGCCGTATTCGAGCGCAGTTGTGTTACGTCCGCGCTACGCGGCCTTTTCAGGAACGGTACGCTCCGCGCGCCTCGGCGATCTCCGGCGCATGCCGGCGCGCCCAGTCGCAGGCCCCGTCCAGCGGGCCGATCAGGGAGCGGCCGAGCACCGTGAGTCCGTACTCGACGCGCGGCGGGTTCTCGTCATGGACGGTACGGGTCAGGAACCCGTCGCGCTCCATCGCCCGAAGAGTCTCGGTGAGCACCTTCGGGGTGACCCAGTGCAGTGCCACCCGCAGCTCGGTGAAGCGGTGCGGTCCGTCGTCCAGACAGCGCAGCACCCATCCGGTCCACTTGCCCCCGACCCTGAAGGGCATGGGCCGGTCCGCACAGTCCGCGTCGGGGAACATGTCGGCGCTCAGCGGCTCAGTCATGCACCCAGATTAGAGGAGCGGGGCCGTGGAGCCGGGCCGCCGGTACCTTTGCAGATACCGGCACCCCCCGTCCTACGGTCCATGACATCAGCCGGGCCATTCACACCAGGGGGTTCCCATGAGCAGCATCGTCATCTTCGGGGCGGGCGGCCGCGTCGGCCGGGCAGCCGTCGCGGAAGCCGTCACCCGTGGCCATCAGGTCACCGCGGTGGTCCGCGATCCGCGGAGGCACCTGGATCTGGCGGGTCCCGGCATCTCGGTCGTACGGGGAGACGTGGCCGACGCCGCTTCGGTGGCCTCGGCCGCCGCGGGCCACACTGCCGCGATCAACGCGTCGGCGCGGCTGGACATCCCGTCCCGGGACCACTTCGTCGCTGCCGCCGAGGCGCTGATCGACGGCCTGGACAAGGCGGGCGTACGCCGTCTCCTCGTCCTGGGCATCGCGACCACCCTGGAGTCCTCGCCCGGCGTACGGCTCATGGACAGCCCGGACTTCCCCGAGGAGTACCGCACCTTCTCGCAGGGGCACGTGGCCGAGTTCGAGACGCTCTCCGAGGCGGGCCCCGGCCTGGACTGGCTGATGGTGGTCCCGCCCATGAACCTCGACCCGGCCGGTCCGCGGACCGGCCGCTACCGCACGGCCGACGGCACGGTCCTGGACGGGGCGGGCCACATCGCGCACCCGGATCTGGCGATCGCGCTGCTCGACGAGATCGACGAGCCGCGCCACCACCGCATCCAGCTGGCGGTCGCGGACTGACCGGTCAGACGGAGCCAGACAGGTCAGACGGGTCAGACGGGTCAGACGGGTCAGACGGGCACCGGCGTACAGAGGCCCGCGATCTCGTCCATCGACAGGCCGAGCACGCCGGCCAGGGCCGAGACCGTGAAGAACGCGGGCGTCGGGGCACGTCCGGTCTCGATCTTGCGGAGCGTTTCGTCGGAGATTCCGGCGCTCGCCGCGACCTCGACCATGGAGCGCGCACCGCGCGCGTCGCGGAGCAGCTGCCCCAGGCGGGCGCCGCGTTCGCGCTCTTCGGGGGTGAGAGGGGTTCGGACCATGCCGTTATTCTAATACCTGTCGGACCGGTATAGTAATTGGCATGGTCGAACTGAAGACAGCCACCCATATCGATGCCATGCGCGAGGCAGGCCGCATTGTCGCGCAGGGGCTCGCCGCCGTACGGGAAGCCGCCGCGGTCGGCGTCTCCCTCCGCGCGCTCGACGAGGTCGCCCACGCCGTGCTCCGCGATGCGGGCGCAGGATCCCCTTTCCTCAACTACCGCCCCGACTTCGCCACCACCCCCTTCCCCGGCGTCCTCTGCGCCTCGGTCAACGACGCGATCGTGCACGGGATCCCGACCGACTACCGGCTCCGCGACGGCGACCTGCTCAGCGCGGACTTCGGAGCCAGCCTCGGCGGCTGGGTGGGCGACTCGGCGATCAGCTTCACCGTCGGCCGGGCCCGCCCGGACGACACCCGGCTGATCGACACCGCGTTCGCGGCCCTGGACGCGGGCATCGCGGCGGCCGTGGTCGGCAACCGCATCGGCGACATCGCGCACGCCATCGGGCGGGTCTGCCGCACCGCCGGGTACGGCATCCCGGCCGGCTTCGGCGGTCACGGCGTGGGCCGCTCCATGCACGAGGACCCGGCCGTCCCCAACGAGGGAAGGCCGGGCCGTGGCATGCCGTTGCGCGCCGGCATGGTCATCGCGATCGAGCCGATGCTGATCGGCGGTGGCAAGGACCCCTGGTACGAGGCCGAGGACGGCTGGACCCTGCGTACCTCCGACGGCAGCAGGGCCGCCCACGCGGAGCACACGGTGGCGATCACCGAGGACGGCCCCCGCATCCTCACCGCCCTGTAGGCGACACCACCATCGCCGAGCCGCCGCCCCTGCGCACGGTCTCGGCAGCCGCCAGCCACCGTCCGTCCGGCAGCCGCTGCACCCCGGTGGCCGCGCCGATCTCCGGGTTCAGTACGAAGGTGTGACCGAGCGCTTCGAGCTGCGCCCTCAACGGGCTGTTGTACAGGGCGGGTTCGAGCTCGGTGTTGGCCGCGTTGCGCTGGCTGGCCCGGGGCGCCGCGATCGCGTCGACGAGCGGAAGCCCCCGGTCCAGGTGGCCGGTGAGCGTCTGCAGCACCGTCGTGATGATCGTCGCGCCGCCCGGGGAGCCGACCGCGAGCACCGGCTTCCCGTGCCGCAGCACGATCGTCGGGGAGATCGAGGAGCGCGGGCGCTTCCCCGGACCCGGCAGATTCGGGTCGTGGACCGCCGGGCTGGCCGGCGCGAAGGAGAAGTCCGTCAGCTCATTGTTGAGCAGGAAACCGCGCCCGGGCACCGTGATGCCGCTGCCGCCGGTCTGCTCGATGGTCAGTGTGTACGCGACGACATTGCCCCACTTGTCGGCCACGGTGAGGTGCGTGGTGTTCTCGCCCTCGTACGTCGTCGGGGCGGCGGTGCCGCCGGTCGCGCACGCCGCCGGGTTCGAGGGATCGCCGGGGGCGAGGGGGCTCTTCAGTACCGCGTCGTCCTTGATGAGGCAGGCGCGCGAGTCCGCGAACCGCTGCGAAAGGAGTCCCTTCGTCGGTACGGACTCGAAGACCGGGTCCCCGACCCAGCGTCCCCGGTCGGCGAAGGCGATCCGGCTCGCCTCGATGTAGTGGTGCAGGTACTGCACCTGGGACGCCTTCGAAAGGTCCGTCCGCTCAAGGATGTTGAGGGCCTCGCCCACGGTGGTCCCGCCGGAGGAGGACGGCGCCATGCCGTACACGTCGAGCCCCCGGTAGTTCACCTGCGTCGGGGCCTGCAGCTTCGCCTCGTACGCCCGCAGGTCCTTCTCGGTCAGGTCGCCGGGGCGCACGACGCGCGTCGAGCCCGCCGCCACGGGTGGCTTCCGTACCGTACGGACGATGTCGTCGCCGAGGTCGCCGCGGTAGATCGCGCCGACGCCCTTGCGGCCCAACTCTTCGTAGGTGCGCGCCAGATCGGGGTTCTTGAAGGTGGAGCCCACCACCGGGAGCTGTCCGCCCGGCAGGAAGAGCTTCGCCGTCGCGGGGAAGTCCGCGAACCGCGCCTGGTTGCCCTCGGTCTGCGTCCGGAAGGTGCTGTCGACGGTGAATCCGTCCCTGGCGATCCGCTCGGCCGGCTTCAGGACCGACTTGAGCGACTTGCTGCCCCAGGTGTCGAGCGCCGTGTCCCAGGTCGCGGGCGTGCCCGGGGTGCCGACGCTCAGACCGCTGGTCACCGCGTCGGCGAAGGCGAGGGGCTTGCCGTTCTCCAGGAAGAGCGAGGTGGTGGCGGAGCGCGGGGCCGTCTCGCGGCCGTCGATCGTGTGCACCGTACGGGACTTGGCGTCGTAGTAGACGAAGTAGCCACCTCCGCCCACCCCTGCCGAGTACGGCTCGGTGACGCCGAGCGCGGCCGCCGTGGCCACCGCCGCGTCCACCGCGTTGCCGCCCTTGCGCAGCACCTCGATCCCGGCGGCCGAGGCATCGGTGTCCACGCTGGACACCGCTCCCCCGTACCCCACCGCGACCGGCGTCTTGACCGGTGGACCTGACGCCGACGAGGGTGGGGACGCCGCTGCCAGCGACACCACCGCGGCGGTGACAGCCAGCAGCGAGAGCTTCCGTGCGGTGACGCGACGCATCAACAGACCTCCATACGACGGGCGTCCGCGCAGCGTAGCCCTCGCACCAACCATTCGTCATGAGCACGCCGATCTGTACGATGCCGCACCATGAACGACGACGTACGAAACATCCTGCTCGGCGTCATAGCCGCCGGCCTCAGCGCCGCCCTCGGCTGGCTCGCCCGCACGTACCTGTGGCGCCGGAAACTCCGCCGCAAGCAGGCTTTCTTCGGACTGCCCGGAAACTCCGAGTGCGTACTGGTCGTCAACCGCGAGCCCGGCGGCGACGGCTCCGTGCACCGCTTCGACGTCTTCGCGCTCCTGGAACTCTCCGCGCTCATCAAGGACTGCGGGGCGCACGCCCAGATCATCCAGGGCGACACCGCCCAGCAGGGCATCGGCGAACGCACGGAGTTCTGTGTGGGCGGCCCGGGGTCGAACCGCCGGATGGCGGCCCATCTCCAGAGCCTGCTCCCCGGCGTCCAGATCAACACGGACAAGGATCCGGGCCCCGACCGCGCCGCCTTCCAGGTCGGCAGCGAGCGCTACCGGCTGGAGAGCGGCACGGTCGCGTACGTACTGATCGCCCGCCTCACCACGGGTCCGGAGGCGCGTCCGGTCTTCCTCTTCTGCGGTCAGCAGGCGATCACCAACCAGGCGGCGTCCCGCTATCTGGCCCGTCACCACGAGAAGCTGGCGCGCAAGTACGGCGACAAGTCCTTCTGCCTGCTGCTGAAGGTCGTCAACTCGCAGGCCTACGGGCCCGATGTGGTGGAGCTGATCGCCGATGTCACGCGTGCGGCCCAGACTCCGGCGCCGGCTCCCCGTACGTCTCATCGCGCAGATCGCTGACCTGGAGGCCCTGGGGTGCGGCCCCCCTGACCGCGGCGAGCAGTTCGGCGGGGTCGAAGTCGAAGATCTGCTCCTCGAAGACCAGGCCCTGGGCGCCCTCGTCGCGCCCGAGCTGGGGCGCGATCCTGCCGTACGTCGCCCGCACGCGGCTCAGCCGCGGCAGTGCGGCCGTGCCCGGGGCGTAGTCGACGACGACGAACTGCCGGGTGCGGCCCCCCTCGGCGACGGCGACCGCGCTCACGCCCGAGAGGCCGGCCCACGGGATGGACGATCCGGGCCAGGACGGCAGCCGTACCATCAGGCCCTCCGCACCCGCGCGCACCCGCATCGGCCGCACCAGGTGCCCTGCGAAGGCGACGGCGATCGCGGCGAGCAGCACGCCGCCGATCACCATCATGGTGCCCGCCACCGCCCCCTGATTGGGGCCGTCGAAGACCGACCCGGTGGCAGCCGCCCAGGCGATCACCACCACTACGGCCGCGACCGGTATCCACTGCAGCTTCCCCCGCAGCCGCAGGGTGATGCCGTCCTCCGCGCGCGCGGTGTGCGCCGGGTCCGCTGTGTGCGCCGTTCCGTCCGCTGAATTCGTCACACCGAGAGCTTGGAACGTCTCGGGCTTTCGCGCCAGGGATTCGCTGAATTCTGGTCAACAACGTGGTCAGGACCTTCGTCCCACCCGGCCCAGGACTTTGGACCTTTCCGAAATTCCCGTAGGAAACCGTGCAACCGGGACACCCCGAACGGACTCTCCACAGGGGACCCACCCCGTCTGGAGGATCCGTCTTGAGCCACATACGCAATGCCACCGTCGCCGGTACCGCGGTGCTCGCCGCCGCCCTCACCGCCTGCTCGGGCGGCGGCTCGGGCTCGGGCGGCCAGTCCGTGGCATCGGCCCCGCGGATCATGGTCAACCTGACCGGACAGCAGGCGAAGGCCGGCTCCCCGGTGAAGGTGACGGCCACCGACGGCACGCTCAGCCGGGTCGCGGTGGCGAGCGACAAGGGCGGGGCCCTCGCAGGCACACTCTCCGCGGACGGGAAGTCCTGGACGTCCACCCGCAATGCCGCGCCGGGCACCGGTTACACCGTTCAGGCCACCGCCCGGGACGGCGGGACCGCGAAGGCCTCCTTCGCCACCGCCGCCCCCGGCAAGGTCAACAAGCTGATCCTTGCTCCCGGCAAGAACACCACGGTCGGTGTCGCCCAGCCGCTGTCGATCGTCTTCGACCACCCGGTGAAGAACAGGGCGGCGGTGGAGAAGCAGCTGAAGGTCACCACCTCGAACCACACCCAGGGGTCCTGGGGCTGGATGCGGGACTACTCCGGCAAGGACCGCGCCGACTGGCGCCCCAAGGAGTACTGGAAGCCCGGCACCAAGGTCACCCTCAAGGCCGATCTGAACGGCACCGACTCGGGCACCGCGGGCGGTTTCTTCGTACGCGACTACACCACGCAGTTCACCATCGGCAGGAGCCAGTCGATGAAGGTGAACCTCGACACCAAGCAGCTCTCGGTCTACCAGGACGGCCGCCGGGTGAAGCAGATCCCCGTCTCGGGCGGCGCCCCGGGCGGCGAGAAGGCCTCCTGGAAGGGCATCGCGGTGCTGATGTCGAAGGAGGGCACGATCAATATGCGCTCGGAGACGGTCGGCCTCGGAAGTACGTACGACAAGATGGTCGACGACTCGATGCGCCTGACCTGGTCGGGGATGTACGCCCACGCGGCCCCCTGGAACGCCGCCTACTTCGGGAACACGAACCACAGCTCGGGCTGTATCGGCATGAGCGACGCCGACGCCGACAGCCTCTACGCGCTCGCCCAGGTCGGCGACCCCTTCGAGATCACCGGAGCCGACACCAAGGGCACGGTCTCCCCCGAGAACGGCTACGGCGAATGGAATCTGAGCTGGGCGGACTGGCAGGCGAAGAGCGCCCTGCACTGACCCGCCGCCGGCCGCCCGCCGACACCAAGTCGCCACTTCCTCCACCAAGGTGAGCGGCACCCTCGTCGTCTGTCTCCACGACGTGGGCCCGCTCGGCCTCGGCGAGCCGGTCAGCAACGCGCCGTACACCTTCCACAGCATCTCGCCGTGGTCGTCGACACCGTCGACCCGCTCCGCATCGAGCACAACCCGACCGGCGCGCAGCTGACCTTCTCCTCACCGGCGACCGACCCGTTCTGCCTGTCGGTCCCTCTGCGCAAGAAGTGATCACCGGCTGCTGCCGGGCGGGCATGGCCCTACGAGCTACTGCACACCCGGCAGCAGCGTCCCTGGTTCGGCCGGACCCACGTCCACGGCCTCGGTCTTCGGGTTGCGCTTCTGTCTCCTGGCCGTCCAGTTGGCGAACCAGGAGAGCAGCATGCACATCCCGATGTAGATCGGGGAGATCACCATCACCACGGGGATGAACGGCAGATCGTAGTCGAGATTGGATGCGATGAGCTTGCCCGCGTGAAGAAACTCTTCATAGGTGATCAGATAGCCGAGCGAGGTGTCCTTGAGCGTCACCACGAGCTGGCTGATGATCGTCGGCAGCATCGCGCGGACCGCCTGCGGCACCAGGACATAGGTCATGACCTGCGTCTTGCGCATGCCCAGCGCGTACGCGGCCTCGCGCTGGCCGCGCTCCACATTGCCGATGCCGGTACGGAAGATCTCGGCGAGCACCGAGCCGTTGTAGAGGGTGAGTCCGGTGACCAGCGCGGGCAGCGGCTGCACCTTGAGCGCCACGAAGATGAAGAAGATCATCACCAGTACGGGCATGGCGCGGAAGAACTCCACCAGGAGCGTCGCCACCCACCGCACCGGCCGGTGGACGGAGAGCCGCCCGATCGCGAGGACCCCGCCGAGGGCGAGGGAGAGCACGGCGGCGTACGCGAAGGCCTTGAGCGTGTTGCCGAGGCCGCGCAGCAGCAGCTCCTGGATGCCCTTGTACTCGAAGGGCGACCACTTCGCGGAGGTGAACTGATCGGTGTCGAAGAGGAGATACAGCACCCAGGCGACGAGTCCGGCGATGAGGACCGTCGACAGGACCCCGTAGAGCATGTGCCGTTTGCGGGTCCTGGGTCCCGGGATGTCGTAGAGGGCGGTGGAATCAGCGGTCATCGGGCAACTCCCCAGCGCTTCTCCAGCACGTGGAAGAGCGCACTGATGGTGAGGGTGATGATCAGATAGCCGACGGCGATCCAGACGAAGGTCCAGATGATGCTGTAGCCCAGCTCGTTGAGGGATTTGTAGGTGCCGAGGAGCTCGGTGACGCTGAAGGCGCCGGCGATGGCGGAGTTCTTCGCGAGCGCGATGATCGTCGAGCCGATCGGCGGGATGACCGAGCGGAACGCCTGTGGCAGCACGACGGTTCCGAGCGTCTGACTGAACGTCATCCCGAGGCTGCGGGCGGCCTCGCCCTGCCCCTTGGGCACGGTGTTGATGCCGGAGCGCAGCGCCTCGCAGATGAACGCGGAGGTGTAGCAGCCCAGGGCCAGGACGGCGAACACCTCGAAGGGCAGGACGAGCCCGAACCGCGGCAGGCCGAGGAGTACGGCGAAGAAGAGCAGGGTGAGCGGTGTGTTGCGCAGGACGGCCACCCAGACCGTGCCGAAGACCCGGAAGGAGCCGACCGGCGCGACGCGGAACGAGGCCATCAGGAAGCCGAGGACGAGGGCCAGGACCGAGGCGTAGACCGTGAGTTCGACGGTGCCGAGGAAGCCCTTGCCGTAGAGCGCGAAATTGTCGGTGAGTACTTTCACGGGGCCTCAGCTCGCCGGGTAGCGGTCGATGGCGGGTGGCGTGGAGGCCGGGACTCCGGAGAGGCCGAGCGTCGCCTGGTACGCCTTCTTCCAGTCGCCGTTCTTCTCGTGCGCAGCGATGGCGTCGTCGAGCGCGAAACGCAGCGCACTGTCGCTGCGGGGGACGCCGATGCCGTACGGCTCCTGCGAGAAGGGCTTGCCGACGACCTTGAGCTCGTCGGGGACCTTGGCCGCGTACCCCATCAGGATCGTGTCGTCGGTGGTGACCGCGTCGACCTGGAAGGTCAGCAGGTTGTCGACACAGATCGAGTAGGTGTCGTACGTGACCAGGTCGGCCTGCGGGTAGTCGCTCTCGATGCGCTGGGCGGGGCTGGAACCTGCCGCCGAGCAGACCCGCTTGCCGTCCAGGTCCTGCGGCCCGTTGATGTCCTTCTCGTCGGTCCGCACCAGCAGCGACTGACCGGCCATGTAGTACGGGCCGGCGAAGCCGACCTGCTTCTTGCGGTTGTCGTTGATGGTGTAGGTGCCGACGTAGTAGTCGATCTGGCCGTTCTGCAGGGCGGTCTCGCGGTTCGCCGAGGCGATCGTCTTGAACTGGACCGAGGCGGGGTCGAAGCCGAGCGAGGCCGACATCATCTTGGCGATCTCGATGTCGAAGCCGGAGTAGACGCCGGTGGCCGGGTCCTTCTCGCCGAGGTACGGCTGGTCCTCCTTGGCGCCCACGACGACGTGACCGCGGTTCCTGGCCTTCTTCCAGGTCCCGGAGTCCTGCAGGGTGAAGCCCCTGGCGACCGTGTAGACGGGCAGCTGGTCGGGCTGAGGGCCCTTGACGGGCGGGCTGCCCGACTTGCCGCAGGCGGCGGAGAGCACCACAAGTCCCAGCACCGCAAGGGTTGTTGACAGTCGTGTCCGTGTCGTACGCATCGTCCTGGTCACCCCCGTCAGTGTTTGAGGATCTTGGAGAGGAAGTCCTTGGCCCGGTCGCTCTCCGGTGCGGTGAAGAAGCCCTCGGGGGTCCGGTCCTCGACGATGCGGCCGTCGGCCATGAAGACGACACGGTTGGCCGCGGAGCGGGCGAAGCCCATCTCGTGGGTGACGACGACCATGGTCATGCCGTCGCGGGCCAGCTGCTGCATCACCTCGAGGACTTCGTTGATCATCTCGGGGTCGAGCGCCGAGGTGGGCTCGTCGAAGAGCATGACCTTGGGGTCCATCGCCAGCGCCCGCGCGATCGCCACGCGCTGCTGCTGGCCGCCGGAGAGCTGGGCGGGGAGTTTGTCGGCCTGGTCCTCGAGCCCGACGCGCTCCAGGAGTTCGCGGGAGCGCTTGTCGGCCTCGTCCTTCTTGCGGCCGCGGACCTTCGTCTGGGCCAGGGAGACGTTCGCCAGGACGGTCTTGTGGGCGAAGAGGTTGAAGGACTGGAAGACCATCCCGACCTCCGCACGCAGCGTGGCGAGCGCGCGGCCCTCCTCGGGCAGGGGCTGTCCGTCGATGGAGATCGTGCCCGACTCGATCGTCTCGAGCCGGTTCATCGTCCGGCAGAGCGTTGATTTCCCCGAGCCGGACGGCCCGATGACGACGACCACCTCCCCGCGTCCGACGGTGAGGTCGACGTCCTGGAGGACGTGCAACTCCCCGTAGTACTTGTTGACGCCACTCAGCTCGATCAACGGATCGACGGCCATACGCTGTCCTGCCCACTCATCGCTGTGTCGAGGTCAGCGCAAACTATCCATCCCGAAAAGGGACTTCACACTCGACACGCACGAATCAGGCATAAGGCGTATTTGTCACAAAGGGTCGGAGCGGTCAGGCCTCTGCGGCCTCCGCGTAGACCTGGGAGAGCTCCGGGGCGCCGGTCGCCACCCAGTCGCCGCCCACCTCCACCACGTCGATCTCACGCCCCGACTCGAGCCGCACCACCGGCTGTCCCTCGGGCCAGACGTCCCAGACCGCCCCGGGGACCGTCTTGACGATGACGGTCCCGAGGTAAAGACCCGCGTCATTGCCCAGCCAGGGCAGCTCCTCGGGATCCGCGGTGGAGCCACGCCAGCGCGGTGGCAGCTGGTCGAGCGCCTCCAACGACTCCGGCGAGTCGTCGAGTTGCAGCCCGCTCTGGCCCGCGCGGGCCCTCAGCAGCTCACATTCGGAGAGCAGCTCGGCCACGCCCTCCGGGTCGCTCTCCACCGCGGCGAGCAGAGTCGCCGCGTGCTCTTCACCGTGCCGCCGTCGCCAGTTGTCCAGAAAGGGGATGTTCACACCGCCCAGCCTTGCACCCGGAGCGGCGGGTGCACCACAGGCACGCGGTGTCAGTCAGATCTCAAGGTCGACAACGACGGGTGCGTGGTCGGACGCACCCTTGCCCTTGCGCTCCTCGCGGTCCACATAGCTGTCCTTGACGGCCTTGGCGAAGGGCTCGTTGCCGTAGACGAGGTCGATGCGCATGCCCTTGTTCTTGGGGAACGCGAGCGCGCGGTAGTCCCAGAAGGTGTACGGGCGGTCGTACTTGAGCGGGCGCGGCATGACGTCAGACAGACCCGCCTCGCGGAGCGTGGCGAGCGCGGCCCGCTCGGCGGGGGTGACATGGGTGGCGCCCTCGAAGACCGCGGGGTCCCAGACGTCCTCGTCGGTCGGGGCCACATTGAAGTCCCCGAGCACCGCAAACGGCCTGCCGCCCGCCACGTCCTGGGCCACCGCCCCCTTCAGTGCTTCGAACCAGCGCAGCTTGTAGGCGTAGTGCTCGTGGTCCACCTCGCGGCCGTTCGGTACGTACACCGACCAGATCCGGACCGGGCCGCAGGTCGCCGAGACCGCACGCGGCTCCTGTACGCCCTCGAAGTCCGGGCCGCCGGGCAGGCCGCTGACCACGTCCTCCAGGCCGACCTTGGAGAGCAGCGCCACGCCGTTCCACCGGCCGGTGGCGTTGACCGCGGACTCGTAACCGAGCTCGCGCAGCTCGTCGCGGGGGAACTGCTCGGCGGAGCACTTGGTCTCCTGGATGCACAGCACGTCCGTGCCGGTGCTCTCCAGCCAGGCCAGCAGCCTCGGGAGGCGGGCGGTGATCGAGTTGACGTTCCAGGTGGCGATGCGCATGTACGTAACCTAACGGCTGGGTCCGACAGTCACCTCCTGCACGTCCCTGCCGTCACAGCCGCGTCGTGTCCCCCGGGGCCAGCCGGGAGTGGTCGGCGCCGCCGAGATTGCCGATGTGCAGGTCATAGATCCCCCGGGCCACGTCCTTGAGCAGGCCGTCGTGGATGTCGATCGCACGCTGCGGCTTGACCTCGCGGACGTACTCGATGACCTCGGAGACCTTGTTCCACGGGGCGTGCACGGGGAGCATCAGCGTCTCCACCGGGGCATCGGGGACCGTGAAGGCGTCACCCGGGTGGAAGAGCGAACCGTCCACCAGGTAACCGGTGTTGGCCACCCGCGGCAGATCGGGGTGGATCACTGCGTGCAACTCGCCGTGCGCCTGCACGTCGAAACCGGCGGCGGTGAAGGCGTCGCCGTGCCCGACCGTATGGACCCGTCCGGGGAAGGCCGCGGAGAGCTGGTCGGCGACCGCGCGCAGCGTCCAGATCTCGGCGGCCGGATTCGCCTCCAACGCGACCCTCAACCGGTCCTCGCTGAAGTGGTCGGGGTGCTCGTGCGTGATCAGGACCGCGTCGGCGCCGAGCGCCGCGTCCTCCTCGCTGAAGGCGCCCGGGTCGACGACGAGCGTCCGCCCGTCCTTCTCCAGGCGGATGCAGGCGTGGCCCATCTTGGTCAGCTTCATACCCATGCCTTCCATCCTGCTACGCATCGGGCGTGGTCTCCTGCTGGATCACGGCCTGGGCCACCTTGAAGGCCGCATTGGCCGCAGGCACGCCACAGTAGACCGCGGTCTGCAGGAGCACTTCCTTGATCTCGGCCGGGGTGAGGCCGTTGCGCAGGGCCGCCTTCAGATGAAAGGCCAGCTCATCGAGGTGGCCGCCCGCGACCAGCGCGGTCAGCGTCACCACGCTGCGGGTCCGGCGGTCCAGCCCCTCGCGCGTCCAGATCTCGCCCCAGGCATAGCGGGTGAGCAGCTGCTGGAAGTCCTCGGTCATCTCGTCGGCGGCAGCCATGACCTCGTCCACATGGGCGTCGCCGAGCACTTCTCGGCGTACCTTGATGCCCGCGTCGTACGGATCCGGCCGCCCCGCGGATGCGGACGCGACGTCCGCCGGCGCGGGCGCGATCTCCGCGACGGGCTTCACGGGGGCGGAGAGCACCGGGGCCGGGGTCTGCAGGGGGATCGATACGGAGGTGGCAGCGGCGTCCTGCCAGGAGGTCGTGAAGTGGTGGACCAGCAGGTCCGTGACGGCCGCGGGCTGCTCGACCGGCGCCAGATGCGAGGCGCCTGGCACCATCGCGAGCCGGGCGTCGGGTATCCCCGCGACCAGCGTGCGGGCGGCGCCGGGCCCGGTGACCTGGTCCTCGGCCCCGACCACGACCAGGGTGGGGACGCCGATGCGCCCCAGCTCGGTGCGTACATCGAAGGCGGCGAGCGCCTCGCAGGCGGCGATGTAGCAGCCGGGGTCGGTGGTACGGACCATCTGCACGGCCCATTCGACGATGGCGGGCTGTGCGGTCGCGAACCCGTGCGTGAACCAGCGCTCGGGTGCACTGCGTGCCATCGGGTCGAGACCGTTCGTACGGACGATCACCCCGCGCTGCCGGAATTCGTCGGCCGTGCCGAACCGGGACGAGGCGGCGACCAGCGCGAGTGTGGCGACCCGCTCGGGATGGCGCAGGGCCAGTTCCATGCCGATCGCGCCGCCGATGGAGCAGCCCGCGTACCCGAAGCGCTGGACGCCCAGCTCATCGAGGGTGGCGAGCAGCCGGTCGGCAATGTCACCGACCGAGGTGACGGGATGAGCGGGCGCCCCGCCGTGGCCGGGCAGGTCGAATCTGAGCACCCGCCACTCGCTGGACAGTTCGGGGGTCTGCCGGTCCCACATGTGCCATGTAGTTCCGAGGGAGGGGCCCATGACGAGGACCGGGGCGTCTTCTGGCCCGTCAAAGCGGTATTGCAGGGTTTCAACGTTCTTCGTACTCACCCGCTCACGCTCCCACATCTCACATTCGCTCCGTGAGCGGGGCCGGAGCAATCGCCAGCTCTCCCCATATATCCGCGGTCGGCCGTAGATCCTCCACATCCGGCTTCACGTACCACTGCTTGGTCGTGCGGACGTCGGTGTGCCCGGCCCAGCGGGCAAGAAGATGGTCCGGCACGCCCTTGTTCGCCAGGTACGTGAAGCAGCTCGCGCGGGCGTCGTACAAACGCACCCGGCGCAACGAATGCTCGGCCATGACCGGGTACGCCCGCTCACGCAACTGACGCCCGTTGAGTGCCCTGCCGAGCCCGTCCACGAGCACGTACCCGCTGCCCTCATGCCTCTCCCCCGCACCGAGCTTCTCGGCAACCTGCGTGGCCTGGCACAGCGCCGCCGGGCGGCAGAGATTCGACCATCGGCACAACCTACTGCCGCAAACCGACCCGGTTTGTCCGATCACTTTGGTCACTCCGACAGAGCCGCACCCATCGGCGGTCTGCCAGCCCAGCCCCTCCCTCATGAACCAGCCATACTCATCGTGGATTCACCCCCGCTCGGGCGGAGGTGAGCCGCCGGTAAAGCAGGTCCAAGCGTCGTCGTATGGCGTGGTCTCCGCGCAGCGGAGGTGAGCCGGACAAGAACCATGACGGGTGCGTCGACGGCAGGTGGTTTCCGCGCAGGCGGAGGTGAGCCGTCGCCGCTGTCTTGGAGTACGCCATCGTGGCCGTGCTCTCCGCGCAGGCGGATGTGAGCCGAAGCAGAACCCCGTGCAGCTCTCTACCACCGCGTGCTCTCCGCGCAGGGTCAGCGCCGGCCGCCGCCGATGCGGCGGTCGTCGGCCAGTGCGGTCAGCGGGCCGAACTCGCGGGCAAGCTGGTTCCACGTCAGGACCTCGCCACAGCGGGCCGGGAACTCCTTCGGGTCGAACTCGGGCATGGTCCAGGTGCCAGTGCCCCGGTCCCGCAGCCACAGGTCCCCATCACCGTCGACCACAGTCGGCGGGACCGGTACGGGCTCGGCCTGATCGGTGGGCTCCCAGGTGATCCGGCCCGGGTGGGAAGCACGGCGCAGCTCGGTGGTGGCCAGCCGCGCGGCCAAGTCACGGGTGGACTCTTCGGCGTCCTCGACCGACGCGAGTCGAAATGCGTCGTCAAGTACGGGCAGGGCTGGATTCTTGCTGCGCTTTGAACTCATACGCTGACTACCTCCGGTGGGGGGCGTCACATCCGTCATGGCACCCCGTAGAGGAATACGGTATCCGAGGCGGGAGCCGGGCCCGCTACGACCACTGTCCAGGTGGAGACGCTGGCACACCGGGCGGTGGGGCTAGGTGGTGAGCTGGCCTGGACGTGGCGCAACCCGTGGTGGTAGCGCTCAGAAACGGGGTCTGCCGCAGGCTCAGGGTGATCCCCGCGGGCGCAGGGTCGACCCGGTGACGACGAGGGATTCGTTGTCGAGGATCGGAAGATTCCCGACGTGGGGCCGAGGAAGATCGGAACGAGTGCGTCGATCTCTTCTGCTGTGAGGGCTGGGATGGGACTCACCTCCCCCAGGGCTGTGCGGTGTTGCTGTCAGTGCCGAGAGCTAACGTCGGCCCGGTGACGAGCACATGCTTCGAGGACGCCGGTGAGCCAGGCGACTGCCGGATATGCGACGAGTTCGTCTATAAGGGCGAGCGGTACAGCAAGACTTTGTGCCTGGAGTGCGGCCCAGCCGTGGCCCAGGCCCGGCGGTTCCGGCTCTCCTTGGCGCGCGTCAATGCGATCCTGCGCATCCAGGACGACTACTGCGCGATATGCGGCGACAGTCCGGGAGACGGAGCGGCCAGCGGCCCGATCTGGTGGCAGATCGATCACGACCACGCGTGCTGCACCGGCTGTCCGAAGTGTGTTCGCGGACTGCTATGCCTGCCCTGCAACGTGAGGCTTGGCCACTACGAGGACCAGTTGCGGCGCGGTCGCCTGGATGGATGGCGCGTGCAGAACGTCGATGACTACCTCGCGAACCCGCCGGCACAAAGCACCGAGGCCCGCAAGCTCCATCCCGACGACAACGGATGGGCGCGCGTCAGGTACACGGCCTTCACGTGGCGAACCCTCACCTGGAAGAGGCAGGGCTAGAGCCCCCAGTCCTTCTTGTAATTGGCGATGGCGAGGACAGCCGCAGACTGCAAAGCTCGACGCCAAGTCCTCAACCTGGAAGCGGACGTTCAGCCTCAACGCGGCCAAGGCGATAGGCGTCGCCACTCGCCCCGTCAGCGTCACCATGAAGGCGGCCTGCGCACGCCTCCTCGACGAGGAATCGGGCGTGGTCACGTTGGCAGTGCAGAGCATCCGCGGTGAAGGGTAACGAGAAAGGGGAGCAGCACGTGAAGAGCGCTGCTCCCCTAACCGGAGATGCTGTTATTTGTTCAGATCCCTCTCCAAGTAATCCGCCGTGTCATGGAGACGGACCGGATCGACCCTGAAAGATCCAAGACCACAGGTTCATCCCTGACACAACAGCCCTCGGGTGCACGTGCCGCATGTCTTCGCTGGGCCGCAGCCACCCTCCTGCCGCGCGGTTCGGTCAGTACCGGAACAGCTCAGTGGCGGCTGTCCCACCACACGATGATGACGCTCACCACCGACGTTCCGGCCCCGTACGCCGCTCCCCGGAGTACCTGGTCAAGCACTATCCCGCGACGGCGCCGCAGGGAATCGGTCAACTGCCACGACTGTCGATGAAGCCTTCGGAGCCAACTCGGACTATTCTTCACGGCAGGTGTCCCTCTCTTGTGCACAACGGGAATGCGGATCACCGCGTGGGGAGCTTGGACGTTCGATCCTAGGTTTTGCAGGCCAACTGGGTCGAACGTCCGGGCTCTCCTCGGCAGTTGGAGCTTCAGACTCTACGCAACGTGCGATTAATGCATCTGCTGCCGGTCGACTTTACCCCCCTGCATACTGATGGCAACTGAACGCGAGCGCGTGAAACACGAGCGTTGCACGGGGTGTGCACCGGTAATTCGGCGTGGCACGTTCTATCGAAAGAGTGAAGGCTAAAATCGCAGACGGGGTACACGTGGCGGCGTTTCCCGGCCAGTACAGGGCTTTGCCTTCCGGAACGCCGATCTGCCCGTCCTGTTCCACCCTGCGGACCCTCGCCATCCCCCGGCAACCCGAGGCCGTGACCGCGACCCGGGCCCAGCTCCTGCTGCCGGTGGCGGGTGTCGCGCTGCCGTGGCACGGGAAGCTCGGGGGCTCACTCCAAGCCGTCAGCACGCTCGGCACGCTCGGCACGCTCAGCACGCTCAGCACGCTCAGCACGCTCAGCACGCTCAGCACGCTCAGCACGCTCAGCACGCTCAGCACGGGTTTACTCCTGCTCACTTTTCTCGTCTCCCCGGTTCACTGGCAACTCGGCCGTTCAGCCGTGGACTTCACCACGTCGATGTGCTGGCGGTTCGCCGTGCACAGCGCCCCTTCGACGCCGAAGCCTGGCGGTCGCCACCACGACGTGGACGCAACGGGTCTGCCGCACGATCGGGTGACATCTGAACTGGCTTGCCCTGTAGGTCAGGTGGGAAGGATGTCGCTGTGCCCAAGCCTTATCCCCAGGAGTTCCGCGAGGATGTCGTGCGCGTCGCGAGAAACCGCGGTCCGGGCGTGACGGTAGAGCAGGTGGCCGCCGACTTCGGCGTCCACGCGATGACGTTGTGGAAGTGGATGCGCCGCGCGGACATCGACGACGGGACAAAGCCCGGAACGTCCAGCCAGGAGAGCGCGGAACTACGGGAAGCGCGTCGGCGGATCAAGCTGCTGGAGCAGGAGAACGAGGTCCTGCGCCGGGCCGCGGCCTATCTGTCCCAGGCGAATCTGCCGGGAAAAGGATCTACCCGCTCGTGAAGGAGCTCGCTGTGGACGGGGTGCCCGTCGCGGTGACGTGCCGGGTTCTGAAGCTCGCCAGGCAGCCCTACTACCGCTGGCTGGAGCGACCGGTGACCGGTGCCGAGTTCGAGCAGGCTGCTCGCGCGAACGCGTTGTTCGACGCTCACCGCGAGGACCCGGAGTTCGGCTACCGCTTCCTGGCCGACGAAGCCCGCAGCGTGGGATCTGGCATGTCCGACCGGACCGCGTGGCGAATCTGCCGGGACAACCGCTGGTGGAGCGTGTTCGGGAAGAAGCGCGGGCGGACCAAGAGGGCGGGGCCGCCGGTCCATGACGACCTCGTTCGCCGTGATTTCACGAGGGACGGCCCGAACCGGCTGTGGCTCACCGACATCACCGAACATCCCACCAGGGAAGGGAAGTTGTACCTCTGCGCGATCAAGGATGCCTTCAGCAAGAGGATCGTGGGCTACTCCATCGACGACCGGATGAAGTCCCAACTGGCCGTCGCAGCCTTGGACAACGCCGTTGCCCGCCGCGACAACATCGCCGGGTGCATTGTCCACAGCGATCGCGGATCGCAATTCCGGTCAAGGAAATTCGTCCGGGCCCTCGCCGGCCATCAGCTGGCCGGTTCGATAGGGAGGGTCGGGGCGGCGGGCGACAACGCGGCCATGGAGTCGTTCTTCAGCCTGCTGCAGAAGAACGTCCTCGACCGCCGGCAGTGGGCCACCCGCGAGGAACTGCGGATCGCGATCGTGACCTGGA
>NZ_JAFLRJ010001374.1 GCF_017315755.1 Streptomyces beijiangensis
CCGCCTTCGCCTTAGCGGCCTTCTCCTTCGCCGCCTTCGCCGCCTTCTCCTCAGCCTCCTTCTCCTGCTCGGCCTCTTCCTTGTCCTGCTGGGACACGCAGGGGCCGGACTTGAAGGGGTTCTTGGGCAGCGGCTTGGCGTTGGCGAGCTGGGGCGTGAGGCCCATGCCCATCAGGACCGCGGACGGCATGGCCGCGATGGCGATGGCCTTGCCCGCGGGAACGTGCAACCGGGTCAGCAGCGGCTTCTTGGGCGCCGCGGCACGCGGCGCCCAAGAAGCCGCTGCTGACCCGGTTGGGACAAGGAAGAGGCCGAGCAGGAGAAGGAGGCTGAGGAGAAGGCGGCGAAGGCGGCGAAGGAGAAGGCCGCTAAGGCGAAGGCGGCCAAGGAGAAGGCAGCCGAGGAGAAGGCGGACGAGGAGAAGGCGAAGAAGGACGGCGCCTCCGGGTCCTCCGACTCCGGCTCCGATTCCGGTTCCGGCTCCGAGGAGTCCGGTTCCACCGGCTCCGGTTCCGGCTCCGACTCCTCCTCCGGTTCGGACGACAGCACGACGGAGCCCGAGC
>NZ_JAFLRJ010001375.1 GCF_017315755.1 Streptomyces beijiangensis
CCACACCGGCACCCACCCGGCAGACGACCCGCACGACACCGCCCCACCCGCCGGACGGAGTCCGGCACGCCGCCGAAGGCGGCCCACGCTCACAGCCCCGGACGGTTGGGAGGCCAACCATGCGGTCCTGGCCCACCTCGCCCGGCACCGGGTCCCCTGGCAGCCATGACCACCACACCGGCACCGAGGCCCTCTTGCGGGAGGCGGGAGAATGGAAGGTGGCCCGCTCCTCCCAGTGGGTCGAAGCGCACGCACGAGCAAGCACGAAGGAGAAGACATGGCGGAGCCCACGCCGCGTCGAGACCAACCGCGGCTACGCCCCGCGCCCCTGCTGTT
>NZ_JAFLRJ010001376.1 GCF_017315755.1 Streptomyces beijiangensis
GTCCCGAACCACAGGGCGAACTCGGGGTGGCGCAGGATCAGGGTGGGATCGCGGACCAGCGGGAAGTGGTTCACCAGCACGGTGGGCAGGTCCCGGTCGACGGCGGAGAGCCGCGCCTCGGTGACACCGACCCGGTGCCGGCACCACGCGTCACGGCTCGGGAAGGGGTCGGGGTGGAGCAGGAACTCGTCCGTGCAGACCACACCCGCCTCGTACGCCTTGGCAAGGCCCTCCCGCTGGGTCGTCGCGCCGCTCCTCGTC
>NZ_JAFLRJ010001377.1 GCF_017315755.1 Streptomyces beijiangensis
TCCCGGCAGTGGTCGCCCACGCCGTCTGCTTGACGTTGGTGAGGTCGGCCTTCTGCGCCTGCTGGGCGAAGCCGCCCGGCAGCGCGTTCTCGCCCTGCTTCACCGCGGGTCCGCGGGTCTTGTCCTTGACCGCGACACCGATGTCGATGTTGGTGAAGGTCGCATCGGCATCGAGCTGAGCAACGTCGATGTAGAGGTTCTTGGCCTCGACCTTGTGCTGCGCGTTCGGACCCGCGTCCAGACGAAGGTAGAT
>NZ_JAFLRJ010001378.1 GCF_017315755.1 Streptomyces beijiangensis
CACGGCGAGTTCGTGGAGGTGCACGAACCGCTCACCCAGGCGCAGTTGCACAAACTCACGGCGCACGAGCAGCCCCCTCCCTTCGAGCTGGGGCCGCTGGTCGACGCCAATGGCGTCCAGCGCAGCCCCAGGCGTTCGGATCGGCTGCGGGCCAGGCTCGCCCATGCCATGTACGGTCCCGGCTCGCAGGTGCCCAAGGCCACGGTCGAGGAGTACCGGGCCATCGACAGCGGCGACCAGCACCACCACTGAGTGCCGCGGCCTGAGTCCGGCGCAAAGC
>NZ_JAFLRJ010001379.1 GCF_017315755.1 Streptomyces beijiangensis
CGAGGGCACCTCGTCGGAGAACGTCGGCGTCAACCCGTCCGCGAGCCAGGGCGTCGACGACGGCAGCCTGGGCGCCGACCCGCGGGCCGACGAGAACGGCGACACCGGCGACGCCACCAGCCGGCCGACCGACCCCGGCCCGGACGGCACCCTCGGCACCTCGGACGACCCGACGCCGACGGCCGGCGAGTCGGGCGAGTCCTCGGACGACCCGAGCAGTACGAAGGAGCCGGACGACCCGACGACCGGTACCGGCCCGACGAAGTCGACCAAGCCGCCGACGTCGTCCACCAAGCCGCCGCCCTCCAACGAGCCGACGGATCCCACGACCGAGCCGACCGAGCCGACCGACCCGCCGACCGACCCGCCG
>NZ_JAFLRJ010001380.1 GCF_017315755.1 Streptomyces beijiangensis
GGATCTGGGCATATGGGATGACGCGCATATTGACGGACTTGCTGCATTGACGTCACAAATCAAGACGTACGGCAGCAAAACGGCGATTCAGTTGGCGCACGCCGGAAGAAAAGCCGAGGTCGAAGGTACAATCTACGGACCTTCAGCGATTCCTTTCGACGAAAATTCGCGAACGCCTGTTGAAATGACAAAAGAGGACATAAAAGAAACCGTTCAGGCTTTCAAAAAAGGAGCTGAACGCGCGAAAGCCGCCGGCTTTGACATCATCGAGATTCATG
>NZ_JAFLRJ010001381.1 GCF_017315755.1 Streptomyces beijiangensis
GAGGAGATCACCTACCGGCTGATCAACCGCCGGTACAACCTGATGCTCCCCACGCTGATCACCAGCAACCTCGCCATGCGCGACCTCCGTGGACACCTCGGGGACCGGGTCGCCTCCCGTCTCGCCGAGATGACCACCCGCGTCACCTTCGAGCCCGTCGACCACAGACGTCAGCCCCACGCCGCCTGAGCTGCCGCAGGCCGCCACGCCGGGCCGCGCACCCGGCGCGCCGCCCCATGTACTTCTCGACCAGCAACACCTCTCCGCCGACGCCCACCGCGCGCGGAGAGTGATCGGAGCAACAGCATGACACCCACGACGATCAACCCTGCCCGCTACCGGTCGC
>NZ_JAFLRJ010001382.1 GCF_017315755.1 Streptomyces beijiangensis
CCCATGGCCCGTATCGAGTCGAAGTGAGGGGCCGAGATCCCGCACGGGCTCAGACCCCGTGAGGGGTCCCGTCAGCGGTCCCGTGAACAAGTCCCCTGAGCGCTCACGGTTCGGGCGCGAGTGCCACCCACACCGGGCCGCGCGCGAAGGAGATCCCGTTCCCCTCGTCGTCGGTGAACGACGTGCCGCCGCTCGCAGACGACCGCTCCCAGCGCCCCGCGTACTCCTTGCCGTCCCGCAGCACCAGCGCCTTCCCCGAGCCCACGAGACCGA
>NZ_JAFLRJ010001383.1 GCF_017315755.1 Streptomyces beijiangensis
TCAGTCGTCATTGCCATGGTGACATAAGGCTACTTTGTCGGAAAATTAATGAACATGTACCCTGTTGAATCAGCGATCGTCACAGGCTGTCACAGCGGTCTCGGCGGCACGGGGGACGTGGCCATTCTTTCGGCTTCAGGCCGGATGGGTCTGATGCCGTTTGCGCAAATCTCAACGCGTCTCGGCGGGGCATCCACCGTCATTATGGCGACCGTTTTACTGAGGTTCTTCACCTCGTAAGGGCCGCATAAAAAAACAAAAAGGAGTCTGATCTATACGAT
>NZ_JAFLRJ010000145.1 GCF_017315755.1 Streptomyces beijiangensis
CCCCCCCCCCCCCCTCGCGGACGGACCCGCCGGCGTCCGCGTCACCGCCCACGCCACCGCGCTCCCCTCCCCCGTCCTGCTCGCCTCCGCCTTCGATCCGCAGCTGGCACGCAGATACGGCGAGGTCATCGGCCGCGAGGGCCGCGCGCTCGGCCAGGACGTGCTGCTCTCCCCGATGGTCAACCTCATCAGGACCCCCTACGCCGGACGCAACTTCGAGACCTTCAGCGAGGACCCGCTCCTCGCCTCCGACCTGGTCGCCGAGGAGATCGGCGGGATCCAGGGCGAGGGGCTGATCGCGACCGTCAAGCACTTCGCGCTGAACAACCAGGAGAAGGACCGCGACTCCATCGACGTGCGGGCCGACGAGCAGACCATGCACGAGCTGGAGCTGCGCGGCTTCGAGTCGGCGGTCCGTGCGGGCGCGGGCGCGGTGATGGGCTCGTACAACAAGGTCAACGGGACCTTCGCCTGCGAGAACAAGGAGCTGCTCACCGGGATCCTGCGGCAGCAGTGGGGCTTCGACGGCTGGGTGATGACCGACTGGTTCGCCGCGCACAGCACCGTCGCGGCGATCGCGGCCGGCCTCGACATGGAGATGCCGGGCGACATCTACTTCGGGGCCGCGCTGAAGAAGGCCGTCCAGGACGGCAGCGTCCCCGAGGCGTCGGTCGACCGCAGCGTGCGCCGCATCCTCGGCGTGATGGACCGCTTCGGACTGCTCGGCGGTACGGTGCCCGAGCGGCCCGCGCGCGACCCGGAGGCCGGGGCCGCGGTCGCCCGTGAGATCGCCGAGGCGGGCGCAACCCTGCTGCACAACCCCCGCCGCGCCCTGCCCCTGACCGGCTCAGCGGCCCATGACATCGCGGTCGTCGGACCCACCGGCGCCGTCCCGTTCGTCAGCGGCGGCGGCAGTGCGCATGTGATCCCCGACCACGCGGGGAGCCCCCTCGACGCCATCAGGTCACGGGCGGGACGCGGCGCACGGGTGTCGTACGCACTCGGCGAGGACCTCTTCGGCAAGACCCTGCCCCAGGGCGTGCTCACCCCGGGCACGGACCTCGACGACCGTCGCGTCGGCGCCGGGCAGACCTGGACGTACGACGGGACGCTGGGCGTCGACGCGGCCGACGAGTGGACCTTCGTCATCCACTACTCGGGCGCGGTGCGCCCCACGGTGCTGCTCGACGGGACGGAGCTCTTCCCGGTGCTGCCCGGCTACGGCGAGTACTTCTCCGGCGGCCTGACCTCGACCGCGCCCGACGGCCTGGCGATACGCCGCGCACCCGTCGCTCTGGCCAAGGGCGGACACCGGCTGCAGATCACCGCGCAGGGCGGCGACGCGGGACAGACGTTCCGGCTGCGCCGCATCACCAGCGCGACCAGGGCGGCCGATGTCGCCGAGGCCGTATCGGCCGCGCGCAGGGCCCGGAGCGTGGTCCTCTTCGCGTACGAGGACGCCACCGAGGGCAAGGACCGCACCACGATGGCGCTCCCAGGGCACCAGGAGCAGCTGATCGCGGCGGTCGCCGCCGCCAACCCGCGGACCGCGGTGGTCCTCAACACCTCGTCGGCGACGACGATGCCCTGGCTCGACGACGTCGCCGCCGTCCTGCAGATGTACTACCCGGGCCAGGAGGGCGCCGCCGCCACGGCCGCGGTGCTCTTCGGCGACTGCGACCCTGGCGGCCGGCTCACCCAGTCCTTCCCGGTCTCGGACACCCGCCACCCCACGGCGGGCGACCCGCTCCGCTACCCGGGCGTGGGCGGCAGGGAGGAGTACTCCGAGGGCATCCACCTCGGCTACCGCTGGTACGACGCACAGGGCGTCGAGCCACTGTTCCCCTTCGGGCACGGGCTCTCGTACACCTCGTTCGCCTATACGGACCTGACCGTGCACCCCTCCCGCGACGGCTTCGAGGCGCGGTTCACCGTGCGCAACACCGGGCGGCGCAAGGGAGTCGAGGTCGCCCAGGTGTACGTGGGCAGGTCGCCCGACCTGAAGCTCGACCAGGCCGTACGCACCCTCGCCGGCTACCGCCGGATCCACCTCGCGCCGGGCGAGCACCGCCGCATCACCGTGCGCGTCGCGGCCCGCACCCTCTCCTCCTGGGACGCGGGACGTCACGGCTGGGTGCTCGGCACCGGCCGTCGCACCGTCCGGGTGGGCTCCTCCTCGCGCGATCCCAGGCTGACCAGGGCCGTTGTCATCGGCCACGGAAGGGGCAACTGACATGAGGATGATCGTCGCCGCACTCGCTGCGGTCGTCGCGGCGGCCGTGCCCGCCCAGGCCGCCGCACCGCACCACGACAGCAGCACCCTCGTCCGGACGCAGGACGGCTGGGTGCGCGGGCAGTCCACCTCGGAGGGGCGCCAGTTCCTCGGCATTCCGTACGCGCAGCCGCCCGTCGGTGCTCTGCGCTGGGCACAGCCGCGGCCGGCGAAGTCCTGGCAGGGCGTACGCAAGGCCACCGACTTCAGCAACCGTTGCGTGCAGAGCGCGAGTTGGGACCCCGGCTACCAGGACCCGACGTACACCGAGGACTGTCTCGACCTCAACATCTACGCACCTGAGGGCATCGGCTCCAAGCCCGTCATGGTGTGGCTGCACGGCGGCGGGCTGACCGCGGGCGCGGGCAGCGACATCGTTCCCGACGCCTTCGCGCGGCAGACCGGCACGGTCGTGGTGAGCGTCAACTACCGCCTGGGCGCGATGGGTTTCCTCGCCGCGGCCGGGCTCGACAAGGAGGCGTCGGACGGCGTCTCGGGCAACTACGGCATGCTCGACCAGCAGCTGGCGCTGCGCTGGGTGCGCGCGAACATCGGCCGCTTCGGCGGTGACGCCGGCCGGGTCACCGTCGCGGGCGAATCCGCGGGCGGCCGTTCGGTCTGCACCCAGCTCGCCTCGCCCACGGCACGCGGACTGTTCCGGGCAGGGATCATCGAGAGCGGTGCGTACGGCGACTGCGCGGCCCGCACCCGGACGACGGCCGCCGCGGCGGGCGCGGCCTTCGCGGCGAAGCTGGGCTGCGGCTCGGCCGGGGACACCGTGGCCTGTCTGCGCGGCAAGTCGGCGCAGGAGGTCCTCGCGGCACAGTCGGGCTTCGACTGGGGCCCCGTGGCGGGCGGGACGTTCCTGCCGCAGCAGCCTGCCGAGGCCGTCGCGTCCGGACGCGCGGCGAACGTGCCGGTGCTCAACGGTGCCAACCAGGACGAGGGGCGCCTCTTCGCGTACGGCTCGTACGACGGCCAGGGCAGGCCCCTGACCGCGGCCGCCTATCCGGGCGCCCTGACTGCGGCCTTCGGCCCGGAGACGGGAGCCAAGGCCCTCGCCCGCTACCCTCTGGCCGCCTATCCGTCCCCGACCCTCGCCTATGCGGCGGCCGTGGGCGACCAGCTGATGGCCTGCCCGGCCCTGCGCCTCGACCGGAACCTCGCGGGACGAGAACGAGGACGAGGACGAGGACAAGGACGAGGAGGTGCACCCGTATACGCGTACGAATTCGCCGACCGCACATCACCGCCCTTCGCCTCGATCCGGGAAGCCGGAAAGACGTTCGACTTCGGCGCGACCCACGTGAACGAGGTCCAGTACCTCTTCAAGCACTTCGGCCTGCCGACGCCGCTCAACGCCGAGCAGGGCGCCCTCGCCCGGCAGATGGTGCAGTACTGGGGCTCGTTCCTCCACGGCTCCGCGCCCCGCGCCGCGGGGCAGCCCGCCATGCCTGACCAGCGCACCCACCCCGACCGCACCCTGGTGCTGCGCACCGCGTCGGCCGGCGGCAACGCCGTCTCCGCCACCCTCGCCGCCGCGCACGGATGCAGCCTCTGGGACTCCGCCGCGGCGGAGTGAGAGAGCCGGCGCCCGGCGTGCGCTTCAGGGGGGTGCGCGCCGGGCGCCCGTACAGCGGGGAGGCCGGGATCACTGACTCGTGACGTGACGGATGCTTCGTTCGGCTGTACGGGTAGCGTGTCGGATGACGGCGAAGCGGGCACCACCGTGCTGTCGTGTCGCCAGATCCGAGCCGCGTTGCCCAGTTTCTGCCCCAGCCCGGGGCACGGAAGGACAGAAGATGATGAACGTGCAGGTCAAAGCCCCGCTGGACAGGGTGAGGTAGGGGCCCGATGCACATCGTCATCATGGGCTGCGGGCGAGTGGGGGCCGCTCTCGCGCAGACCCTGGAGCAACAGGGGCACACGGTCGCCGTGATCGACCAGGACCCCACGGCCTTCCGCCGTCTGGGCGCAGGGTTCGGCGGCCGTCGTGTCACCGGGGTCGGCTTCGACCAGGACACCCTGCGCGAGGCGGGGATCGAGGAAGCCGGCGCGTTCGCCGCGGTGAGCAGCGGCGACAACTCGAACATCATTGCCGCCCGGGTGGCGCGCGAGATGTACGGCATCGAGAACGTCGCCGCCCGCATCTACGACCCCCGCCGTGCGGAGGTCTACCAGCGTCTGGGCATCCCCACGGTCGCCACCGTCAGCTGGACCGCCGACCAGATGCTGCGCCGGCTGCTGCCGTCCGGCGCCGAGCCGCTGTGGCGCGACCCCAGCGGCGGCGTACAGCTGGCCGAGGTGCACACGTCGGCCGCCTGGATCGGGCACAAGATCAGCAAGCTGCAGGAGGAGACCGGCGTACGCGTCGCCTTCCTCACGCGCCTGGGCGAGGCGGTCCTGCCGACCTCCCAGACGGTGCTCCAGGAGGGCGACCTCGTCCACGTGATGATGCACACGGACGAGGTGGAGAAGGTCGAGGCGGTCTTCGCCCAGGGTCCCGAGGAGGCCGGTCACTGATGCGTGTCGCAATTGCCGGAGCCGGCGCCGTGGGACGTTCCATCGCGGCCGAGCTCCTGGAGAACGGGCACGAGGTTCTCCTCGTCGACAAGGCCCCGACCGCCATCTCGGTGGAACGGGTCCCGATGGCCGAGTGGCTGCTCGCCGACGCCTGCGAGATCAACTCGCTCGACGAGGCCGCACTGCAACGCTGCAATGTGGTGATCGCGGCGACTGGGGACGACAAGGTCAACCTGGTCGTCTCGCTGCTCGCCAAGACCGAGTACGGGGTGCCGCGGGTCGTGGCCCGCGTCAACAACCCCAAGAACGAATGGCTCTTCAACGAGTCCTGGGGCGTCGACGTCGCGGTCTCCACGCCGCGTCTGATGTCGGCGCTGGTGGAGGAGGCGGTGAGCGTCGGCGATCTCGTACGGCTCATGCGCTTCAGCCACGGCGACGCCAACCTGGTCGAGCTCACGCTGCCCCCGGAGTCGGCGCTGGCCGGCACCTCGGTCTCCGACGTGGCCTGGCCCGAGGACACCTCGCTGGTCACCATCATCCGCGGCACGCGCGTCCTGACGCCGGGCCCGGAGGAGACCTTGGAGGCGGGCGACGAGCTCCTCTTCGTGGCCGCCCAGGCCCGCGAGGAACAGCTGGAAGACCTGCTGTCGGTACGACGAGAAACGGCCTGACTCCCGCCTCAGACCTCCGGGCCTCCTCAGCCACTGTGGGCAAAACAAGCCCCTCCGGCGATTGAGGAGCGGGGGTCTGGGGGCGGAGCCCCCAGGGCGGGGTCCAAGCCCGCCGCAGGCGCACGACGAGGGCCCGGGACCACTGAGGTCCCGGGCCCTCGTCGCGTAAAAAGAACTACGCCTCGCTCTGCCGGCCGGCGGCAGCCTCCCGCGCCTTCTCCGCCTGCTCCTCCGCCTCCATCTCCGCAAAGACGTCGATGGGCGCGGGCGCCTTCGACAGGAAGACCCACGTCAGATAGATCGCCAGCAGCATCGGCGGCAGCTTCAGCGCGATGACCACCCAGCCGAACTGCGTGGTGTCCCCCCACCAGTACAGCGGGAAGAGGATCGCGTACTTGGCCAGGAAGATGAGCCCCCAGGCCCAGCTCGCCTTCATGTACGCGGATTTACGGCCGGGATTCCTGGTCCGCCAGGAGAGGTTCTCCTTGAAGATCGGCCCGAGGATCAGCCCGATCAGCGGGAATCCGAGCAGCGCGGAGACGATGTACGCCAGCCCCGTGCCCACGCCGTACAGCATCCCCGGCAGGTAGAAGTTCTTGGCGTCGCCGGTGAACATCGAGAAGACCACACCGATGACGACCCCGAAGACACCGCTGAAGGCGTGCTTGGCCGTGTCCCTGCGGACCAGCCGCACGGCGACCAGCACCAGCGAGACCGCGAGCGCGGCGATCGCCGCGGAGTGCAGGTCCTGGTTGATGGTGTAGATCATCACGAAGAGCAGACCGGGGAGAATCGTCTCCGCCATGCCTCGTACGCCGCCGAATGCCTCGGACAGCGCCGCTTCCGTGACGGCTTTCGCGTCGGCGTCGGCGGAGGCGGAGGTGTGGCTGTCCTGCTGATCCGGTGTGGTGGTCGGCTTGTCGATCGACGTCACCGGCTACTCCTGTCCGAGCGGTCGCAGTTCGTACTTGGGATTGAAGAGCACCCTGCGGCCGTGGCTCATGGAGATCCGGCCGGAGGCGATCAGTTTGCGGCCCGGCTCTATGCCCACGATGGAGCGCCGGCCCAGCCACACCACGTCCAGCGGGGCCGTGCCGTCGAACAGCTCGGCCTCCAGGGCGGGCACGCCCGCCCGAGGGCGCAGGGTGACCGTGCGCAAGGTACCAGTCACCTTGACGATCTGCCGGTCTCCACAGTCCGTGATACGGGTGCACCCGGTGGCCTGTGTGTCCTCCTGCAGCTCCGCGGAGTGCAAGTCTTCCTGGGACGACGACAGCCTGTCGATCATCCGGCGAAAGCGGCCGGTCGGCTTAGCGCTCATACGGGAAGCCTAACGCTCGAAGCGGTAACCCATTCCCGGCTCGGTGACGAAGTGCCGGGGGTGAGAGGGGTCTGTCTCCAGCTTGCGCCGCAGCTGAGCCATGTACACCCGCAGATAGTTGGTTTCTGTGCCGTACGAAGGCCCCCAGACCTCCTGGAGCAGCTGCTTCTGGCTGACCAGACGGCCCGTATTCCGTACGAGTACCTCAAGGAGGTGCCATTCGGTCGGGGTCAGGCGCACGTCCCTGCCCTCCCGGTGGACTTTCTTCGCGGCGAGGTCGACGGTGAAACCTTCTGTCTCGACCAGTGAGACGTTCTCGCCGTCGCCGTCCGCGCCGCCGACCGGCTCGGCCCTGCGGACCGCGGCGCGCAGCCGGGCGAGGAGCTCGTCCATGCCGAAGGGCTTGGTGACGTAGTCGTCGGCGCCCGCGTCGAGCGCCTCGACCTTCTCGTCGGAGGTGTGGCGTGCGGAGAGCACGAGGATCGGGACACGGGTCCAGCCGCGCAGGCCCCTGATCACCTCGACGCCGTCCATGTCGGGCAGACCGAGGTCGAGGACGACCACGTCGGGGTGGCGCGCGGCGGCGAGCTGGAGGGCGGTGGCGCCGTCGGGGGCCGCGTCGACCTCGTACTTCCGCGCCTTGAGGTTGATCACGAGGGCGCGGACGATCTGCGGCTCGTCCTCGACCACCAGGACCCGGGTCATGGCATTCCTGCTTTCTGCTGTCGGAGGGGTCATGAGGTGACCTGGGCGGGGAGATCGGCGGGGGCGTAGGTGTAGCCCTGTACCGCCTTGAGGGTGAGGACCATGGTCATGCCGCCGCCGGGGGTGTCCTCGGCGGTGAGCGTGCCTCCCATGGACTCGACGAATCCACGGGCGACGGCCAGGCCGAGGCCCACACCGGCGCCGCGCGGGGCGTCGCCGTACCGCTGGAAGGGCTCGAAGATCTTGTCCTTGGCGTCGTCGGGGACGCCGGGGCCGCGGTCGGTGACCCGGACCTCCACGCGGTCGGCCATGGCGCTGGCGGAGACCTGTACGGGCTCACCGTCGGGGCTGTATTTCACGGCGTTCTCGACGATGTTGGCGACGGCCCGCTCCAGCAGGCCCGGGTCCACCGCGACCATCGGCAGAGACTCGGGGATGTCGAGCTCCGCGCTGCCTTCCGGTACGCCGCCGAGCGCCATCGGGACCACCTCGTCGAGGTCGATCTCGCGGATCAGGGGCGTCACGGTGCCGGTCTGCAGCCGGGACATGTCGAGGAGGTTGCCCACCAGGTGGTCGAGGCGGTCCGCGCCCTCCTCGATTCCCGCGAGGAGCTCGGCCTCGTCCTCGTCCGACCACTGGATGTCCTCGGAGCGCAGCGAGCTGACGGCCGCCTTGATGGAGGCGAGCGGGGTACGCAGGTCGTGGCTGACGGCGGCCAGCAGGGCGGTGCGGATGCGGTTGCCCTCGGCGGAGCGGCGGGCCTCCTCGGCCTCGCCGACGAGGCGCTGGCGGTCCAGTACGACAGCGGCCTGGGCGGCGAAGGCGCCGAGCACCCGGCGGTCCTCGGCGGGCAGTACGCGCCCGGAGAGGGCCAGCGCCATGTTGTCGCCGATCGGCATGTCGACATCGGCGTCCTCGGGCCGGGCGAGCGGCCGGGGTCCGACGCTGCCCGCGCAGGTCCAGGGGTCGACGTCGCTCGCGCGCTCCAGAAGGACCACGGACTCCATGGCGAAGGTTTCCCGTACGCGCTCCAGAAGGGCGTCCAGGGTCGTCTCGCCGCGCAGCACGCTGCCCGCGAGGAAGGAGAGGATCTCGGACTCGGCGCGCAGCCTGGCGGCCTGGTGGGTGCGGCGGGCGGCCAGGTCGACCACGGAGGCGACCGCGACCGCCACCGATACGAAGATCACGATGGCGACGATGTTCTTGGGGTCGGAGATCGTCCACCGGTGCAGCGGCGGGGCGAAGAAGTAATTGAGCAGCAGCGAGCCGAAGGCCGCCGACGCGAGCGCGGGCAGCAGGCCGCCGAGCATGGCCGAGGCCACCGTCAGGGACAGGAAGAGCAGCATGTCGTTGGCGAGGCCGAGGTCGGCGCTGCTGTTGGTGAGCAGGACGGCGAGGAGTGCCGGGCCCGCGACCCCGGCCAGCCAGCCCCAGATGATCCGCACCTTGCCGAGCCGTGCGCCGCGGGCGACGGGCAGCCCGCGTCCCTTGGCGACGTGGTCGTGGGTGACGATGTGGACGTCCAGGTCGGGCCCGGAGTCGCGGGCCACGGTCTGGCCGACGCCGGGGCCCAGGATGTACTGCCAGGCCTTGCGGCGGCTGGAGCCGAGGACGATCTGGGTGGCGTTGACGCCGCGTGCGAACTCCAGGAGCGCGGGCGGGATGTCGTCGCCTATGACGTGGTGGAACGTTCCGCCCAGGTCCTCGACCAGGGTCCGCTGGACCGCGAGCTCCTTGGGGGACGCGGAGGTCAGCCCGTCGCTCCGGGCGACGTACACGGCGAGGATCTCGCTGCCTGACCCCTTGGCCGCCATCCGGGCGGCGCGGCGTATCAGCGTGCGCCCCTCGGGGCCGCCGGTGAGGCCGACGACGATGCGTTCGCGGGCCTGCCAGGTGGCGCGGATGTTGTGCTCGCCGCGGTACTGCTGGAGGTATTCGTCGACCCGGTCGGCCAGCCAGAGCAGCGCGAGTTCGCGCAGGGCGGTGAGGTTGCCGGGGCGGAAGTAGTTGGAGAGGGCCGCGTCGACCTTGTCGGAGGTGTAGATGTTGCCGTGCGCCATACGGCGGCGCAGCGCCTGGGGCGACATGTCGACGAGCTCGATCTGGTCCGCACGTCGCACGACCTCGTCGGGGACGGTCTCCCGCTGCCGTACGCCGGTGATCGACTCGACGACGTCGCCCAGCGATTCCAGGTGCTGGATGTTGACGGTGGAGACGACGTCGATCCCTGCGGCGAGCAGCTCCTCGACGTCCTGCCAGCGCTTGGTGTTGCGGGAGCCGGGGACGTTGGTGTGCGGCAGCTCGTCCACGAGGGCGACGGCAGGTTTGCGCTCCAGGACCGCGTCCACGTCCATCTCGGTGAAAACGGTCCCGCGGTACTCGATCTCCCGGCGCTGGATCTGCTCAAGGCCGTGCAGCATCACCTCGGTGCGCGGCCTGCCGTGGTGCTCGACAAAGGCGACGACGCAGTCCGTGCCGCGCTCCATACGGCGGTGCGCCTCGGACAGCATCGCGTACGTCTTGCCGACGCCCGGTGCCGAGCCGAGATATATCCGGAGCTTCCCGCGTGCCATGCCTTGACTTTACGGTGAAAGAAACGGGCATTCCGGGCAAGAGGTGGCAGTGATGATCCTCTTGACGTCTCTCTGACGCGTCCGCCCGGCTCAGCTGTGCTCGACGATGTGTCCGTCGCTCAGTTCGAGCACCCGGTCGGCCAGGCTCAGCAGCTGGTTGTCGTGGGTGGCCACGAGCACCGTCACGCCCTCGCTCCGTACGACCGCGCGCAGCAGCTCCATCACCGCGAGCCCGGTCTCCGCGTCCAGCTGTCCTGTCGGCTCGTCCGCGATCAGGAGCGCCGGCTTGTTGGCGAGCGCGCGGGCGATGGCGACGCGCTGCTGCTGGCCGCCGGAGAGCTCGCCGGGGCGCTGCTGGGCGTGGTCGGCCAGGCCGACCAGGGAGAGCAGCAGCTCGACGCGCTCCTCGCGTTCGCGCGGGTCGGTCTTGCGCAGGCGCATGGGGACGCCGACGTTCTCGGCGGCGGAGAGGATGGGGATCAGGCCGAAGGACTGGAAGATGAAGCCGATACGGTCGCGGCGCAGCTCCAGGAGACCGTTCTCGCCGAGGCCCGAGAGGTCGGTGCCGTCCACGGTGATCCGGCCCTCGTCCGGGCTGTCGAGCCCGCCGACCAGGTTGAGCAGAGTCGTCTTGCCGGAGCCCGAGCGCCCCTTGAGGGCGACAAGCTCGCCGCGCGGTACGTCGAAGGAGACCCCGCGCAGGGCGTGGACGGCGGCGGGCCCGGTCCCGTACGACCGGTGCAGGCTCTCCACCTCGATCATCGGGCGGCCGGACGGATCCTCGGCCACGGCCGTCCCGGACTTGCCTCTGGTGCTCTCGGTCATGGTCACTCCCCCGTACGGTGCTGCGATCGGGCGCCAGTATCGCCGCCGCCCCCGGTTTCGGGCAATGCTTGGGCTCCGGCGTCGGCCCAGATGCCCAGGTGGTCGGTCTCGGTGCTGAGCCGGACCCGGTCCTTGAGCCCGTACCGCTCGATGTGCTCGCGCGGCAGCTGGAGGCGGCCGTTGCGGTCCAGGACCGCGAACTCCTCCGAGACCTGCGCCTCGTGGTCGCGCAGCACCTCCGACGAGGTGCGACCGTTGCGGATGCCGACGGTGCGCCGCACCTGTTCGGAGACCATCGCGTCGTGCGTGACGACGACGATGGTGGTGCCGAGCTCGGCGTTGGCGCGGCGCAGTGCGCCGAAGACCTCGTTCGCGGTCTCGGTGTCGAGCTCGCCGGTGGGCTCGTCGGCGAAGAGGACACGGGGGTCGTTGGCGACGGCCACCGCGATGGCCACGCGCTGCTGTTCGCCGCCGGAGAGGGCGTCGGGGCGGCGGTCGGCCGCGTAACCGATGTTGAAGAGGTCGAGGAGCTCGGCGGCACGGGCCCGCCGGGCGCGCAGCTTTCGGCCCGTGTACGCCATGGGCTGCATGACGTTCTCCAGCGCGCTGAGGTACGGGAAGAGGTTGCGCGCCGTCTGCTGCCAGACGAAGCCGACGGTGTGGCGGCGGAAGGCGACCCGGTCGCGGCGCTTCATCGCCAGCAGGTCGAAGCCGTCGACGGTGGCGGTCCCCGCGGTCGGCACGTCGAGGCCGGAGAGTATGCCCAGCAGCGTGGACTTGCCGGATCCCGACGCGCCGACGACCGCGAGCAACTCGCCCTGGGGTACGGAGAGATCGAGACCCTGGAGCGCCTGCACCTCGACCTGTTCGGCCCAGAAGATGCGGACCAGGTTCTCGCACCGGATCAGCGGACTGCCGGGGTCCGCGTGCGGTGCGGGTATGCCGCCTTCGAGTACGTCGGTCATGCCAGGGTCTCCCCGAGTCGTAGCACCGAGCCGAGATTGCGCCGCCTGCCGCGTACGGCGTCGATCGCCACCGCCGCCAGGACGAGGGCGCCGAGGCCCAGGGTGAGCAGTGTCGTCAGCCCGTAGTCGGTATGCAGGACAGGGGCCGTCGGGCCCCCGGTGAACTCTCCCAGGTTCAGGGCGGGTCCGAGCGCCGCGGGCAGCAGCAGTCCGAGCGCGGTGCCGCCGACGGCCGCGGCCACGGCCAGCGGCAGGAGTTCCAGGAAGTGGAGGAGGGCCACGGGGCGGCCGCCGAGGCCGAGCATCCTCAAGTAGGCGGCGGTGCGCGCTCGTTCGTCCGCGGTGAGGAGCAGCTCCAGGATCACCGCGAGGAGTGCGAGGAGGATGCCGAGGGCTCCGCAGACGGCGTAGGCGTCGAGGACGGACGTCAGCAGTCCGTCCTTGCGCAGGCGGTTCAGCTCGTCGGCGTGGAGCACGACCTGGGCGGTGGGGCCGACGGTGCGCTGGGCGGCGGCCCGCAGGGCGGCCGCGTCCAGGTCGTGTCCGTACAGGAGCAGCGCCCGGTGCGTGATGTCGGTGGGCTGCAGGGCTCCCAGCGAGCGGACGTCGGCGAGCAGCAGCGGTGCGTGGGCGTCGGCGCGCACGGGGCCCAGGGCGGGGTCGCGCCCGGCGGCGGCCGGAAGCGCGCCGACGATACGGACCGAGACCGTGGCGCCGCGCAGTTCGCCCAGCGCCAGGGTCTTGCCCGCGTACGCCTTCGCCACGTCGGCGGAGGCGAGCACGGGCAGCGGCCCTGCCGCGGAGCCGCCGATCTCCGCGTCGCGCAGGGCGCGGGCGGCGGCCGAACCGGGCGCGGCCCGCTGCAGCGCGGCGGAGTCGACGCCCACCAGGTCGACGGGGTCGCGGAAGCGCCCGTCGGTGGCCCCGGCGAGCGACGCGGTGGCCTGCCGTACGGAGACGACACGCTCAACACCCTTGATACGGGACAGGGTTCGGGCCGCCGGATCGTCGCCCGTGTCCACGCCGACGGTGGCGGTGCCCGGGCTCTCGGCGGGCGGTGGCGTGTTGTCGACCACCACCGCGTCCCCGCCCGCGTTCCAGGCGGCGGCCTGTTCGCGGCCCTGGCTGACGGTGTCCGCGACGAGGCCGCCGAAGACCGCGGTGGCCAGGGTGAGGATCAGCACGAGCAGCGCGAGCCCGTGGCCCGCCGCCGCCCGCCCGGTGCGGGCCAGCGCCAGGAAGCCGACAGGCCCCCGGCTGCGGCGCGCCCGCGCGGCGAGGCTGCGCAGCGGAAGCGGATAGAGGCGGGCCAGGACCATGACGGCGACCAGGCCCAGCAGCACGGGTACGGCGGCCAGTTGGGGATCGACCCCACCGGCCGACTCCCCCGCGCCCCGTGACCGCAGCGCGGCGACCGAGGCGACGGCGACCAGCACCACGGCGGCCTCGGCGAGCAGCCTGCGGTTCTGGGCGAGCCCGGCCCCGTCACTGCGTCCCCTGCGGCGGCGCGGCGCCTGTTCTCGTACGGAAATCCAGGTGAGCAGCGGTACGGCTGCCCACGCCAGGGCCGTCACGGCGAGCGCGTAGCCGTACGGGAGTGCGGCGGAGCCCGGCAGCAGGAGCCGGGTGATCCCGTACCCGGCGGCGGCTCCCACGAGCACGGCGGGAGCCATCTCCAGGAGCCGGGCGCGGGTGACGTCCAGCGCAGTGGCGCCGCGCGCCCGCTGCAGCAGGTCGGCGGTGCGCCTGCGCCGTACGGCGAGCCGGGCCGCCACCGCGACGGTGCCGAGCGCCACGGCGAGCAGCCCGGCGATCGCGAAGGAGGAGAGCGACCGGGCCTGCACCTGCTGGGTGGCGAACCGGTCGAAGACCGGGGTGAGTTGGTTGACGGTCTGCAGCGGGGTGACCAGGTTCTGCCCCATGGCGCAGAAGGGGTCGCTGCGCACCGTTTCGCAGAGTCCGAGCTCCGCGTTCTGCTGGTAGCGGCCGGCCGCCCGCCGCAGTGCGGGCAGCCCGCCGTGCACCACCGTGTCCACGGCCGCACGCTCGGGCAGATCCACCTTGATCCGCCAGATCACGGTGAAGTCGATTCTGTTGCGCCGCTGGAGCACCTCCATGCCGGTGGGGTCGAGGAGGGCGGTGGCGTGCTGGATCGTGACCCCGCCGATCTCCTCCTGCAGCGGCCCGTCCAACGACGGCTGCCGGCGGCTCACCGGCGAACGGCCCTCCGCGGAACGGAAGATGCCGACCACGACGACATCCGCGTCGAATCCCCGGTCGGACAGTTTCGTGCGCGTGCCGACCGTCAGCCCGAGCGCACGCCCGGTGGCCTCGGAGACCGCAATCTCGACCGGCAGCTTCTCCTTGGGGTCGAGCGCGGGCGCCTTCCCCGGCGGGCGCCCCTGGGTGTACGAGGGGGCGCCGGGCGCGTCGGACGCGTACAGCAGGGAGAGTCGGGACGCACGGGCGGAGTCGGCGCCCACGGGCACGGGGAGCGCGGCGGACGGCAGTTCGATGCTGACCGGCCCGGGCCTCAGCCGGCCGCGCAGCGGTTCGGGAGCCTTGTCGCGTATCGCCCGGGACACCCGGTTCAGCTGGTCTGCCAGCACTCCGGCCGACATGGGATCGTCCCCCTGACCGGTGTCGTCGAAGAAGGCGTCCTGCATCGGGGGACTCGCCGTGGTCGAGTGCACCAGGAGCGGCCCGTCCTCCTGCGCCCGTGTGACGCGCTGACCGAGCGCGGACCCGGCCCACCGGTCGAGCAGCGGAGGTCCGGCCAGCGCGGTGGTGGCGAGGATCGCCACCAGCAGCGCGAGGCAGACCTGCAGGGCGGCTCCCGCCCGTATCTCGCGCAGAGCCCATCGCACGTTCATCGCTCCCCCGCCCTCATGACACGGACCAGATCGACGCGCGACAGCATCCGCGACATGACCGTCACGGTCACACTGATCACCACGGCCGTGCCCAGCGCGGTGAGGGCGACCCGCCCCCAGGGGACCGTGGCGAGCATCGTCGGGAAGACCTGCTGCCCCTGGTCGTCCACGGTCACCAGCGGCATGACGAGCCCGGCGAGCGCCGAGCCGATGGCCGAGCCGAGGAGGACCGCGATCACCGCGATCAGTACTTGTTCGGTCCACAGCAGCCCGGTCAGCTGCCCCTTGCGTACGCCGATGGCCCGTAGCAGCGCGAACTCGCGGCGCCGCTCCCTGGTCGACTGCACGGCGTGCATGGTGAAGCCGATCACCGCGAAGAGCGGGGCGACGAGGAGGCAGAGGACCAGTACGCCACGGCTGCCGTGCTGCAGCGGGTCGCCCTCCAACTGCCTCTGTACGGACCGCACATCGGTTCCCGTACCGAGCGCCTGCCTGCCGCGTACCGCCCCGGCCGCGGCCGCCGCGTCGCCGTCCTTCGCCGAGAGCCACCAGAAGGACTCGCCGAACTGGACGGCCCCCGTCTGGACGACCGCGGCGGCGAACGCCCGCGAGTCGACCAGGAGCCGCCCCTGCCCGTGCGGGAACCCCGGCACCGCCGCGATCCTCCCGGTGACCTTGAAGGTCACCCGTACGCCGTTGAACGTGTCCAGCGTGACGGTCTCACCGACCTTGACCAGGCCGCCGGCGATCATCGCGTCGCTCGCGAGCGCCGGCACGGGTGCGGCGCCGATCCACAGGGGTCCCAGCTCCACCGCCCCCGACGCGACGCGGAGGCTCGCATCGGGCCCGCGGAGCACGGCGTCCAGAACCTCGCCGCCCGAGACGTCCTTGAGCCCGCAGAGGGAGGCCTCCAGCGTGCTGCGCGGCACCGGGCTCGTCCCGGGGCAGCCCGCACTGGCCGGGTCCACCTGGTGGGCGAGCAGACTGCGCCACTGCATCCGGTCGGGCGTACGGCCGGGCGCTCCGTCGGAGCGGATGGCGTGCAGCCTCAACTCGTAGGTCCTGCGGGTGGGTTCACTCGGCAGCTCGATGGCCATTCTGGTGATCCGCAGTGGGTAGTAGCGGGCCCCGCCCGGTTTGCCCAGCGGGACGGTCACGGTCCTGCGCTCGCCGGACGGGAGCGGCAGTGCGGTCCGTACGGTGTCGGCGAGACCGGCGCCGTCCTCGATGGTCAGCGTGAGCTGGGGCGTCGGCCTGCCGGCAGGCCCGGTCGCGTCGAGATTCAGGTCCAGTGCGAGCGAGGTGGGCCGCCCGGGGAGGACGAACCCGTCCTCCGGCACCCGGTTGCCGAGCGCCGCGATCTGCTGCGCCGTGTCCTTGCCCTTGAGGTCGCCGCGGAGCGCGGGCACGGCCCCCGCCTCACGCCCCAGGGTGGGCGAGACGGCCTGGGTGTCGATCGCGGTGACGCCCGCACTGTCGCCCGCGACGGCCACCGGCACATCGACGACGGGCGTCGCGGCCGTGATGCCCGGCAGGGCGCTGTACGCGCTGTGCCGTGCGGGCCCGCTGACCGCACCCGCGGTGAACTCGTCGGGCTGCACCCGCAGGTCGGCGCCCACTTGGAAGCGCGCCCGGTCGGTGTTGCTGCGGTCGAGCATGACGAGCGCCGAGGTGGTCAGCGCTCCCACGGCCAGTGCGAGCACCATCAGCAGGGCGGGGCCGGCCTGGCGGGTGGCGCGCCGGCTGACCTGCCAGCCGCCGAGCGGCAGCACGAGTCCCGCGCTGCGCCGGGCGAGCCAGGCGGCCCCGTACTCGGCGAAGGGCAGCAGCCGCAGGGTGAGCAGCGTGGCGGCGACGGTCACGACGACGGGCACCAGGACGAGCACGGGGTCGACCGTGCCGTTGCCGCTCACCGGCGAGTGGTAGCGCCGGAGCTGAAGCCAGCCGAGTACGGCGACGGCAGCGAGGACCAGGTCGGTGCCCGCCCGCTGGAAGGCGGCCGACTTGGCTCCGCGCTGCCGCAGCTTGGCGACGGCGCTGCGGTCGCGGGCGGCGCTCAGGACGGGCCCCAGCGTGGCGATCCCGTGCAGCGCGAGCGCGACGAGGGCGGCCGCCCAGCCCACCGTGGTCAGCGCGGAGTGCGGCACCTCCCCCGGCAGCAGGCCCGCACGGTCGAGTACGGAGAGAAGCGGACCGGCGAGGAAGGGCGCGGCCAGCGCGGCGGGCACCGCCACCACCGCCCATTCGGCGGCGGCCGACCAGATCAGCCGTGCCGCACCGGCTCCGCGCGCACCGAGCAGCGCGGTGTCCGCCCGCCGGTGCTCGGCGACCTGACGGGCGGTCAGCACGAGGGTGGCGGCGGCGAGCGCGGCGAGCAGCGCGGCCGGGATGTAGAGCCCGGAACGGGCGACGACCATCGGCGTGCCGATGCGGTCGATGGCCTCGGTCAGAGGCGCGCTGACGGCCATGGACTCCAGCGCGGGGGTGGCGCCGTGGAAGACGGCGTGCCGGCGGTCGCTCTCCTCGAAGGCGGCGAGCCGCCGGTTCAGGGGCTGGATCTCCCCGACCCCGAGACGCCCGATGTCGGGCACCCCGATCCATGCGGCCAGCGCGTCGCCGGCGAGTCCGGGGTGGGCGCGGAAGGAGGCCTCGGGTACGACGGCCAGGCTGTCGACGCCGCGTGACGCGCTGGTGAGCGAGGCCCAGACGCCGGGGTCGCGCCCGTTGCCCCGGTAGAGCCCGGTGACCTTGAGGACGACGGGCGTGGCCTTGGCGCCCGAGAGCCGGAGGGTGTCACCCACACCGAGGTGCAGCCGCCCGGCGAGGCTCCGCTCCAGCGCGGCCGGAACTTCGGTCCCGCTCCCGGGGGCGGGCCACCGCCCGGCCACCAACTCGGCGTGCCGGGCGGCCCCTTGGAAGGCCACGACCCCGACGGCCTCGCTCCCGAGGGGCTTGCCGCCCGGCCCGACGACGGCCAGGTCCATGGAGCGTGCGGAGGGGGCGCGGAGTGCCGGATAGGTCCGTACGGGCACATCCTTGAAAGCCCCGGCAAGCGCACCGCGCACGGCGGCATCGGCAGGCGCGAGCCCGTCCGCGCGGTACTTGGCGAAGACCTTGACCACGGAGTCCGGATCGGCGGCGAGCCGCTCCTGCGCCCCGCTCTCCACCGCCCCGCCGGCGAGCACGGCCAGCGCGGCGAGGACGGTTCCCGAGACGAGGACGGTGAGGGCGGCGGCCACGAGGACGGCCCCGTGATGGCCGCAGCGGCGCAGCATCTGCGGCAGCCCCCGGCGGTGCCCCGCCCCAGGCTGCGTGGCCTTGACAGCGGTGGTGCTCACCCTCCCAGTACCCCCAACTGGTCCAGACCTCATGGATGATCGGATCAGTATGTGTACGGGAAACCGTCAGGGCAAGAGCCCTGGCGCGGGCCGGAAAAGGCCGGTGGCCCGCATCCCCCTCGAAAGGGGCGTGCGGGCCACCGGCCGTCGACTGCTGGTACTGCTACTGCTCCGGGGTCAGCGGACCTCGGTGATCTCCGGACCGCGCTGGAGCTGTCCCATGCCACCGGAGAAGCGCGAGCCCTCCTGGTCCTCCTGCTGGACGCCGTCGGGCATCATCTGCGCGTCTTCCGGGAGCTTGAGGACGATCGGATCGCGCGGCGCCATCGGCCCCTCGCCCCGTACCACCACGGTGTCCCGGAAGATCTGCTCGAGAACCCCGGCGGCCTGCGGCTGCACCGCGCCCTGGCCGGAGATGACCCCGCGCAGGAACCAGCGCTTGCCGTCGATGCCCACGAAGCGCACCAGCTGCACCCCGTTGGTCCCGTCGGGCAGCTGTACGGGGACCTGCGCGCGCAGCTCCCAGCCCAGCGGGCCCTCGATCTCGTCGATCACACCACCCTGCTGGGTGATGCCGGTGGCGATCTCCTCGCGCACCTCGCTCCAGATGCCCTCGCGCTTGGGCGCGGCGAAGGCCTGCAGCTGTACGGCACTGTCGCCCAGGACGACGGTGGCCGCGACGATCGCGTCACCCGCGACCTCGACCCGCAGCTCCATGCCCTCCACCCCGGGCACGAAAAGTCCGCCCAGGTCCACGCGGCCCTCACCGGGCTCGGAGACCTCGGTGTGGTCCCACGGCCCGTCGGGACGCGGAGCGGGCTCCAGCGCTACGCGCGGGGCCTGCCCGGCGTCGTCACCGGCGTCGTCGACGAACTGCTCGGCCTCGCCCGCCAGGTCCTCGTCGGAACCGTTCTTCTTGCGACGTCCGAACACGTCACTGTCCTTCCCGGTCGGATACGACCGAAGCGTATCGATTCCCACCCTGTGTGCCGCCCACCGCGGCATGACCGCCGGTGGAACCGAAGCCCCCCTCGGCCCGCGCCGAGCCGGGAAGTTCCGCCACCTCGTGGAAGCGCACCTTCTCGACCTGCTGGACGACCAGTTGGGCAATCCGGTCGAATCGCTCGAACCGCACGCTTTCGCGCGGGTCGAGATTGACCACGATCACCTTGATCTCCCCACGGTACCCGGCATCAACCGTCCCCGGGGCATTCACCAGGGCCACTCCGCAGCGGGCGGCGAGACCGGATCGCGGGTGCACGAAGGCCGCGTACCCGTCCGGGAGAGCGACAGACACTCCGGTGGGCAGCACCGCCCTTTCGCCCGGGGCGAGTTCGGCCGCTTCCGTGGTCACCAGATCCGCTCCGGCGTCGCCGGGGTGCCCGTACGCGGGGATCGGTACCTCGGGGTCCACTCGGCGGATGAGTACATCTACGGGGTTACGCATCAGGGGTTCACCTCGAAGGCACGTACGCGCCTGATCTGGTCCGGGTCGTCCATAGCCGCCCGGATCTCCTCGGGCCGGCCGTTCTGCGTGAAGTGCTCGACCTTGACCTCGATGAACAGAGCCTTGGCGCGGACCGCGACGGGCCCCTCGGGGCCGCCGATCCGTCCCACGGCCCGGGAGTAGATCTTCCGCCCGTGCACGGCGGTGACCTCGGCCTCCAGGTGGAGCACGGTGTCGACCGGCACGGGCCGGACGAAGTCGGTCTCGAGACGGCCGGTCACCGCGATGACCCGCAGCAGCCAGTTCAGCGAGCCGAGCGTCTCGTCCAGCGCGGTGGCGAGGATGCCGCCGTGCGCGAGCCCGGGGGCGCCCTGGTGGGCGGCCTGCACCGTGAACTCGGCGGACACCCGTACGCCGTCGCCGGCGCGCGCCTGGAGATGCAGTCCGTGGGGCTGTTGGTCGCCGCAGCCGAAGCAGTGTCCGTAGTGCGCGCCGAGAAGCTCGCCGGGGGCGGGGGCATCGGCGTGCCGCACCGGCGCTATGGCGTCGGCCGGGGGCGTCAGCGCTGCAGTTGTTCCTGTCACAGACGCAGACCCTACCTGCGCGTACCGGTGCTCCGAGTGCCGTGCCAAGCTTGGGTTCATGCAGCCTTACGAAGAACGCCTCACCGCACCCCGTTCGTGGTGGTTCATCAGCCTGCTCGTGGGCTTCGCGTGCGCACTGATGTTCCTGCCGCTCGGCACTCTGCCGCTGCTCGGCGGGCTGGTCGGCGGCACCGCGGTCGCGGGCGTGGTCGTGAGCGCGTACGGCTCGATGCGCATCCGTATCGTCGCGGACTCGCTGGTCGCGGGCGAGGCGAAGATCCCGCTCTCGGCGCTGGGCGACGCGGAGGTGCTGGACGCGGAGGAGGCGCGCGCCTGGCGCTCGTACAAGGCCGACACCAGGGCGTTCATGCTGCTGCGCGCCTACATCCCGACGGCGCTGAAGGTCGAGATCACCGATCCGGCCGACCCGACGCCCTACGCCTATCTCTCCACGCGCCACCCCGAGGCGCTCAAGGCCGCACTCGCAGCCGTACGCGCCGCCTAGCTCCCAGCGGGCCCCAGCCCTAGCCGTCCAGCGCCCTGGGGCCCCGGGGGTCCTCGGGGCCGTTCAGGCGTACGGGCTCCTCGATCCGCTCCAGCGGGGGCAGCGCGGGCAGCGCGTCCCACGGGATCTGGCCCTTGCGCAGGTCCTTGCGAATGCGTGCGGCGAGCTTCTTGGTGTCGCGCCGGTTCATCACGGCGCCGACGGCCGCACCCACCATGAACGGCACCAGGTTCGGCAGGTCGCGGATCATCCGCTTCATGATCTGCTGGCGCAGCTCGCGCTTCATCTGGCCGCCGAGCGCCATGTTGAGCGTCGACGGTTTCGTCACGTCGATGCCGCGCTCGCCCGACCAGGAGCTGAGGTAGACGGTGGTGCGCTCTTTGAGGCTGCCGGGCGGGCGCAGGCCGTAGACCTCGTACAGCTCGGCGATGAGCTTCATCTCGATCGCGGCCACGCCGGTGATCTCCGCGGCCAGCTCGGCCGGCATCGCGGGCGGTACGGGGAGCATCGCCGCCGCGCCGATGCCCGCGCCGACGGTGGAGGTCGCCGCGGCAGCTCCGGTGACGAGCTTGTCGGCGATCTCTTCCGGGCCCAGGCCCGGGAAGTGTTTCCGCAGGGTCGCGAGATCGCGCACCGGGATCCGGGGCGCGTTCTCGATGATTCTGTCGGCGATGTACGCAAGCCCTGCTCTCGCGCCGTCACCACTCTTCTTCACACCGTGCTTCAGGGCGTCCAGGCGGCGGGTCCCGGTCCCGGACCCGCCCTGTACGCCCTGCTCACGCTCCGAGGGCGTCAGGGCGGAGGGCTCGGCAGGCGCTGCTACGCCTTCTGCCGGGCCTGTGCCGCCCTGTGGTGCCCCGGGTGACCCCTTGCGCCGGAAGCCTCGCTTCCGGGACGGTGTCGCGTCTGTCACGGCCGACCAGACCTCAGTCGCAGTCGCGGCAGATCGGCTGGCCGTTCTTCTCGCGGGCCAGCTGACTGCGGTGATGCACGAGGAAGCAGCTCATGCAGGTGAACTCGTCCGCCTGCCGCGGCAGGACTCGTACGGACAGCTCCTCGTTGGAGAGGTCCGCACCGGGCAGCTCCAGGCCTTCGGCCTGCTCGAACTCGTCGACGTCTACTGCCGAAGTCGACTTGTCGTTCCGACGAGCCTTGAGCTCTTCGATGCTGTCCTCATTGACGTCATCGTCGGTCTTGCGTGGGGTGTCGTAATCCGTAGCCATTTAGTCGCTCTCCCCCTCTGGGTGTCTGCGGTGTCTCAGCGCACGTAACGCGTGAGAGGCCGGACTTGTGCCCGACCTGAGGCGGAGATTTTGCCTCACATCAAGGTCTGTTACTCAATCGACACCCAACCGGATCCCTCTGGAGTGATCAGTTTGGATGGCGATCGGGACCGTACACGGTCCGAATGTCACGCTCATCGGGTGCCACCCCGTGTACTTCCCGTGATCGCACCCCCCGGAAACCCGGGGTTTTCCCGGGATTCCGGGGGTTTTGCGATCACGGAGAGTAGATGGCCGGAAAATCGCCCCTGTGATCGATCGCACACGATCTTTCCGGGAACGGGTCCCGAAAATTCCGCGTAAAGCGAACGTCCGGACCGGCATCGAGCAGCATCTCAGACAGGCAGGGTGACGCGCATCACGAGACCGCCGCCGTCGCGGGGCTCCGCGATGATACGGCCTCCATGGGCGCGGGCGACGGAGCGCGCGATGGACAGGCCGAGCCCCACGCCCTTGTCACTGCCGGTCCGCTCGGTGCGCAGGCGCCTGAACGGCTCGAAGAGGTTGTCGATCTCGTAAGCGGGAACCACTGGACCTGTGTTCGACACCGTCAATACGGCCTGTCCCTGCTGCAGTTCGGTGGTGACCTCCACCCACCCGCTCTCGGGAACGTTGTAGCGCACCGCGTTCTGTACGAGGTTCAGGGCGATCCTCTCCAGGAGCACCCCATTGCCCTGTACGACGGCCGGAGCCTGCACACCCCGGATCTCCACACCCTTGGCCTCCGCCTCGGCGTGTGCCTGGTCCAGGGCCCGGGAAGCGACCTCCGCGAGGTCGACCGGCTTGCGCTCGACGATCTGGTTGTCGCTGCGGGCCAGCAGCAGGAGGCCCTCCACCAGCTGCTCGCTGCGCTCGTTGGTGGCCAGGAGGGTCCTGCCGAGCTGCTGGAGCTCGACGGGCGCCCCCGGGTCCGAGAGATGGACCTCCAGGAGGGTCCGGTTGATGGCCAGCGGCGTACGGAGCTCGTGCGAGGCGTTGGCGACGAAGCGCTGCTGGGCGGTGAAGGCCCGCTCCAGGCGGTCGAGCATCTCGTCGAAGGTGTCGGCGAGCTCCTTGAGCTCGTCGTCGGGCCCGTCGAGCTCGATGCGCCGGGTCAGGTCGGTGCCTGCCACGCGGCGGGCGGTACGGGTCATCCGGCCCAGCGGCGAGAGGACACGGCCCGCCATGCCGTATCCGACCCCGAAGGCGATGATACTGAGGCCGACGAGGGCGTACAGCGAGCGGGTGAGGAGATCATCGAGCGCATGCTGTCGTTCAACGGATGTGCAGGCCTTGAGTGCCGCATTGAGCTGATCATTGTTCTGCGCCTGGCCGAGGCCCGGACAAACGCTGCTCGAGATCTGAACGTTCGTGCCCGACACCTGAAAACCGGGACTGGTCCCGTCATGCAGCGCCTGCGCGGCCAGCATGTAGATGATCGTGAGCAGCACGATGCCCGCGATCAGGAACATCCCGCCGTACAGCAGCGTCAGACGTATCCGGATCGTGGGGCGCAGCCAGGGGAAGGGCATCTCCGCCGACTTCGGGTCCCAGGTCGGCTTCGGTGGCGCCGTGGGTGGCGCCGGCGTTGTTGCCACCGGGGGTCAGATCCGGTAGCCGGAGCCGGGCACGGTGACGATGACGGGGGGTTCGCCGAGCTTGCGGCGGAGGGTCATGACCGTCACGCGCACGACGTTGGTGAACGGGTCGGTGTTCTCGTCCCAGGCCTTCTCCAGGAGCTGCTCGGCCGAGACGACCGCGCCCTCGCTGCGCATCAGGACCTCGAGCACCGCGAACTCCTTGGGCGCGAGCTGGACCTCGTTGCCGTCCCGGAAGACCTCGCGGCGGTTGGGGTCGAGCTTGATGCCGGCCCGCTCCAGGATGGGCGGCAGCGGCACGGTCGTACGGCGCCCGAGGGCCCGCACCCGCGCGGTGAGCTCGCTGAAGGCGAAGGGCTTGGGGAGGTAGTCGTCGGCGCCGATCTCCAGGCCTTCGACACGGTCGCTGACATCGCCGGAGGCGGTCAGCATCAGGACCCTGGTGGGCATCCCGAGCTCGACGATCCTGCGGCAGACGTCGTCGCCGTGGACCAGGGGCAGGTCGCGGTCCAGTACGACCACGTCGTAGTCGTTCACCCCGATCCGCTCCAGGGCCGCGGCACCGTCGTACACGACGTCGACGGCCATGGCCTCCCGGCGGAGTCCGGTGGCCACCGCATCGGCGAGCAGCTGCTCGTCCTCGACGACGAGTACGCGCACGGCGCTGTCCTTCCCTTGTGCCCGTACATACGGGCAGGTCCATGGCACTGACTGTGTGCATCCATCCTGCCCCTTACGCACGTAAACCGGCTGTAAGCCCAAGGCCAAAACGCGCGTAGCGCCAAACGGACACGTTCATCGTGCGGCGGAACCCCTCCGCGATCGTGGGCGCGTGGAGAGCAGGGGCACAAAGCGGTACGCGAACGAATACAGGCGCGACGCGAGCGAGTTGATCTGGCTGTGGGGACGGCCGCGCGCGGACACAGCCGGAGACCGGCTGCGTAAGTGAGGGGTTCGGCCTGCAAGCTGAAGCCAAGACGCTTGAGGGCTGCGGGTGCACCAGGACGAGCGCGCCCCGGTGAAAGCAACGGGGCCTGCGTCAGCGGGATTCAGCGAAATTTCCACTTGATCTCAGACGCACTCCTGGTGCATCTTAGTCAACGGCAATCGCAAGTCGGACCCAGGGGGGGGCGTCCGACTGAGCGCCGCGCAGTAGGAGGTCAGCCATATAAGCCCCTCCCGCACGGTTCTCACGAGGAGTTTCCTTGAATATCAAGCGAGCGTCATTCATTACCGGCCTGGCCCTCGTGGCTTCGGCGGCGACTGTCACGGTCGGGGCCTCCCCGGCAGCCGCTGACAGCTGGAGCCAGTTCGCCAACAGTGGCAGCGGCAAGTGCCTAGAGGTTGAGAACTCTTCGCAGAGTAACGGTGCCCGAGTGCAACAGTGGAGCTGCAACGAGCAAGCCGGAGCGAACTGGTACACCAGAGACGCTGGTGGCGGCTATGTCTACATCGTCAACAGGGGCACCGGCAAATGCCTGGAGATCGAAAACTCCTCGGGTAGCAATGGTGCCCGCGCCCAGCAGTGGGACTGTAAAGGGCAGGCCGGTGCCAAGTGGAAGATCGGTCCTTATCTGAGCCTGTACGACGCCCGGGAGATAATCAACCACAGCGGCAAGGGTCTCGAGATCGAGAACTCTTCACACAGCAACGGAGCCCGAGCGCAGCAGTGGACCCGAGGCACGCAAGCAGGCGGCCTGTGGGATCTCCTTGCCGTTCTCGGCTAAATCCTTACACCGTCTAAGAGTTTCCCTTATGACGGAGGGCGCCGGCCCATAACTCAGCCGGCGGACTTTGCCTTGATGCTCAACCTCGGTGAATCCTTGACCCTATTGAACACGGCGATTCCGGGACAGTAGAACCGGGCACCCTCACGCTTCGAGATATCGAGTGAAAGAGCGCGAGGGTGCCCGTTGCCATGAGGGCACGCTTGAGTCGGCCAGTGACGGGCAGTTGCCACCGACGCCCGCTCGTCATCGCCGCGTGAGCGCTGGGCATGGCAAGCATCCAACCTCCGCCCCTCCTGGCCCCGCCAGCGGTCCGAGAGAGCCCCGGACGGACGAGCAGACTCACTCGTCCCAGTCTCTGCGGAGCTACGGCACATGCGAGCTGCGGCACCCCTTCCAACTGGCCGGCCACCATCGCGCGGTCGGGAATTCCATGATTCATGGGCTTGTTGAGGTTTCTTGACGAGACGGCGGGGGGAGGACGATTGCACACCTCGCGATCACGCCCTGTTTTGTGGCGTACCACAGCCCGCTCTGTCCCCCAGAGGGTGCGCGATCGCAGGCAACCCTCGGCACACCCCCGTGCCACCGACCCATGACGAGGGGGCGCACCATGGACGCATTCACCGCAGGACTGCTGCAGCGCATAGAGGCCACGGAGACCGATCTCACCCGGGCCCGTGAGACAGGCGACGAGTTCCTGGCGGAGGTGGAGCAGGGCGAGCTGGAGGACCTGCGCCGTCTCGCGGCCGAACACGGCGTCGAGGTCACCACCGCGGGCGTCTGACGCGCGATCCAGAAGCAGGGCACGAGTGGGCCCCGGCACCGCGGGACGGTGCCGGGGCCCACTCACGTGCCCGGCCGGGTCGGGTGGCCCCGGCTCAGTCGTGCCAGGCGCCGTACTCCTCCAGGAGCGTCTGCAGGGGCTCGAACACGCCGGGCGACGCGGCCACCGCGAGGTCGTTGGAGGGGCGGTCCCCCGGGCGGCCGCCGGTCAGCGCGCCCGCCTCCCTGGCGATCAGGTCGCCCGCCGCGAGGTCCCAGGGGTGCAGCCCCCGCTCGTAGTAGCCGTCGAGGCGGCCGGCCGCGACGTCGCAGAGGTCGACCGCGGCCGAGCCGCCGCGCCGGATGTCGCGGAGCTGCGGGATCAGCCGGTGGGCGACCTCCGCCTGGTGGGCACGGACCGTGGTGACGTAGTTGAAGCCGGTCGAGACCAGCGCCTGGTCGAGCGGGGGTGCGGGCCGGCAGCGCAGGGAGCGGTCGCCCAAGTACGCACCGCCGCCGCGCACCGCATGGAAGGTCTCGCCGCGCATCGGGGCCGCCACCACGCCCGCCACCGTCTCGCCGTCGAGTTCGGCGGCGATCGAGACCGACCAGGTGGGCAGCCCGTAAAGGTAGTTGACCGTTCCGTCGAGCGGGTCGACGACCCAGCGGACTCCGCTGTTTCCCTCGACGCTGGCTCCCTCCTCGCCCAGGAAGCCGTCGTCGGGCCTGTGTTCGGCGAGGAAGTCGGTGATCAGCTTCTCGGCGGCGATGTCCATCTCGGTGACGACGTCGATGGGGCTGGACTTGGTCGCGGCCACGCCGAGGTCGGCGGGGCGTCCGTCGCGCAGGAGCGCGCCCGCCCGGCGGGCCGCCTCTTGTGCCAGGGCGAGGAGTTCGGTGATCAGGGGGTCGCTCACGAGGGGCTCCTTCATGCGTACGGGCTGTCGGCGCCTGCGGCCGCGGGCCTGGCGGCGCGGGACGGGCAGCAGCCGGCCGGGCAGAGGTCGTGCGAGGGGCCGAGCGCCCCCAGCGCGCAGCGCTCGGCCGTGCGGCCCCGCTCGCTCGCGGCGCGCTCCAGGAGGAGGTCGCGCACCGCGGCCGCGAACCGCGGGTCGGCGCCGACCGTCGCGGAGCGGGCGACGGGGAGGTTCAGCTCGGCGGCTTTGTCGGCGGCCTCGGTGTCCAGGTCGTACAGGACTTCCATGTGGTCCGAGACGAAGCCGATGGGTGCCATGACGACGGCGGGGGCGCCCTCGCCGTGGAGGGTCTCCAGGTGGTCGCAGATGTCGGGCTCCAGCCACGGGGTCTGCGGGGAGCCGCTGCGCGACTGGTAGACGAGCTGCCACGGGTGTTCGACACCGGTCTGCTCGCGGATCGCGTCCACGATCACCTGCGCGACGTCCAGGTGCTGGGCGACGTACGCACCGCCCCCGGGTCCCGCCGAGTCCGCGGCCGCGGTCGGGATGGAGTGCGTGGTGAAGGCGAGGTGCGCCCCGGTCCGTACGTCCTCGGGGAGGGAGGCGAGCGAGGCGAGGACGCCGTCGATCATGGGCCGGACGAAACCGGGGTGGTTGAAGTAGTGCCGCAGCTTGTCGACGCGCGGCAGGTCCAGGCCTTCCGCTTCCAGCGCGGCGAGCGAGTCGGCCAGGTTTTCCCGGTACTGGCGGCAGCCGGAGTACGAGGCGTACGCGCTGGTGGCGAGGACCGCGATGCGCTTGTGCCCATCGGCGACCATCGCACGCAGGGTGTCGGTCAGATACGGCGCCCAGTTCCGGTTGCCCCAGTACACCGGCAGATCGAGACCGTGGTCGGCGAAGTCCTTGCGCAGGGCGTCGAGCAGGGCGCGGTTCTGGCCGTTGATCGGACTGATGCCGTCGAAGCGGAAGTAGTGCTGCCCCACCTCCCTGAGCCGCTCGTCGGGGATACCCCGGCCACGGGTCACGTTCTGCAAGAACGGAACCACGTCCTCCGGGCCCTCTGGCCCACCGAAGGAGAGCAGCAGCAGAGCATCGTACGGATCTGGATCACGCTGATCGGACATGGGTCCGATCCTGCCATCCGTATCCGACCGGTCGGTAGCCACGCCACGGCCGTAAGCTGTGACTTCCGCCCACAGCCCTTACCGGAGATCTCTTGCCCAGTCCCTACCGCGCGATCTTCGCGGCACCCGGCGCCAAGCAGTTCTCCGCGGCCGGCCTCCTCGGCCGGATGCCGCTGTCGATGATGGGCATCGGCATCGTGACGATGATGTCGCTGATCACCGGCCGGTACGGGCTCGCGGGCGCGCTCTCCGCCACCTGCGCCCTGTCGGCCGCGGCGATCGGACCGCAGATATCCCGTCTCGTCGACCGGCACGGACAGAGCCGCGTCCTGCGCCCGGCGACCCTCGTCACGGTGGTCGCCGTACTGGGGCTGCTGTTCTGCGCCCAGCAGGGGTTCCCGGACTGGACGCTCTTCGTCTTCGCCGCGGGCACCGGCTGCGTACCCAGCGTCGGCTCGATGGTCAGGGCCCGCTGGGCGGAGATCCACCGCTCGTCGCCCCGCGATCTCCACACGGCGTACGCCTGGGAGTCGATCGTCGACGAACTCTGCTTCATCTTCGGCCCGATCCTCTCCATCGGGCTCTGTACGGTCTGGTTCCCCGAGGCCGGCCCGCTCTTCGCGGCCGTCTTCCTCGTCGCCGGCGTCTTCTGGCTCACCTCGCAGCGCGCCACCGAACCCGCGGCGCATCCGCGGGGCCACGGCTCGGGCGGAACCGCCCTGCGCTCCAGGGGACTTCAGGTCCTGGTCGCCACCTTCGTCATGGTCGGCGCGATCTTCGGGGTGATCGACGTGGTGACCGTGGCCTTCGCGGGCGAACGGGGCCACCAGGGCGCGGCGAGCATCGTCCTCGCGGTGTACGCACTCGGTTCCTGCCTCTCCGGCGCGGTCTTCGGGCTGCTTCGCCTCAAGGGCTCGGCATCGAAGAGGTGGCTGGTGGGCGTGTGTGCGATGGCCGTGAGTATGATCCCCCTCCAACTGGCCGGGAACCTTCCGTTGCTGGCCGTGGCACTCTTTGCCGCGGGCCTGTTCATCGCACCGACGATGATCACGACCATGGCCCTCGTCGAACAGCACGTACCGCGCACTCAGTTGACCGAGGGCATGACCTGGATCAGTACCGGGCTCGCCGTCGGTGTGGCGCTCGGGTCTTCGGCCGCCGGCTGGGTGGTCGACGCCCACGGGGCGCAGTCGGGGTATCTGGTGTCCGCCGGGGCAGGAACGCTCGCGGCCGCGGTGGCGTTCCTGGGGTACCGCCGGCTGAATGGGCCGGTGCCGCATCGGGAGGGGCGCGAAACAGATGACCGGAGCGAGCAGCAGCACGTGGCGTAACTGGGCGGGGAATGTCACGGCCCGTCCGGCGCGGGAGGTCTCCCCCGCCTCGGTGGAGGAGCTCACCGAGGCCGTCAGGCGGGCCGCGGAGGACGGTCTGAAGGTGAAGCCGGTCGGCACCGGGCACTCCTTCACCGCGACGGCGGCCACCGACGGTCTGCTCGTACGCCCTGATCTGCTCACCGGCATACGGGAGATGGACCGTGGAGCCGGGACCGTGACCGTCGAGGCCGGCACCCCGCTGAAGCGGCTGAACCTGGCCCTGGCCCGCGAGGGGCTCTCGCTCACGAACATGGGCGACATCATGGAGCAGACGGTCGCCGGGGCCACCTCCACCGGCACCCACGGCACCGGACGCGACTCGGCCTCGATCGCCGCGCAGATCCGCGCCCTGGAGCTGGTCACCGCTGACGGCTCGGTCCTGAAGTGCTCCGAGAAGGAGAATCCCGAGGTCTTCGCGGCCGCCAGGATCGGTCTCGGCGCACTCGGCGTCATCACCGCGATCACCTTCGCCGTGGAGCCGGTCTTCCTGCTGACGGCCCGCGAGGAGCCGATGACCTTCGACCGGGTGACGGCCGAGTTCGACGAACTCTTCACGGAGAACGAGCACTTCGAGTTCTACTGGTTCCCGCACACCGGCAACTGCAACACCAAGCGCAACAACCGCAGCGCCGGCCCGGCCGCCCCGCCCGGAAAGGTCGGCGCCTGGGTCGAGGACGAGCTCCTCTCCAACGGCGTCTTCCAGCTGGCCTGTTCGCTGGGCCGGGCGGTGCCCCGGACGATCCCGTCGATCGCGAAGGTCTCCAGCCGGGCGCTCTCGGCCCGTACGTACACGGACATCCCCTACAAAGTCTTCACCAGCCCGCGCCGGGTGCGTTTCGTGGAGATGGAGTACGCCCTGGAGCGCGAGGCCGCGATGGGGGCGCTGCGCGAGGTGAAGGCGATGGTGGAGCGCTCGCCGCTGCGGGTCAGCTTCCCCGTGGAAGTGCGGACCGCGCCCGCGGACGACATCGCGCTCTCCACGGCGTCGGGCCGGGAGAGCGCGTACATAGCCGTCCATCTCTACAAGGGCACGCCGTACCAGTCGTACTTCACCGCGGTCGAGCGGATCATGACCGCGCACGGCGGCCGCCCGCACTGGGGCAAGGTGCACACCCGTGACGCCGCGTACCTGGCCGGGGTGTACCCGCGGTTCGGCGAGTTCACGGCCGTGCGCGACCGGCTGGACCCGGAGCGGGTGTTCGCCAACGACTACCTGCGCCGGGTCCTGGGCGACTGACCGCTCCTACTGGCCCGCCGAGCCCTCGGACGTGGAACCCGTGCCCGACTGGCCGTTCTCCTGCTGCGAGCTGCCGTCGCCGGTCCCCGTGCCGGAACTGTCCGAGGGAGTCGGCGTCGGCGTGGGCGTCGGCGAGCTGCCGTCGGAGGCGGAGGGGCTCGGCGAGGGGTCCGGCGTGGAGTCGCCGCTCTTCGCCGGGTCGGGGCTCGGCGACTGGCCTTCGCCCGAACCGCTATGCGCCGGGGACGGGATCGTGGTGTCCGCGGGGGTGAGCGAGGACGGTGTGGACTTCTTCCCGCTGTCGCCCGTCACCGCGCCACCCATCGTCCTGCCCTTGCCGCCGCTGAGGTCCTGCCCGGAGAGCAGCTCGAATCCGGTGATCCCGCCCATGGCCATGACGAAGACGACGACGGCCGCGAGCACCGAACGCTTTCCGCCACGG